>JAHFTX010000026.1:0-28564 GCA_023265395.1 Thermoplasmata archaeon
ACAGGCACCACCCCCGCCGCCGGGCTATGGCGGCGACGGTTCCTACCGTCCGCCTCCGCCCTACTGAGCCCTCAGCAGAGATTGCACAGGGCCATGCGCTTGATCAGCAGCGCCAGCGCCGTCTGGGGGAGCGCGCCAGCCTGGGCGCCCAGCAGGCAGTGCCCGCCGCTGAGCTGCACACGGTGGGCGATGGTGCGCACGATGCTCGCCCACACCAGGGGGCTGTGATAGAGCAGCAGTTGGTGCAGGTCGGCAAGCACCACCAGCGGCGCAGGGCCTGCGGCCACCGTTGCGTGCTCCCGCAGGTAGGCCTTGATTGCCCGTGGCAACAGCAACGGGACGTCCGCCGGGTGCATCGTGCCATCCCCCTCCTGCTCGGTCAACCACAGCATCTGCGAGCTCGGCAGCAACGCGGCGAGCGGTTGGGGACGCGGGCCGACCACCAAGGTGGGGGGTGGGAAGGGGCCATGGCCCTGCCCGTGGAGGTTGGTCGCGAGGTCACGATCGAGCGCGACCCCCAGCGGCGCCATCGGCCAAGTGGGCGGCACCACCGACCCCTCGTTGGGCCCGATCACCTGGGTGACCTCGTCGACACCGGCACGGATGGCAGAGGAGACCGAGGGGCCGATCCCAGACGGATTGCAACTGAGCACCAGCTGCCCGGAGCGCCCTGCGAGGCGGTCCCGGATCCGCTGCAGGAGCTTGAGGACCTCCGAGTCACCCAGTTGGAGTGCCAACAGCTCCGGGTCGTCGAGGAGCACGACCACCGGTCCCTCCGCAGCGGCCTTCTCGATCAGACGGGGCAGTTGCGAACCCGCCTGGGCCAGCGGCACGCCGATCGCGGCTGCCGCTGCACCCGCAGCGTCGCTGGGCGGCAGTTCCCCCAGCTCCGAGAGTGGCCCAAGCCAGATGCGCTCGAGATCGCGATGTTGAATCAGATTCACCGGAGGCGGCCCGCTCCCGATCCACAGACGTGCGCGTGTCGGCGCCTCGAGCAGGCGCTGGAGCCCTCCGATGATCCCGGGCTCCTCGATGAGGAAGGCTTGCTCCAGCGAGGGGGCCATCGGTGTGATGCTGATCTGTGGCCGGACGGTCGGCCATCGTCCGTCAGCGCCCAGGCCGTCTCCCCCATCGGGGCAATGCCATCGGTCCCTTGAGCCTGTCGGCGGTGCGACGAGGGCTCGTCCTCGCTCTGTGCGACCTCTGGCTCCCGTGCGCTGAGCCCACCGGTTGGGGAACACCTCGGACGCGAGAATCATCGCAATCGCGGGGTCGTTCCACCCCACCTGTACGCGCATCACCTGAGGGTACCCAAGGGGGGTTCTGTCTGAAGGCCAGACAGGTTTTAGTATAAGATTATACATTGTATAACGTATGGAGGAAGAGGTGGAGCTCCGGGTCCGTCGGTGGGGCAACTCTTTGGGCGTGCGCATCCCCAGGGAGGTCGTCCTACGCGAGCGGATCAAGCCGAACGACACGCTCCTCGTCCAGTTCCGAAAACTCCGCAAGCCTACCCGGGGGTCCTTCGGTATCCTTCGTGACTGGGGGATTGACTCGCAGAGGATGAAGGACCGGTTGCGTGAGGAGCATGAGCGGTGAGTTCTTCTTCGACACCTATGCCCTTGTGGAAGTCGTCAAGGGGTCCAAGTCGTACAAGGGATTCGCAGGGACCCCGATCGTTACCCACCAGGGCAACCTCCACGAGCTCATCGTCCATGTACTGAGGGATCACGACGAGGCACAGGCACGACGGGTCTGCCAGGCCCTACGACCCAACCTGCTGGATGCAGATCTTGACGATCTCATCCGTGCGGGTCACTTCAAGATTGGGCACGCTCGCTCGCGGATCTCCTACGTCGATTCGCTAGGGTACGTACTTGCGCGGCGCCATGGCCTGCGGTTCCTCACCGGGGATGAGCAATTCGCCGACTTTCCCGAGGTCGAGTACGTCAAGTAGGCTGCACTGCTTCGATGGTGACTGAATCCTGCGGATCGCTTTGGGGACAGATTCATCTGCGTCCTGCACAGAGCCGCCTCGGGAGATGAGGATAAGGCCCGCTGAGCGGCGATCCTCGTGACCATGGGTGTAACTGGGCTGCTTCTCTTGCCCATCCTGACGGCCAAGCCGTTCCCAAGGGTGCACTCAGTCCTGCCCCCCTAGGTGAGTCTCGACGTCTTCCTACCTTAAGGTGGCCACCCTCAGGCTGAGCATCATCCACACCCGGGGCAGCTCGAAGGGACACGCCAGCCCCAACCCCCCCGACGTCAACAACGCGTGATACTAACGGATCTAGAACCGTAGAACCGACTGGCGGCCCAGAGCGTTGTCGATGCGATGATCCCCTCGTTCGAGGCACGATGGGGAAGAGAGACTCCCTAGTCGGTCAGTCCTGTCCTTGATATGTGTCAGGGATCCAGAGGCAGAAAGGCCCATCGACTTTGCCACGATTCCTGGTCCCGCGCAGGGACGGGAACACACATGGAACCAGGCGCGCGGAAGAAGTGGACGGCCGAGGAGAAGCTCAAGATCGTCCTCGAGGGAATGCGAGGCGACGTGTC
This sequence comes from Thermoplasmata archaeon, assembly GCA_023265395.1. Classification (GTDB taxonomy): domain Archaea; phylum Thermoplasmatota; class DTKX01; order JAHFTX01; family JAHFTX01; genus JAHFTX01. The sequence continues at coordinate 2,560 of JAHFTX010000026.1, forward strand.
GGTCGCCGATGTTTGCCGGAAGCACGGCGTGAACACGACGCTCTTCTACACATGGCGCGACAAGCTCTTCGTCAACGCCGAGAGGATCTTCGAGCACGGGAATCAGAAGCCCTCCTTCCGTGAGCAGGAACTCGAGACCGAGCTGGCCAGGTCGAAGGAGGTCGTCAATGAGCTCGTCACCGAGAACCACCCGATTGGGGGTGGCGGCAGCCTCTAGGTTTCTGTATACTACCCCTCGAGGAGGATGCGGGCGCCGGGATTCGAACCCGGGTTTAAAGCTTGGGAAGCTTCAGTCTTAACCACTGGACCACGCCCGCGCACCAGGAGGTGGCCAACATCCAATCCCATGAAAAACCTTGCCCGCGGGTTCGGAGCCCTACGGGAGCGTCGCTTGGTAGTTGCAGTGCGGACACTCCACATCCAACGGGCGCGGCTCTGCAGCGACCGCGAAGGTCTTCTGGCAGGAGGGGCACCGCAGCTTCTTGCGTGACATCGTCTGCTGCTGCGGACGGTCCGCATCCAGCGCCCTAACTTTGGGACCTTGCGCCATCGCGCGGGCGCTCCACCACCAGGCGGCGCCCAGCAGCAGGTGCAACCCGAGCAGCCCCGTGGTCGTGGTCGAGAGGCTGGGATCGAGCCGCAGCGTGATGTGCACCTCGACGGTGGCGGTCTGGTTGCCATCGTCGTAGAGCCGCAGCACATGCGGGGTGCGCGCGAGGGTCGCACCGTCATAGCGATAGGCGCTCACGCCCGGGGCGCTGCGCGCCAGCGCGTTGTTGATCACCTCGGTGCGATTGAGCGGGTCGATGTGGGTGTAGGCCTCACCGGTCCCCAAGTACGCCTGCACCGGCGAACCATCCACGACCGAGAGCTCCACCAGGAGCGTCGAGGCCTCGTAGGCGTCGTTGCCCGGGAACGGGACGTCGAAGCTGCCCCCGCCGGGGGTGACGATGCAGCGGTTGTGCGGGCATCCACGGATGGTGAACTCGAGCTGGTTCTCGACCCAGTTGGGGCTCCCCAGGGCCGGATGGACGCTCAAGCTGATCGCCAGCAGCGCGACGACGCAGACCAACAGCACCGTGGTCTTTGTCTGGTGAGCCCTCCCCAGGCTCTGCCGACTAGACTGCTGCGCGGCAACCTGCAGACCGATGCCGCGCAATGCAAGCGCGACGAGCGCGAGCCACAGCAGGAGCGAAGTCACGAGGGTCCCGCTGAGTAGGGCCAGCAGCGGCAGGTGCAGCGGCTCGAGTGAGAAGCCGGCTTGGTTGAGCACCAGCAACGTCGTCGCTGTGCCAAAGGCCAGGACGATCGCGATGATGACCGAGCGGAGGCGGCGGTGCGCCGAGAGCCGGCCCGTGGGGCTGGCGGGCTCCTCTCGCTCACCTTGGGCGCTGCCCGCTGCGGCGGCCATCGTCAGAGCATCCTGGAGCGTTGCGATAAAGGCTGCGTAGTGCTGCCTGGCGCAAGAAGGTGCTCAGAAGAAGTCGCTCAGCGACACTTGGCGCCGCTTGGTCAGCAACGCCTCCTCGGGGTAGCCGAACACCTCGGTGACCCGCGAGAGCGATTGCGCGACACGCTTGGCGTAGTACTCGGTGTCCGGCTTGGCGCGCAAGGGGACGCCCTCGAGGTAGGGCTCGGCCTTCTGGGGGGAGGCCGAGCCGTCGGTGACGATCCAGCTGACCCGCATCCCCTCGACGATGGGGTAGCCGCGCTCCTTGAGCTCCTTGGCGATGCGGACGTAGACCAGCCCCTCGGGGTTGACATACTCGGCCTCGTCCTTGACCGAGCGGCTGATCACCAACCGCTCGAACGGGACCTTGCCCTCTTGGACGGTGGCGACCAGCTGCTGCGCCAGCGGACCGAGCTTGGTCGTCGCATCGGGTCCCCCCGAGAGGAGGACCTCGAAGATCTGCTGCAGCGAGTCGCTCTGGTAGTCGAAGCTGTCGCTGCGACGCGTCTCGTACCCGCGGACCAGCAGGTCCTCGTCGGGCCACACCACCCGGGCGGCGTAGCGCTTCTTCATGCCGTGGCTGAAGAAGGGGTCGAGGACCTTGTCGAACTCGAGGCTGGCCGCTCCCTTGGAGAAGCGCGCCGAGGCGCTCCGACCAAAGGCGATCGCCCCTTCGAGGTCCTGCGAGGGCGAGCGGCAGAAGGTGCTGTCGGTGTCGCTGTAGACCACCGAGACCCCCTCGCTCTCGAGCTGCGTGATGACCCGCTTGATGTTCTGCCGCGCGTAGGCGGTGATCGACTCGCCGATGCGCTGGTCGGTGAAGCGGTAGAAGGAGCTGGCCATCACACCAAAGACCGAGTTGGTGAGGATCTTGATCGCGTCCTGCAGGCCGTCGTAGTAGCGGAACTCCTCCCAATGGCGCTGCTGTTCCTCCTCGGAGGAGGCGGCCTTGGCGGCAGCCTTGGCGGCGGCCCGACGCTCCTTGGCGTGCGCACGGTCCTTGAGCAGGCGCGCGACCACCTGCGGGATCATCCCCTCGCGCTGCGCCTTGTCGAGGAAGTGGACCCCCACCGGGGAGACGTGGGTGCCCGCACCGCCGGTGGCGGAGAGGGTCGTGAAGCAGAGGTTCTCGTCGATGATCACCGACGGATACATCGACGCGAAGTCGAGCACCACCACCCAGCGATAGAGCCCCGGCTCGATGCTGTGGACATAGCCGCCCTCGATCTGCTTGCCACCGCCCGCGCGGCGCGTCATGGGCACCCCCAGTCCCTTGCGGTCGGCCTCGCGGATGAGGATGCTGTCGAGCAGCTGCGAGGTGCGGCCGTTGAGGGCATCGTCGAGCGGCAGCTTGGCCACCGCCGCGAGGTCCATGTAGCGATTGAGCGCGGAGACCTTCTCGAGCAGCCGCAGCGCCAGCGCAGCGTCCTGCTGGCAGTAGCGCACGACCTTGGCCCGGTCGGCCTCCCACTCCTGGTCCATCTGCGCAGGGTCGACGTCGAGCTTGGTGGCATCGAGGAGCTGCTTGGAGACGGCGCCGAGGCTCTCCTTCTTGGGGTGGGCGATGCGTCGGACGTTCCACCAGGCATCGGCAACGGCGCGACCGTCGACGGTCCAGGTCCGACCGCTCTCGCGCACCTCCCGGCCGTTGCGACCCCACTCGAGGCGGTCGATGCCGTTGGCCTTGGCGCGGCGCAGCAGATGGGGGATGTCGTAGCCATCGATGTTGTACCCGGTGACGACGTCGGGGTCCGCGGTGCGGATCTGCTCCTGCAGCCCGGCGAGGATCTGCCGCTCGCTCCCCTCGAGCGGCGGGAGCTGCTCGATCGTCGCGTCGGGAGCGCCGATGGTCTTGATGCAGCAACAGACGCACAGCAACCGCTGGTCGCGGATCGAGTTCTCGATGTCGAAGCTGAGGATGCGCAGCGGCGGTGTGAACGACTCGAGGTGCTCGAAGGCCTTGTCCGCCGTCGCATCGACGCGCAGCACGCGGTCGACGAAGAAGCGCTTGGCCTTCTCCCCGCGCACCTCTTCGCCCATGGCGGCGACGCAGGCGCTGAGGTCGAGGTCATAGAGCAGACGGAAGACGAAGGGGATGTCCGCGGCCAGGACGTTGTCGCCCTCGGCGAACTCCTGACGCAACGCCGGCACGCGGTTGGGTCGCTTGACGACGACCTTGAGTGCGGGCTGTTCCTTGCCCTCGACCCACAGCTTGCGCCGCTCGAGCTTGTCCTTCTGGACCTCGGGGTGGTCGCGGACCTTGGTCGCCATCCCCATGGTCGGTGCGACGAGGTAGAAGTAGGGGTCGAACCCCTCGATGACCAGCGCGACCGACTTGCCCTGGCGGTCGCGACCGTAGAGTTCGACATCGACGCCGTGGTCGGTGTTGGTGTAGGTCCCGGCGATCAGTCGCAGCTCCACCCGGACGGGCATCCGCTCCCGAGCTGCCCGTGGTGGAAAAAGGGTTGGGCCGACCGACGGGCGTGCGTGGGCTCTTCTTCATGTAGAAGGCGGCGGCTGGTCGAGAGGATGGGACGGACACCATCGGTCCTGCTGGCGCTCCTGTGCCTGCTGCTGCTGTGCGCCGGACCGCTGCTGCCCTCCGTCGATGCGGCGCCCCTGACCATCGAGACCTTCGCCGACGGCACCACCACCGCGACGACGCAGATCGACTCGGATTCGCAGGAAGTTGCGACGCTCGAACTGCCCGCCAACGCCCGCATCCTCGATGCGACCCTGCAGGTGGAAGTCGCCCCCCCGCAGCCCTCCGAGAGCGGATGCGAGGGCGTGACGATCGACTTGGGTGGACACATCCCTGCCGAGTGGGCCTTCGTCGGCCGCGGCTATGGGGCCCTGGGCAACCAGACGCGGCTGGCGGATTCGACGACGACCGCACGTTGGCGACTGCTCGGGGATGGCACGGTGCTGCCTCCCCCCTCGGTCGACGGAGAGGGACTGTTGCTGCCCTCGAGCGCCGACATCGACAGCGTCGCGATCGCGCTGACGCTCCAGAACACGACCAACGTCACGCTCTCCCTCGATGGGGTGGCGCTGGTGCAGGTGCCCGGGTCGGGCGACGGCACGGCGACCTTCCTGCCCCCCGGATCACTGATCCAACAGGTGCTCGACGACGCCGTCGCGACGGGGGCGACCACCATCGACGGCTTCGGTACCTCCCTGGCGCGGATGAACTTCACGATCACCGCAGCACCGAGCGAGGGCAACGTCACGATCGCGTGGTTGGCCATCCACTACGCGTGGGGACAACTGCTGCGGGTCGCCCCCCATGGGGGGTTCTGGACCATCCTCGATTCGCAGCTGCCCCATGTGGGAGAAGGGACGGTGGAGATCCCCGTCGAGGTCGCTGGCACCGGGCTGGGCACCATCACCCTGCGTTCGCCCCAGGTGGTCGCCGACCGGGCGCCGCGGCTGGTGGCGAACCTGCCCCCCTTGAGCGCGCCCGAGGACAGCGCAGCCCCCAACCTCCTCGACCTTGCCGACTACCTCAGCGACGACGGCGAGGAGCCCCCCAGCCTCCAGCTGGAGGTCTCCCCACCCCTGGCACCGGTGGCCGTCCACCTGCAGGGCAGCGTCATCGCGGTGGACGAACCCGGGAAGGCGGGCCGCAACTGGACGGGGACGGTCCAGCTCGACATCCGCGCAGCCGATGTGCTCGGACAGGTGGTCGTGGCCAGCACGGAGCTGACGATCCTCCCCGTCAACGACGCGCCGCAGTTCGTCTCGGTGCCAGCGTCGCAGCTGCTGGTGAGCGGCCAACTGTGGCAGTACCAGCTGCGCACCTACGATGCCGATGGGGATGGGATCAGCCTCTCCCTCGATGGCGCACCGGCGGGGATGGTGCTCGAGCCGCTGAGCGGACTGCTCACCTGGGTCCCCACCCGCGAAGACAACGGGACCCATCTGCTGCGGGTGCGGGCGAGCGACCCCTCCAACGCCAGCGCGGTGCAGGTCTTGCACCTGCAGGTGCGCCTGCCCTCCGAGGGAGCCAACGCCCTCCCGATGCTGCTCAACGCCCCGCCACCGGTGGTGCGGGTGGGAGAGGCCCTGACCTTCGTGCCGCAGGTCGTCGACGACGACGGCGATACCGTGACCATCAGCGTCGCAGCGGCTCCTCCGGGGAGCCAGTGGAATGCCACGGCGCACCTGTTCAGCTGGACCCCGACGGTGCCCGGCACCTGGCGTCTCGTCTTCGTGCTCGACGACGGCCTCGAGGAGGTCGAGGTGGGCTTCGACATCGTCGCGCGGCTCAACGCCTTGCCGACCTATGCAGGGGCGACCACCGTGGCAGGGATCCCCGGGGAGGTCGCCACCCTGGGCTTGGGCTTGGTCGACCCTGATGGCGACCTGCTCCACTATCGCATCCTCTCAGGGCCCCTGCTGGTGACGGTCGATGCGCAGGGTCAGGTGCGGTGGCTGCCCAGGGAGGGAGACCAGGCGAGCGCCAACGTCAGCATCGAGGTCACCGACGGCTACGACGTCCTGATCGTCCGGTTGACGTTGCTGCTGCGCCCCCTGCCCCCGCCCGATTCGGCGCACCTGCAGTTCTCGAGCGTCACGCTGAGGTCCTCCCAAGGACGCTGGGAGGTCACCGGCGCCGTCAGCGTCATCTCCTCCCCGTTGCTGAGCGTGCAGCTGCGCCGAGCCGACGGCAGCTGGAGCGCCGCTAGCCTCCAAGGGGAGGGCACCAGCCGGGCACCGCAGAGCGCGGCCTTCGTCGTGGCAGTGCCTACAGGGATGATCGGCGATGATGCCCGCAGCGTCAACATCACCCTGCGGGCCATCGACCAAAGCGGTGCGGTGCGCGCAGCCGCATTCGACCTGGCGGTCCCCTCCGATGCTGCACCTTCGCACGAGCGGCGCAGCTTTGGCCGCGCGCAAGCACCCCAGCCCCTCCAGCCGCTCCCCTTGGGGGCCGCAGCTGCCGTGACCACCGTATCGCTGGTCGTGGCAGCGGCCATCGCCCTTGCGGTGGACCGCGGCCAGGGGATCAGGCCGAGGAGACGATCTTGAGGACGTCCCCGCGCGCGACAGCGTAGTCGGCGCCCACGACGCGGCGGGTGCGGACGTTGAGCGCCCGGATGAAGTGGTCCCCCAGGTCCGTGTGGACCTTGTAGGCGAGATCCTTGGCAGTCGACCCCGGTGGGAGCAGGTGGCAGTCGGGGAGCACCCTGCCCTCCTTGTCGGTCAGCTTGGTCTCATCCTCGACGGGGAAGGCCGGGACAAGACCCAGCAGCTCGAAGGTGGCCTTCTCCAATGCCTCCTGCACCCCCGTCGACCCCAAGCGCCGGAGCGTCTTGTCGATCGCCGCGATCCCTTGCTCCTGCGCGCCGCTGAGGTTGGCAGCGGGGGCCAGCGAGAAGCTGCGCTCCCCGGGCCGGTAGTGGAGCACCCCCTGACGGTCACCCCGGCGCAGCGCCAGCTCGGTGGCTGCCGAGACCCGCACCAGTGGCGTCCCTCCGACACCGGCGGCCAGCGCCCGCAGCTGCTCCTCGGTGGCGAGGTCCGCCTTGTTGGCGGCGACCAGCAGGGGTTTGGAGCGACGCCGCAGTGCGGAGGCCAACGGGTGCAGGGCCTTCTGGTCCCAGCTCGTCGGTCGCGGAGGCAGGTTGCATTCCTTGAGCGCGTGACGCACCATCAGCTCCGTGATCCCCAGGCCGGTGACGCGCTCGGCGATCGCCTTGGCGATGACACGCTCGTCGGTGCCCCCGCCGGCACTCTCGATCGCCCGTGCGGTGCGGTCCCAGCCGCGACCGAGCAGCCCAGCGACCCACAGGTCGATCTCCTCCTGGAGGAAGGCGACGTCCGCCAGCGGGTCGTGGGAGGGGCTGCCGATCTGATTGCCCTCGCTGTCGGTCCGACCGGAGGCGTCGACGACGTGGATGAGGGCTGCAGCCTGCCGCAGGTCGTCGAGGAACTCATTGCCACGCCCGCGGCCGCTGTGGGCGCCCGGCACCAGACCGGCGACATCGACCAGTTCGACGGGCACGAAGCGCGTGCCGCCCTCGCATCGCCCATGTCGGGGGGTGCAGGTCACCTTCAACTCTGTGCAGGGGCAACTGGTGCGTACGTAGCTGACGCCGCGATTGGCCTCGATGGTGGTGAAGGGGTAGTCGGCAATCTGCACCGAGGCGAGCGTCGCCGCGGCGAAGAAGGTGGACTTGCCGACGTTGGGCTTGCCCACCAGCCCGATGTCCATGGGGGCGGCAAGGCCACGCCCGCCTTCAAAGGTTGCACCCCGAACCGAAGCGCTGATGCCGCCCTCCGGCCTCTCTCGTGGGTGCAGGGTCTGGGCGAGGACCTCAGCTGGGTGCCGGCGCACAAGGTCGCGACGCAGCGGTTCCCCAACGAGCGCGAGCTGCGGTTGAAGGTCTGCCTGCTGGGGGAACCCTCGGTGGGCAAGACCTCGCTGATCCGCCGCTTCGTCCACGACATCTTCGATGACGCCTACGTCGAGACGTTGGGCGCCAAGGTCTCGACCAAGGAGCTGCGGGTGCGCCACCGCTCGAGCGGCGTCGCCTTCCACCTGCTGCTGCACCTGTGGGACATCGCCGGCCAGCACCGGGTCGACTTCGTCACTCCCGACCATTACCGCGGGGCCGCTGGCGCGCTCGTGGCCATCGACCTGACACGCCGGGGCACCCTCGAGGCCGTGCCCGCGTGGGTCGAGACCTTCCGCGCCAGCGCCGGGGACGTGCCGGCGCTCCTACTGGTCAACAAGCAGGACCTCGCCACGCAGGCCGACATCGCCCCCGCGGTGCTCCGGCGCGCTGCGCAGGATTGCGGGGTGACCCCGGTTGGGACCTCGGCGCGCACCGGCGCTGGGGTCGAAGAGGCGATCCGCCTGCTGCTGAGCGAGCTGCTCGAGCCGCACCTGCGCGCCTAGGTTCCCTGGACCTGCAGCAGCGGCAAGGGCTGCTGCGGCGCCCCTTCCATCTTGATGCGGCAGTTGTTGGCGCCGGTCCCGAAACAGCGGCTCTCGCGGACCACCGGGGTGCGGTCCCCCAGCCGCTCCCGCAGCGCCGATTCGACGACCGTCTCGACGAAGCGGCAGAGGCTCTCGCCGAGGTGGGGCAGCACCTTCTCGCAGTCGAAGAACCCCTCGATGGTCACGGTGACGGGCTGGTCCTTGATCACCGTCACCGTCCCCAGCTCGTGCTCGTGGAAGTAGGCCGCCAGCTCGGTGAGGACTTCGTGGAGCTCATTCCCCTGGAGCTTGGCGCCGATGTGGGTGCCGATGTGGGCGCCCACCATGCGGAGGATCGGCTCAGGGTCGATCTCGACGCCATCGACGAAGCGGCGGATCGAGTTGAGCATCGGCGTGAGGTTGGTGTTGCGCTCGGGGTCAGACCCCGAGGCGTAGAGGTTGGCGGCGATGGTACCCAAGGCCTTGACCATCGCCTCGTCATTGGTCCACAGCCCCACGTCCTCCCCACGGGCACCCTGCTCGTCGTTGGGCATCGGATGGTTGAGGATCGCTTCGCTGTCGTCGACGACGATGATGGACACCGGCAGCCCCTGGTCGAAGAGTCGCACGGTGGAGAACGCACTGATGCGCCGCACCAGCTCACGGTCGGTGTTCTCGAAGGGGAAGGCGTACCGCACCGAGACCTTGCGCTCGGCCAGGTCCTCGAGGATGAAACGGCGGCTCTTGACGATCCGGTCTGGGGACGAGGCGGTGCCCACGGCGATGACCGAGGTGCGCGCGCCCTCGTACATGCGGCCGATGCGGTCCCGGACGTTGCGCCGCCCGTAGAGCACCTCGAAGCGCCCGCGGCGGTCGGTGCTCTGCTCCTTGGGCGGAGCAAAGAGGGTCTCGTACTCCTGCGCCTCGGTGTCCAGCTGCTCGGCGCGGCTGCGCAGCTCGCCGACACAGCGGTCGAGGAAGGCGCGGAAGGGCACGGGTCGGTACTTCATCGGCTTCTCGGGCACCACCTCGACGAGGCCCTTCTCGTGCAGCTGGTTCATCGTCGAGTAGATCCGAGTGCGAGGCACCTTGCTGACGGCCGGCACCTGGCTGGCCTCGGCCGTGCCCAGCGTCAGCAGCGCGAGGTAGACGCGCGCTTGGTAGTCGGTGAGCCCGAAGCCCTTGAGCCGCTCGAGACGTTCGGCGAACGACGATGTCACGGCAGGCAGGAGCTGCCCGTGCGTCAAGGGGGCGCTGTTGTACCTCGCCAAGAGTACAACACCCCGTCACGGCTCGGACGACGGTCCCTCCTCGTCGCGCTAGCCCCGCAGGGTGTGACGCCAGTGACACCCTGCGGTAGATGGCCCCCGACCACCCCAGGACGACGAGGATGAGCACCCACATCGCCCCCCCCCTGTCCGTTGAAGGAGAGGAAGGCCAGCCGCCGACGCCCGACATCCCCGAGTGGGCCTTCGACTACTGGGTGGCACGGCGACTCTCGGCGCTCGGCTTTGGTGCCCACACGGTCGCCAACCTGTTGCACCGCACCCGCGGGGTCGTCCAGAACTGGGTCGCTGAACGCAATGCCGACCTGCGAGAGCCCACCTCCGAGGAGGAGGGCGAGATCAAGCGCCGCCTCGAGAACCTGCGCCGACGCGTCACCCTCAAGCACATGGACTACTTCGTCGCCACCCGGCTCTTTGGTCGCGACCTCAGCTCGTCGTTCATCAGCCGTCATCTGGGCGTGCCATTGACGACGATCCGCACCTGGCGACAGGGCCGCATCCCCCTGGGAGTCAAGGAGGGCTTCGTGGACGCTGAGCTGATCGAGCGCAAGATGGAGGTGCTCTGGCAGGATCTGCTCAAGGAGTTGAGCCAGGAGGACCTGGCCTACCACCTGGCGCTGCGCATGGCCGCTGCCAGCCAGCGCGATGGCCGACGGATCGTCGGCAGCAAGGTCATCGCCCGGGTGCTGGCGCGCTACCTGGGGATGGAGCGCTTGCCGGAGGGCACCGTCGGCAGCTGGATCGACGGGGAGCGTTCGCCGCGCACCAACCAGTTCGTCCACGACGAGTTCGTCACCGAGCGCTACCAGGACCTGCTGACCTACCTCACCCGCGAGCATTTGAGCTACCACCTCTCGGCGCGGCTGCGGACCCTGGGCTGGCGCACACGGGACATCGCCCGGCAGCTGGGGGTCCCCCCTTCACAGGTCCGTTCGTGGATCACCAAGGGCCGCGTCCCCCCGGTGGCGCGGGTGTTCTTCGATGAGACCCTCGTCGAGCGCGCCCTCCAGGCGCACCTTCGTGACCGCGAGCGCAGCGCCTAGGGCAGGCCGCGTGGCCCATGGGGGTCACCACCGCCGCCAAACCCTAAGTCCCTCCAGCGCCGTGCCGTGCCGATGGCCGACGACGGGCCGGCGATGGTACAGCGCCCCTTCGATGCGCTCTACCTCGAGACCGACGGCAAGGTGTTCCTGCTCCAGCGCGATGGTCGGTTGGTGCTCCCGCGCAGCGCGGCGGAGGCGCCCTGCCCCTTCGAGGTGTTCGACGTCATCCGGTTGCAGGGACGGGCGGTGGCGCTGGCCCACCCGCGATTGGCTGCCCATCCCCACCATTGGTACGACAAGGACGATGTCCCCGGGCTCGACGAAGCCGAGCCGCTGGTGCGCCTGGCCATCAACCGCACGCTGCTGCGGACCATCGCCAACGTCGCAGCGATCCGTGAGGGGAAGGTGCTCCTCGTCCAGGGGAGCCGTGGGCTGACCAAGGACCTGTGGCACTTCCCCGGTGGGTTCGTCTCGATGGGTGAGGACCCTGCCGATGCCGTCGTGCGGGAGCTGCAGGAGGAGCTGGGGGCGAAGCTGCACCCGCTGCACCTGGTGGGCACCTACCAGTTCCAGAGCCCGCTGGGCTACCACATCCGGGGGAGCTTCTTCGTCGCCCACCTCAAGGAGGGCGAGCTGCGCCCCGACCCCGGCGAGGTCGCGGCCATCCGCTGGGTCGACACCGACGAGGCCCAGCGTCGCCTGCTGCATCGATTCGACGAGGAGGAGCTCGCCGTGCTCATGAGCGTCGCGACGAGCCCGCCACCCAGGGGGTGACGGACCTGCTGTCTCCTCGAGAGACAGAAAGATACTTAACATGCCCCAGGGTGACACGGCACCTACAGGTGGAGAAGAATGACCATCACCGTCACGGATGCCGCAACGAGCAAGATCGCCGAGCTGCTGGAGCGCGAGGGAAAGGCCGACTATGGGCTGCGCGTCGCGGTCGTCGGCGGTGGCTGCAGCGGGTTCCAGTACGGCATGGCCTTCGAGGAGAAGCACCAGAAGGGCGATGAGGTCCTGACGGTCGGCTCGGTCAAGATCTTCGTCGACCCCATGAGCGCCTCCTATCTCAACGACGCTACCATCGACTACGTCGAGTCGCTCGAGGGCAGCGGGTTCCGCATCGACAACCCCCAAGCCAAGTCCTCCTGCGCCTGCGGCCAATCCTTCAGCGCCTAGGCCCGATCAGCCTGCAGGTCAGCCCCCTCCGCCCGAGCGCAGCGGCAGCCCTGCGGCGCGGTCGCGCAGCGGCGTGACAGTGGTTGCTTAGCCTCGATGACAGCCTGCGCCTCTTTGGGGGTCAGTGCCCCAGCCCCCCCGTATGACCGTCAAACAGCCTTCGGCGATCCCCAGCCCTGATTCGACGGCCTGCGCAGAGGCGCTCAAGGTCATGGCCAACGCCATCAACATGGAGCGCACCGGACGGCGCTTCTTCCGCCAGGCGGCCCGCGAGGCGCTGGGTGCCGATGCACGAGCGACCTACGCCCAGCTGGCCATCGAGGAGGAGGACCACCTCGAGGCCCTCGAGGAGATGTTCAACTCCTACAGCGACCCCCAGCGGTGGCAGACCTACCAAGAGATCCTCACGCGCAACCAGGCCCACCTGGAGGAGGTGCCGGTCTTCGTCACCCCCCTGGCCGTCGCGCTCAGAGCCTCGAGCGCTGCCGAAGCGCTCGGGATCGCCATCGAGCACGAGCAGCTGGCGGTCGACTTCTACAGTGGCCGGGCCCAACGCGTCAGCGACCCGGTCTGCCGCGACTTCCTCAACGAGCTTGCCACGATGGAGCGCGAGCACTTGCGGCAGCTGCAGCAACGGCTGCGCTAGGCGGCATGCCCCTCAGACGGGGACGACTTCCTCGATGCCTGGCACTTCGGACATCAGGGTCCGCTGGACGAACCCGAAGAGGGTCATCTGGGACATGGCACACCCGGAGCAGGAGCCGCTGAGCTGCACGTAGACGCGGCCGCGTCGCGGGTCGATGTCCACCAAGGCGATGTCGCCTCCATCGGACTGGATGCCCGGACGCACCTTCTGCTGCAGGACCTGCTGCACGGCCGCCAGGAAGGCTGGGGAAGGCTTGGTCGGGTCCGCAGGGTCGGCGAGCGACAGCGGTGCGATCGGAGCGCTCTGGGCCATGGCACTGCGTGCGTGGCCGGCGACAAAAGAGCTTGTGGTGTCGTGGCCTCCACGGACGGAAGATGGGGTTTTATCCACCGGCGCACCTTGGGCCGCCGTGGGCGCACCCGAGAGCGGACCGGTCGACTGCCTCATCGTCGGTGGCGGCATCGCCGGGCTGACCGCCGCACGTGAACTCTCGCGGCTGGGCCACAGTGTGATGATCGCAGAGATGGCCGACCACCTGGGCGGGCACGTGGCGCATTACTACAACCTCTTCCCGATCCAGACGCTGGCGGTCGACGTGGTCAAGCCCTTGGTCGATGAGGTGACCCGGTCTCCCCAGGTCCGGACGCTGCTGCGCAGCGAGGTCATCGGGGCTGCGGGGCGCTTTGGCGAGTTCTCGATCACCACGCGCGATCCTTCGGGCCAGCACACGCACCACGCCAAGACCCTCATCCTCGCCACCGGCTTCGAGATCTACGACATGGCCAACCATGTCTTCGAGTACAACTACAGCAAGCACCCCAACATCCTCACCGGCTCCGAGCTCGAGCGAATCGCCCTGGGCGAGCATGGACGTGGTGGCGGTGGTCCCCAGGGCACGGTCACCCGTCCCTCCGATGGCCGGGTGCCCGAGTCGGTCAGCTTCGTGCTGTGTGTGGGCAGCCGGGACGAGACCAACAACGTCTGGTGCTGCGAGGTCGGCTGCAAGGTCGCCATCAACCAGGCGTTGCACGTCAAGGAGGTGCTGGGGCCCGATGTGACCGTGACGGTGTGCCTGATCGACATCCGTGCCCACGGCAGGCTCTCCGAGGAGATGTACCGCCGATGCCGGGACAAGGGGGTCACCTTCCTGCGCGGCCGCCCCAGCTCCATCGACCTGCTCGACGAGCACTTCCTCTCCCTCAAGGTCTTCGACCAGGTGACCCAGAAGCTGCTCGAAGTCCGCGCCGACCTGGTCGTCCTCGAACCCACGCTCGTGCCACGCAGCGGCACGGTCCTGCTCTCGGAGCAGCTGCGCATCCCCGTGGGCGCCGATGGGTTCTTCGAGACACAGGACTACTTCGCGCCGGTGACCACGGCCACCGACGGGCTCTATGTCGCTGGCTGCACCAGCGGCACCCGTGACATCCCCGCGACGATGAGCCACGCAGGACTGGCCGCGGTCAACGTCGCAGCTCGGCTTCGGGGACACTGAAGGGCCTGCAGCTCCGGTCCCTGGGCCAACGAGCGAAGGTTTTTGGCGCCACGAGGCTCAACCCACGACGCCGCCACGGGACTTCGCCCGTGCCAGCGGCCCACACGCAGCGACCAGGAGGATCGATGACGGCCCAGGTCCACATCCGCGATCTGATGTCCAACGCGGTACCAGATGGCGGCGACAAGGCCAAGGAGCTGCGCATCATGCAGCAGCTGAGCGTCGACGACCCGACCCTCTGCTACGAGTGCGGCAAATGCACCAGCGGCTGCCCGGCCTTCCTGCTCAAGGAGCTGATGCCCCATCGGATCATGGGCCTGGTCAACCTCGGCTTCATCGACGAGCTGGTCAACGGCGACGTCATCTGGGCCTGCACGATCTGCCTGCGATGCAAGGACCGCTGTCCCCAGGCGGTCAGCCCGGTCGATGCCATCTGGGCCCTGCGCAACCTCGCGACCGCCAAGGGTATCCAGAACCCCAACGGCTTCAACGTCATGCTCGGCGCGCTGCTCGAGCGCGGCATCTACCAAGACGCCCAGGAGAACCTCTGCCGCAACATCGAGACGGGCAAGAAATCCTTCAAGACGCGGCAGACCGTCGGCCTGCAGGGCGTCTCGACCCCCACGGACAAGGAGAAGTTCCAGGCCGCCCTCATCGCCATCATGCAAGAGGAGCTGTAGGGGAGGGCCGCATGCTCGAGCATCACGTCGACCCACTGACGGCAGCCTTGGTCCCGGGCCAACCCCACCCGCTCAAGGGGACGAAGAAGTTCACCCTCTACCTTGGGTGCACCATCTCGACCGAGCAGTGGCCCTATGAGATGAGCGCCAAGAAGGTGCTCGACAAGCTCGGGATCGAGGTCGAGCACAAGGAGGGGTACTCCTGCTGCGGTATCACGATCCGCAGCCAGAACGCCATGGGGTTCCTCTACATGAGCGCCCGCAACCTGGCGATCGCCGAGACCTCGGACAACCCCGTGCTGACCTACTGCACCGGGTGCCGCCTGAGTCTGCACGAAGCCAACCACATGCTCGGTGCCAACGCGACCCTCAAGGGCCGGATCAACGACAAGATGCAGATCGAAGGGATGCAGTATGCGGGCAAGCTGCGGGTGGTCCACATCCTCGAGCTGCTCCATGACATCGTCGGCCTCGAGGAGATCTCCAAGCACATCGTGCGCACCTTCCCGGGGCTGCGCGTCGCACCCCACAATGGGTGCCACGCCATCCGCCCGCTCGACATCGGTCAGCAGGACGATCCCGAGAAGGCCGAGAAGCTCGACGCGCTGGTGCGACTGATCGGCGGCGAGACGCCCTACCACGCCAACAAGATCGACTGCTGTGGGGCTCCGATGCTCCTGGCCGACGATCAGGCCGCCTTCAGCCTCGCGGGCACCAAGCTCCACCAGCTGATGGACTGGAAGTTCGACGCGCTGGTCAACATCTGCCCCAGTTGCCAGAAGATGTTCGACAACCAGAAGATCGCCTCCGGGACCGTCGGCGCCAAGCTCGACCTGCCCGTGCTCTACTTCACCCAGTTGCTGGGACTGGCGATGGGCTTCTCCCCCGAGGAGCTGGGGTTGGACCAGTGCGAGAGCGACGTCAAGCGCATCATCCACTGGAAGGGACCGCAGGACAGTGCCGCGGCCACGGCGGCGGCGACGGCACCGACACCCGCAGGGTGATCGCCCACCGATCCCGCCCGTGCCGGTAGATGCAAGGAGTCGCTTGGGATGGTCGGCTTCGAGGACATCGAGGAACTCTCCAAGGAGCTGCTCGACACCAACATCGACCTCGACCCCACTGACCTTGGCCTCGAGGACGTCCGCGTGGCGCTCAAGGACCTCCGCGAGTTCGAGGGGGTCGCCGCCGACGTCTCCGAGACCCAGCTGGTGGAACTCCACCGCGCGTGGGTCGGCGACTGGGAGCGGTTCCAGAAGCTGCGCCGAAGCGGCTACTGACGCGCCCCTAGGGCTGCTGCCCGCAGTTGGAACAGAAGCGCGCATCCTCGGTCTCGAGGAACCCGCAGCTGCGGCAGCGGATCCGGACGACCTCCTGGGCGGGAGCGGAAGCCGCAGGGGGCGGGCCGGCAAGTGGGATCCCACCGCCGACGTTGAGGCCGCGGGCCAAGCCCGTGCCGTAGGCTTGCGAGGTGGTCGTCGTCGCAGGGGCGGTCTCCTCAGCCATGTAGCTCGTGACCCGGCGGGTCTGGCCTGTCAGGAGCAGCATGAGCCCAAACCCTGCCAATGCGAACCCGCCGACCATCGCAAAGCCGCTGGCGCCCTTGCCTTCCACACAGGCGAAGGAACTGTCGCCGCTCGATGGGTCTGAGAGGTCGCCCATGGGGCAGGGGGCAGTCACCCCGCTGACGCCGCTGATGCCGACGACGATCCCGATGAGGATCATGATGACGCCGACGGCGGTCAGGGCAGTTCGACTGCCGGCGTTGCGGTCCGCGGGCTGGTCGGAGGCGTAGAGGTCGGAGTACTCACCTTCAGGGGGCACCCCACCTGCCGGGTCAGACGGCACGCCACCGTAGCTCATGGGGAATCCGGGTCCACCTGTGGGGGCCCCCCAGCCGGCGGAAGAGCGGTGCCGACGACGGCGGCGCGCGTCATCGTCGCGGTCCTTGCGGCGGCGGTCGGAATCATCGCGCCTGCGCCGGTCGGATTCGTGGCGTCGGCGATCCGCGTCCCGCCGATGGCGATCATCCATTCCGGAGCTCCTCGGGGCAGATGTGTGCTGCTGAGGGCTTCAATGCAGCGCCGCCCGGGCGACGGCTGCGGCTCAATAGAACTCTTTGAGGACACTCTCGCGGTCGGGGAAGTCCACCGGGCGGGTGAGCAGCGAGCCCTTGCGCAGTGCCGGCTCGAGCTCCTCGTAGGTGGGCTTTGAGGTGTTGCGGTAGAACAGCCCGATGGGGACCTTGTCGTTGCCCAGGGTCGGGAACTCCAGCGCCCGCGCCATGGCGGCCTGGAGGTTGGTCGGGTCGTGCCCCTGGTCGGAGAGGTTGTAGACCCGCTCCTTGAACCAGTCGTAGGTGTTCCACTTGTTGAAGGTCACGCAGGGGCTCATGGTGTCGATGAAGGCGAACCCCTTGTGCTCGATGCCCTGCTGGACCAGCTCCGAGAGCCCCTTGTTGTCGCCGCTGAAGGCCCGGGCGACGAAGGTCGCGCCGGCGGTGATCGCCAGGGCGATGGGGTTGATCGGGTGCTCGATGACCCCTTCGGGGGTGGACTTGGTCTGGTGGCCCATCAAGCTCGTCGGTGAGGCCTGGCCGACGGTCAGGCCGTAGATCTCGTTGTCCATCAGGACGTAGGTGAGGTCGAGGTTGCGGCGCATCCCGTGGAGGAAGTGGCCCGCGCCGATCGCCAGCCCGTCGCCGTCACCGCCGGCGACGATGACCGTCAGCTCGGGGCGCGCCAGCTTGACGCCAGTGGCCACTGGAAGGGCACGGCCATGGATCGAGTGGAGCCCGTAGGAGGTCAGGAAGTGGGGGAAGTTGCTGCTGCAGCCGATGCCACTGACGATCACCACGTCCTTGGTGTGCTTGCCCATCGCCGCCAGGGCCTTGCGCACGCCCGCCAGCAACGCAAAGTCGCCGCAGCCGGGACACCAGGTGACCTTGGTCTCGGAGGTATAGTCCTTCATCGTCAGGGGCTTGGGCTCCCCCTCGGCCGTCGGTGGCTGCTTGCTGACCGTCATCCTAGAGCACCTCCTTGATCGCCGCGCGCACGTCGGATGGGTAGAAGGGTTCGCCGTCGTACTTGCGGTAGTGGTGGGGGATGGACAACCCGGTCTGCTCGCGGATCAGCCGCTCCACCTGGCCGGTGTAGTTGCCCTCGATGATCATCGTCTTGTGGGCCTTGCTCAGCAGGTCGCTGACCGTCGCGGCGGGGAAGGGGAGCAGGTTGCGCAACTCCAAGGTGGCGATCGAGGCTCCGTGGTGGCACAGCTCGGTGACGGCCTCCCGCACCACCCGCTGCGTCGACCCCCAGCAGACGACCGTGAGCTTGGCATGGCCCGCATCGACGCCCGGAGGCGCCCATAGGGTCGGTTGCTTGAAGACTTTGGCGATGCCGACGAGCTTGCGCATGCGCTTCTCCATCATGCGCACGCGCACGTCGATGGCCTGTGGCAGCCCAGCCAGGACATCGCCGATCAGGGTGCTGTCCTCGTCATGCTCGTCGGTGGAAGCGACATGTTGACCGCCGTCGACGCCGGGGACCACCCGCGGGGAGACCCCATCGGGGGTGAACTTGTACCGCAGGTAGGGCCGCTCGCTGGCGGGGATCTGGGAGAGGATCGTGGTGCTGCGGTCCAGCGGCAGCTGCAGGTCGATCGCCTCGGGGTCGACCGTCTCCCAGTGCTCACCGAGGTAGAGGTCGGAGAGCACGCAGACGGGGACCTGGAAGCGCTCGGCGATGGTGAAGGCCTCATGGATGGCGGTGTAGCAGTCGGCGATGTTGAGCGGCGCGATGATCGCCCGGGGAAACTCCCCTTGGCTGGCGCCCTTGACCATGTCGAGGTCGGCCTGCTCGGTCTTGGTGGGAAGCCCCGTCGAAGGGCCGCAGCGCTGGACCTCGACGACCACCAGCGGCACCTCGAGCATCCCCGCCTGGCCGAAGGCCTCCACCATCAGCGAGAAGCCCCCGCCGCTGGTGGCGGTCATCGAGGGCAGACCGGCGTAGGAGGCCCCGATGGCGAGGTTGATCGCCGCCAGCTCGTCCTCGGCCTGCTTGAAGATGACGTTGTAGGCGCTGGCGTGGGAGGCGATCCAGTGCATGATCGGTGACGCCGGGGTCATCGGGTACTGCGCTGCAAAGCGGCACCCGCTGGCGACGGCACCCAGCGCGATGGCGTCGTTCCCCGTCATCAGCAGGCGCTTCTTGCGCGAGGTGGCCAGCTCGAGGTTGAGCGGCGCACCATGCTCCTTGGCGAAGTCGTAGCCGGCGTTGAGCGTGTTGATGTTGGAGGCGACGACCTCGTCGCCCTTGCGCTTGAAGGCCTGGCGCAGCATCTCCTCGGTCAGCTCCTTGGGCAGGCCCGAGAGGTAGAGTGCCGCACCGGCGCCGACGGTGTTGCGCATGATCGGGTCGCTGGCATGCTGCTTGGCCAACGCCGCCAGGGGGATGCCCAGGGGAGTCGCCGTGGTGGGGGCGATCTGCTCGGGCGCGACCTTGGTCTTGTCGGGGTCGAAGAGGATGACGCCGCCGGGGTTCATCCAGCGCGCATGGGTATCGATGGTCAGCTGGTCGAGCGCCAGCAGCACATCGATGCCGTCGCCGGCGCTGAGGACCTCGTCGGCCCGTGCACGCACGTGATACCAGACGTGGCCGCCGCGGATGACGGACTGATAGTGGTTGTAGGCGCCCACGTGCAGGCCGGCGCGTGAACAGGTGCGCGCCAGCGTGTCCCCGAGGCTGGCGATACCGTCGCCTGCCTTGCCGCCCGCACGGAGGGTCAGTTCGTGTCGCGTCATGGTACTCCTGCCATCCCATCCGGCGCCACGCAGTGGGGGACTGGTGCCTTCGCGGAGGTCGTTCCGTCGCACCAACCAGGGCAGACCGCTTAAAAGCTTGTCCATGCGGACTCACGCCGTGGCGCACGGGGGCGCGCACGGGCCACCCTCTGCCTTTCCTTCGCGACGGTGCAGAGGCGAGGTGCGACCTTTTTATCCCGTGCCCTCCATCGCCGCCGCCTGGGCCGCCACGGGACGGCGGCAGGACCCCTCAAGAGGTCCTCCCGTTGCGGCGTCCCGTCCCTCGACCCGCCTGGGAGCGCACGACCATGTCCGCCGTGGCAGGCCAGATGCGTCAAGTGCTCAACGCCGAAGGCGCGCTGGTGGGCGACACGCCGCCGCATGTCGACGACAAGCTGCTCCGGCGCATGTACACGGTGATGCTGCAGGCGCGGCTCTTCGACGAGCGCGCGCTGGCGTTGCAGCGGCAGGGGAGGATCGGCTTCTATGTCCCGGCCAACGGTCAGGAGGCCGCGCAGATCGGCACGGCCGCGACCTACAAGTCCACCGACTGGATCTTCCCCGCGTACCGAGAGATCGGGGTCGCGCTCTGGCGGGGCGTGCCGATCGCCACCCTGACCAACCAGTTCATCGGCAACGCCAAGGACATCATCAAGGGCCGGCAGATGCCCAACCACTATGGCTACAAGAAGTGGGGGCTGATGTCCCCCTCCAGCCCCATCGCGACCCAGATCCCCCATGCGGTCGGCTGGGCGATGGCGGCCAAGATCAAGCGTGACCCACACCTTGCGGCGGTCTACTTCGGCGACGGTGCGACCTCCGAAGGCGATTTCCACGTCTCGATGAACTTCGCGGGCGTCTACAAGTCCCCAGTGGTGTTCAACTGCCAGAACAACCACTACGCCATCTCCCTGCCCGTCGAGCAGCAGACCGCTTCGGAGACCATCGCCGTCAAGGGGGTCGCCTATGGCATCCCCGGCGTGCGCGTCGATGGCAACGACGTGCTGGCGGTCTTTTCCGCCTCCACCGAGGCGGTGGCGCGCGCGCGCCGCGGCGAGGGCCCGACCCTGATCGAGCTGGTCACCTACCGCATGGGCCCCCATTCGACCTCCGACGACCCCAGCCGCTACCGACCCGACAGCGAGGTCGCCGAGTGGAAGAGGCGCGACCCGCTGGTGCGCTTCGAGGCCTACCTGCGTTCGCTCAACCTCTACGACGGCGAGCTCGATTCGATCCGCGAGCAGTACCCTCTGGAGCTGGCCGCCCAGATCAAGGAGGCCGAGTCGGTGGGTCCGCCCGACTACCACACGCTGGTCGAAGACGTCTTCGAGCACACACCCTGGCACCTCGAGGAGGCCTACGTCGAGTTCCTCGAGGAGATCAAGGAGTTCGGTGGTCACGCGCACAAGGGCATCGGAGGCTGAGCCATGGTCAAGATGAACCTCGTGCAGGCGGTCAACAGCGCCCTGATGGACGAGATGGGCCGTGACGAGAGCGTGGTCGTGCTCGGGGAGGACGTCGGCGTCAACGGCGGGGTGTTCCGCGCGACGATGGACCTGCAGAAGACCTACGGCAAGGAGCGGGTCATCGACACCCCCTTGGCCGAGAGCGGCATCGTCGGCTGCGCGATCGGCATGGCGCTCTATGGGCTGCGCCCGGTCGCCGAGATGCAGTTCCAGGACTTCACCTGGCCCGCCTTCGACCAGATCGTCTCGGAACTGGCCAAGTTCCGCTACCGTTCCGGGGGTCAGTACCACGTCCCGCTGGTGCTGCGCGCGCCCTACGGTGGCGGCGTCCGTGGCGGCCACTACCACAGCCAGAGCGCCGAGGCCTACTTCTGCCACACCGCCGGGCTCAAGGTGGTCATCCCCTCCAACCCCGCCGACACCAAGGGGCTCCTGCTCAGCGCGATCCGCGACCCCGACCCGGTCTGCTTCTTCGAGCCCAAGAAGATCTACCGTGCGGTCACCGGAGAGGTCCCTGAGGGCGATCATCCCATCCCGCTGGGCAAGGCTGCCACCGTGCGCGAGGGCGACGACGTCAGCGTGATCACCTATGGGGCGATGGTCGAGGTCGCCAAGGTCGCTGCCGACAAGGCCGCCGCCGAGGGGATCTCCGTGCACATCCTCGACCTGCGCACGCTCGTGCCGCTGGACATCGCCGCGCTCGAGGCGGCGGTGGCCAAGACCGGTCGCGTGGTGGTGTTCAACGAGGCCCCGCGGATCTGCGGCTTCGCCGCCGAGGTCTCGGCGCTGATCGCCGAGCGGCAGCTGGACCTGCTGCACGCACCCATCATGCGGGTCACCGGCTTCGACACCCCCTTCCCCTACACCCTCGAGGAGGACTTCATGCCCGGTCCCAACCGCCTGCTGCGGGCCATCCGCAAGGTGCACGGCTACTGAGCCTGGGGCGTGGCGATGACCTTCTCCTTCAAGCTCCCCGACATCGGCGAAGGGGTCGTCGAGGGCGAGATCGTCAAGTGGCATGTCACGCCCGGTGGCGCCGTGCGCGAAGACCAGCTGCTCGTCGAGATCATGACCGACAAGGCCACCGTCGAGATCACCTCGCCGCGCACCGGCACCATCGGGGTCATCAACGTCGCCGAGGGGAAGGTCGCCAAGGTCGGCCAGGTGATCGTCACCATCGAGGAGGGCGGTGCCCCCGGCGCCGGTGGGCCCGCCGCTGCAGCGGTCGCCGCGCCTGCCTCGCCCCAGGCTCCGGTGGTGCCACCGGTACCTGCGCGCGCCGCGCCAGCCCACCCCTCTGCGCCCGCGGCCTTGCAGAGCGGGCAGCAGGTGCGCGCGACGCCGGCGACCCGCCGCTACGCACGCGAGAAAGGGGTCGACATCGCCCAGGTCGCCGCCTCAGGCAAGGGGGGCCGCGTCACCAACGAGGACGTCGACGGCCACCTCGCCGCTGCCGCTGCGTCGACAGCGGCACAGCCGACCCCCGCCCACGCTGCGCCCGTGGCGGCTGCGAGCGGCGGGACCCCAGTGGAGACGCCACCTCACCCGATGGCACGCTCCGCTGCCGGTGTGGTCCCCAAGGACCTGTCCGCCCTCGAGGAGCGCCAGCCGCTGACCGGGCTGCGGCGCGCCATCGCCGCCCAGATGGTCAAGAGCAAGTTCACCGCGCCCCACTTCACCTTCGTCGAGGCCGTCGATGCCACGGAGTTGATGGCGGTGCGCGAACGCTCCAAGGGACTGGCCGCCAGCCGGGGCATCAAGCTGACCTACCTGCCGTTCATCATCAAGGCGCTGGTGGCCGCCTTCCGCACCTATCCCCGGGTCAACGGGACGATGGACGAGGAACAGCAGCACTTCATCATCAAGCGCTACTACAACATCGGCATCGCCACCTCCACCGAGCGGGGCTTGGTCGTTCCCGTGGTCAAGCATTGCGAATCGAAGACCATCCTGCAGCTTGCGGTCGAGATCGAGCAGCTGGGCGAGAAGGCGCGCACCAACAAGCTGACCCTCGACGAGATGCGCGGCGGCACCTTCACGATCACCTCGCTGGGTTCCATCGGGGGCGTGATGGCGACCCCGATCCTCAACCACCCGGAGGTCGCGATCCTTGGCGTCCACAAGATCACACCGACCCCGGTGGTGCGCGACGACGCGGTGGTCGTGCGGCAGATGATGAACCTGAGCATCTCGCTCGACCACCGAGTGGTCGACGGCATGGTCGGCGCCCAGTTCATCCACGAGGTCAAGCGGTTCCTCGAGGATCCCCACCTCCTGTTCATGGAGATGGTCTAGGAGGCTCTCATGGAGCAGCAGGCGCTCCGCCCCCAATCGGTCATCCGCCCCGATGGCACCACCGACCCGGCCCTCGAACCGGTGCTCAGCGAAGCGCAGCTGTTGCGGCTCTACCGCGGGATGCTGACCATCCGCCTGGTGGACACCAAGATGCTCACGCTCCAGCGCCAAGGGCGCATCGCCTTCTATGGCACCGCCACCGGCGAGGAGGCAGCGATCATCGGCCCGGCCGCGGCGATCGAGCCACGGGACTGGGTCTTCCCTGCGCTGCGGGACGCTGGCGCGATGCTCTACCGCGGTTGGTCGCTCGAGCAGTTCTGCCATCAGATGTGGGGGACCGCCAATGACACCCTCAAGGGGCGGATGCAGCCCTGCCATCCCGCCGACAAGGCGGTCAACCAGGTCAGCTGGAGTTCGACCATCGCCACCCAGCTGCCCCATGCGATGGGGATGGCGATGGCGGCCAAGCTCAAGGGTGACGACATCGTGGCGCTGGCCTACGTCGGTGATGGTGGGACCTCCGAGGGGGACTTCCACGTCGCGATGAACTTCGCCGGTGTCTACCGGGTGCCGCTGGTCACGATCATCCAGAACAACCAGTGGGCGATCTCCGTCCCGGCGTCCGCGCAGAGCGCTGCGGCCTGCTTCGCCATCAAGGGAGAGGCCTACGGCATCCCCTGGTCCTTGGTCGATGGCAACGACGTGCTGGCGATGTACGGAGCCACCGCTGCAGCGGTGGCCAGGGCGCGCACGGGAGGTGGCCCCACGCTCATCGAGGCGCGCACCTACCGTATGGGCGCCCACAGCACCTCCGATGACGCCAGCCGCTACCGCCCGGTGGGGGAGGTCGAGCTGTGGCAGCGCAACGACCCGATCGACCGCTTGGGCGCCGTGCTGCGCAACAAGGGGCTGCTCGACGACGCCGCCGACGGCGCCCTGCGCGAGGAGATCACCGCGACGCTGACCAAGGCCATCGAGGCCGCAGAGCGCGCGCCACCGCCAGCGCTGACCACCCTCTTCACCGACGTGTTCAAGGAACAGCCCTGGCACCTGCGGGAGGCCCAGGCGCAGCTGCTCGCCGAGCGCCGCGAGCAGGTCGACGGCACCGAGATGACCAAGCAGCACTCTTTCCCCTGAGGGAGGCACGACCATGGACCGCCCCGAGTTCGATGTCGCCGTCATCGGCGCAGGCCCCGGAGGCTACGTCGCGGCGATCCGCGCCGCCCAGCTGGGCAAGCGCACCGTGCTCATCGAACGCGAGGCTGTCGGTGGGGTCTGCCTCAACGTCGGCTGCATCCCCTCCAAGGCGCTGATCCACACCGCCGGGCTCTTCGCGGAACTGCAGCATGCCGAGCGCTTCGGCATCCGGCTGGGCGCACCTGCCACCCTCGACTGGCCCGCGGTCCAGGCCTTCAAGCAGAGCGTGGTGCACAAGCTCACCAGCGGGGTGAGCCAGCTGCTCAAGGGCAACGGCGTCACGCTGGTGCACGGCACCGCAGCCTTCTCCTCGCCCACACAGCTGAGCGTGCGTACACCCGAGGGGGAGGTCGTCATCCGTGCCGAGGCGTTCATCGTCGCTACCGGCAGCCGGCCGATCGCGATCCCGCCCTTCCCCATCGACGAGAAGAGGGTCCTCAGCAGCACCGGTGCCCTGGCCCTCGACCACGTCCCCGCCTCGATGAGCGTCATCGGGGGTGGGGTGATCGGCCTCGAGCTGGGCATGGCCTACGCGCGCTTTGGCACCAAGGTCAGCGTCGTCGAGATGCTCGACCAGCTCCTCCCCGGTGTCGACCCCGAGGTCGTCCGCCTCGTCGCCCGGGCGACGACCAAGATGGGGATGGTCGTCCACACCTCGGCCACGGCGCAGCGGCTGACCCCCACGGGGATGGTCGCGCAGCTCAAGGACGGGAGCGAGGTGGAACTGCCTGGGGAGGTGATTCTGCTGAGCATCGGCCGGCGCCCCAACACCGAGGGGCTCGGACTCGAGCGCGCCGGCGTCGCCACCGATGCACGCGGCTACGTCCCGGTCGATGCGCAGTGCCGCACCAACGTCCGGCAGATCTTCGCCATCGGGGACATCACCCCTGGCCCGATGCTGGCGCACCGCGCTTCCAAGCAGGGCATCGTCGCCGCCGAGGTGATCGCCGGCCGACCCTCGGCAGCGGACTTCGCGACCGTGCCGGGGGTGATCTTCACCGACCCCGAGGTCGCCACCGCAGGGTTGACCGAGGCTGCGGCCAAGGACGCAGGCTACGATGTGCGCACGGCGCGCTTCTCCTTTGGCGCCAACGGCCGCGCGCTTGGGATGGGCAGGTCCGAGGGGTTCGTCAAGATCGTCGCTGATCAGCGCACCGACGCGGTGCTGGGCATCCACATCGTTGGCCCGAGCGCCTCCGACCTGATCTCCGAGGCGGCGCTGGCCATCGAGCTGGGGGCGACCGTCGAGGACCTCGCCGCGGTCGTCCATCCCCACCCGACCCTCCCCGAGGTGGTCATGGAGGCCGCCGAGGCGCTCCATGGCAAGGCCATCCACGCCCTCAATCGCTCCCCGTAGCAGAGCCGGGGTCCCGCTGCCAAACACTTCGTGCCTAAGCCTTTATGTACGCTCCAGCGAAACACCGCCCCTCTCTAGAGGAGGACCGGACGCTGCGACGCACCAACGGGGCCGCACTGGGGGTGCTGGCAGCCCTGCTCCTGCTGCTGCCCATGGCGGGCCCGTCGGTGGGGCTGCCGCAGCCGCAG
>JAHFTX010000026.1:28664-42894 GCA_023265395.1 Thermoplasmata archaeon
GCTCAACCGCAGCGTCGGCAGCCATCACTTCCACGCCTCCGTGAACCAACCCATCCCCCACCACATCATCGAGGTCGCCGTCCCCTACGACGGGCCCAGCGACCTGCTCGGCGGATCGAACTGGAAGGGGTTCAATGCCGGGCTCTACATCGGCTACTGGGACCTCTCCCAAGGGGGCACGCAGATCGTCTCGTTGCCGCTGGGCAACGTCCAGCTGGCGGCCGCCTTCGAGCCGCTGACCCTGCCCCAGGACCTGCCCCATGTTCGGATCACCTCCCCGGTGGCCGGGGGCGGACCCTACGAGGTCGGACCACTGACCGTCACCGCCCAAGTGACCGACGACGCGTTTGGCACCACCACCATCTCATGGACCGTCGACGGCCTCACCCAGGGTTCGGCCGGCACGACCATGTCCTTCACTCCTACCACCGCCGGCGACCACGTCGTCGAGGTGACCGTCCTCGATGCAGACTCCCACGTCGCCTCGGCCCTGCTGACGATCGAGTTCATCCCCAAGGAGGTCGCGCCGACGATCACGGCGATCAACCCCGGTGCCGGGGTGGTGACCCTCGACGAGGACGAGATCCTTGCCTTCGAAGCCACCTATCGCGATGACAACCTCGGCCAAGGGCTTGACGTGCTGACCGGCACCTGGACCGTCGATTCGCTTGCCGTCTCCCCTGCGACCGTCGCCGTCACGACGATCGATGGCTCGACCCGCAAGTCGACCTTCACCTACCATCCCGGCTTCACCGACTCGGGCTCGCACCAGGTCCGTTTCGAGGTCGTCGACAGCTACCTCGACCGCAACATGACGGCGAGCACCACCTGGCCGGTGACGGTCACCAACATCAATCGTGCTCCGACCATCACCTCTCCCATGCCCCCCGGTGCGGCACTGACGATCCTCGAGGGCGAGCCCGTGGCCTTCTCCATCGTCGCCGGGGACCCCGACGGAGTCACCGGGCTGAAGATCCGCTGGACCGTCGATGGCATCCCCTGGCCCAGCTCCGACGACCAGCAGGCGATCACCTTCACCACCAAGTTCGACTCCGCCGGAAGCCACGCCGTGAAGGTCGTTGTAAGTGATACGCAGCTGACCTCTGACAGGGTGTGGACCGTCAGTGTCATGGACGTCGACCGGCCGCCGGTCATCACCGCCGCTGAGCCTGCAGAGGTAGAGGCCGAGGTCGCCGAGGGGCAGACCTTGGCGCTCTCGGTGGAGGCCACCGACCCCGATACCGACAACGGCATCCACTACGTCTGGTCGGTCGATGGATTCGTCCTGGCCAATGCCACCGGGGCGAACCTCAGCTACTCCCCCAGCTTCACCACGGTCACCAACGCCAACACGCTCTTGCAGACCATCTCCGTGGAGGTCTACGACAACGCCACACCGCCGCAGCACACCGGCCGCACCTGGGACGTGCTGGTGCGCGACACCGACCGACCCCCGCAGATCGTCGTCATGGGCATCCCTGCCGACGGCCAGCTGCCTCTGGGCGCCTCGCTGCGTGTCAACGCCCTCGAGAGCATCGACCCTGACGGCGATGCGCTCGCGTTCACCTGGAGCTTCGCGGGCGAACGCAGCATCAAGGGCGTCTCCGCCGATTGGATGGCTGCGGAGGTCGGCGGGAATGCCATCGACCTGACCGTCATCAGCCGCCACAACGGCAAGGAGGTCACCACCACCTGGCACAGCGAGGTCGAGGTGGTCGCCCCCGAGCTGACGCTCCAAGGCCTGGTGCTCTCGCCAGCGGCGGGCTTCATCGACGGCCAGACCGTCACCCTCACCTTCACGATCCGCAACGATGGCAAGCTGCCGCTGCCGCAGATCAGCATCGATGTGCTCCTCGACGGCACCAAGGTCGACACCATCGTGCTGCGGGATGCCGTGGATGCCGACGGGGGGACCCATGCCTTCTCCTACGAATGGGTGGCGGTCCGCGGGCTGCACAGCCTGGCCTTCTCGATCCCACCAGGGGACGGTTATGAGGTGCGTACCGACCGTGTCGAGGCCAAGGGGCTGCGAGTCTCCCCACCGACCCACGGTCCGGACCTCGGTGGTGGCAAGGGCGGCTTGACGCTGGCGCTGGGTCTGATCGGCCTCGTCGCGGTCATCCTCGTCGCGCTCGTCCTCGTACGGCGGCGGCGCAGGGCGACCACGCCCTCGAGCGGGACTGCAGCACTGCCGGCACCGCCCCCCCCGCCACCAAGCTACCAGTCCCGCGCCGGCCCACCACCGACCCGGGCGATGCCCCCACCCCCTGCAGCCCTGCCCCCCCCGCCACCGCCCAGCTATGCGGCGCGCGCCGCTGCTGCCAGCGCCGCCGCGGCAGCTCGACCGACCGGTGCGACGGCCGGGACTGCAGCCTCGTCCGAAGGATACGCCCTCGAGGACATCTTCCTCATCCACACCGACGGCCGGCTGATCGTCCACAACGCCTACTCCGAGGCAGAGCGCGTCGACGAGCAGATCATGAGCAGCATGCTGGCCGCCATCACGGCGGTCATCACCGACAGCCTGCGCCGCGAGGGGGCGCTCGAGAGCATGCGCTATGGCGAATACACGATCCTCTTCCACCAGGAGACCAACTTCGCCCTCGCCGTCGTCATCCGGGGCAAGGAGACCGACCGGCTGCGCGCCGACCTTGCCGAGATCGGCCGTAGCGTCGGCCGCGACTACGGCGGGGTGCTCGACCCCTGGGACGGCCAGACCGCGACCTTCAAGGGCGTCCCGCGCTACTTCGCCGCCCTCGAAGCCGGCTCCATCAAGGTGCTGGGGGCAAGCGGCGAGAAGGCCGAGCAGGTGCGGATCCTCTCTGCGGTGGAGTTCTTCCAGGGCTTCGTCCGCATGAAGGTGGCCGTCAAGAACACCACCGAGACGATCATCACCGACGGGCAGCTCAAGATCCTCTACGACCGCACCGCCTTGCGCCTCGACCACGTCGAGCCCGACTACGAGCTCGATGGCTCGGAGGTGCTGCTGGGCAACGTCGCGCCGGGGGAGAAGAAGACGGTCGCCTTCTACCTCGACCCGATGATCTGCATGGAGAGCACCGTCGATGGGATCCTCACCTTCAAGGATGCCAAGGGGAAGCTCGCCCACGTGGAGATGAAGCGCCGTGCGGTGGACATCGCCTGCCCGATCTTCTACACCAAGCAGACCATCAACCTGGCCATGCTCAAGCGCCTGGTGGCCGACAGCTCCTACAACGACAGCAAGGTCTACCAGGTGCCGCGGGGAATCCCCTGGCCCGAGGCGCTGGAGATCGCCAAGGAGTCGGTGGGCGGCCACGACGTCCGGCCGGTGCGGACCTTCGAGGAGACCACCCCCAGCTTCGTCGGCGAGGCGTGGTACTACGGCGCGGCCCAGAACACCAACGAGGAGATCGTCATCCGTGCCACCGTGCGGGAGAGCACCGGCACGCTCGAGCTCTTCGTCGCCTGTTCCAACCTCGCCTCGCTGACCGGACTGCTCGCCGAGCTGGGCCACGGCCTCAACCACGTGCTGGTGCGCCGCCGCGGCAAGGAGGGGGGCAAGACCGCGATGGTGACCGACCCCGCCATCAAGGACGAGCTCGCCCGTGCCTCGTCGTTGCTCGACCGCATGAGCGAGGGGCAGGCCGCCTCCGAGGATGCACGGTTGATGGGCGCGGTCGCCCTCGACGACCTCGAGGACTGAGGCCGCTGCCGTCGCCTCAGAGGACCTTGACCTTCCGCCCGGCGTCCTCGTAGGCGCGCAAGGCCTCGTCGAGGTCGGCGCGGCTCAGCCCCGCCGTGACGATGTTCCGGATCCGTGCCTTGTCCCGCGCCACCATCGGGAAGACGATCGGCAGGGCGAAGACCCCCGCGGCGAAGAGCGCCTTGCTCAAGGCCACCGCCTTGGCGCTCTCCCCGCACATCGCCGGGGTGATCGGGGTCACCGAGCGGCCGATGTCGAAGCCGATCGATTGCATCTGCTCCTTGAAGTAGCGGGTGTTCTCCCACAGGCGCTCGACGTGCTGCGGTTCGGTCTCCAGCACGTCGATCGCGGCGATGCAGGCGGCGGCCACCATCGGCGGATGGGACCCCGACAGCAGCCAGGAGCGGCTCTTGTTGTAGGCGTAGCTGCGCAGGTCCTTGCCCCCGGCGCAGTAGCCTCCGACGACCCCGAAGGCCTTGGAGAAGGTCCCGACCTCGACGGTCACCCGCCCCTCGACGTGGAAGTGGCTGGCCGCACCACGTCCTCCCTCCCCGAGCACCCCTTCGCCGTGGGCGTCATCGATATAGCTCATCGCGCCGAAGCGCTCGCAGAGCTCGACGATCTCCTTGACGGGGGCGACGTCGCCATCCATCGAGAAGACCCCGTCGCTGATGACGAGGATCTTCTGGTAGGTGCCGTCGGACTCCTTGAGGAGCTTCTCGAGGCCCGCCATGTCGTTGTGGGGATAGACTCCCCGCTCGGCCTTGGTCAGCCGCACGCCGTCGATGATCGAGCCGTGGTTGAGCTCGTCGGAGATGATGATGTCGCCCTTGTCGGCCAGCTGGGCGATCAGGCCTTGGTTGGTGGCGAACCCCGTCTGGTAGACGAGGGAAGCCTCGACGCGCTTGAACCTGGCCACCCGACGCTCCAGCTCCTCGTGGATCGCCATGTTGCCGGCGATGGGGCGGACCGAACCGGAACCGACCCCGAACTCCTCGATGACGCTCGTGGCAGCAGCCTTGAGCTTGGGATGGGTCGAGAGGTTGAGGTAGTTGTTGGAGCAGAGCATGATCACCTTCTTCCCATCGACCGTGCAGCGCGGGGCGCTGGCGCTCTGCAACGTGCGCAGCTTCCAGTCGAAGTCCTTGCTGACCAGGTCGCGGTAGGCCTCGCCCATCCAGGCTGTCGGGTGTCGGGTCGCCATCGTGTCGCCTTCGGGTGTCGGTGGTCGCTCCCTGCGCGGACTCGTGCGCTGGGCCGATGCTCAATCGACCTTGAGCGTGATCTTGCCGCTCTGGCCGCTGCGCATCAACTCCATCGCCTTGGGGAACTCGCTGAGGGAGAACTGGTGGGTGAGGATGGGCCCCAGGTCGAGCCCGGCCTTGAAGAGGCCCGCCATGCGGAACCAGGTGTCCCACATCAGCCGGCCATTGATCCCTTGGATGCGCAGGTAGCGGAACATCAGGGCGTTGAGGTCGATGGTGACGTCCCCGGTGAAGATCCCCAGCAGGTGGATGCCCGCGCCCGGACGGCCGACCTCCAGCGCCTGGCGCATCGCATCGCCGGCCCCGCTCATCTCGTAGACCTCATGGACCCCCGTGCCGCCGGTCTCCTCCTTGATGCGCGCGACCACATCCTCTTCGGCGCTCTTGATCACGACGTCGGCGCCGCACGTGCGCGCCAGGTCGAGCCGGTACTGGTTGCGGTGGCCCACGGCGATGACCCGCGAGGCCCCGACGAGCTTGCAGATGCGCACCGCCATCAGGCCGATCGGTCCCATGCCGAAGATGGCGACGTCGCGGCCCACGGGGTCGCCCGAGAAGACCGTATGGACGGCGTTGCCCAACGGGTCTTGGACCGAAGCGTACTCCCGCGGCAGGCCCGGGGCGTTGCGCCAGACGTTGGTGGCGGGGACCGCGGTGAACTGGGTGAAGATGCCGTCGCGGTCGACCCCGAGGATCTTCATGCGCTCGCAGATGTGGCCATTGCCCGTGCGGCACTGGAAGCAGGTGTTGCACGCGATGTGGCTCTCGGCGCTGACATACTCGCCCTCGGTCAGCCAGTCGACGGCGTTTCCGACCTTGACGACCTCCCCGCAGAACTCGTGGCCGTAGACCAACGGCACCTTGATCCGGCGCTTGGCCCAGGCGTCCCAGTTCCAGATGTGGACGTCGGTGCCGCAGACCGAGACGACCTTGTTGGCGATGAGCACGTCATTGGGGCCGACCTTGGGGATGGGCACTTTGCGGAACTCGGTTCCACCTTCGAGCTGCGCAGCCTTGACGACTGCTTCCATCGTGTCGCCCACAGCGGTCCACCCATGCGCCCCGCCCTGGGGGGCGACCGGCCAACAGAGGTCCCTCCTAAGAACGTTACCCTCGGCCGAGTCATCGGCGGTGACCACGGGGGCGGACTCAGGCGGGAGGTTCGCCCTCCGACCCGACGACCTGCAGGGGCACCAGTCGCATCGTGCGCTCGGCGATCACCACGAGGATCGAGCCCTTGGCCGCCAGCTGCGAATCGAGTTGCCGATCACCGGTGTCGACGCGCAAGGTCGGGGTGCGGGCCAACTTGGCAGGCGTGGCGAGCACCACCAGGTTGGAGAGCCCGACCGCCCGCAGCACCGCCGGGCTCAGCTGGAGGTTCCCCCGCCCGAGGATGAACCCCTGCGCGCCGATGGGGGAGACCACCACCTTGGTACGCGCATGGCGCCCCACGAGGGCCAGCAGCTGCTCCTCCCCTAGGTCGGTGCCGACTCGCTTCCCGTCACAGATCGCGTCGATGCCCAGCAGGGTGTGCTCGATCCCCAGCGCCCGCGCGACCTCCGCGACGGTGCTGCCCGGACCCAGGAGCCAGAGCACGCTCGGGTCGTCGCGGATCTGCTCGGCGACATCGACGCCGATCCCGTGACGGATCTCCTCCTCGGCGATCTCCTCGACGAGCATCTTGCCCATCTGCACCAGCGTCGGTTCGAAGGGCGTGCGGGCCACCTGGAAGAGGCGCACCTTCCACTCACCGGCGCGGTAGGCCTCCTCGTCGAGGTCCAGCACCTCGACCTCGGCGGTACCGATGCGGGACGTCAGCACATCGACGACGATGGTGCCGACCGCCGCAGGCGTGACGCCAAAGACACCGCTGTACATCTTGACCCCCGCCGGGATCCCCAGCACGGGCACGCGCGTGCCGCAGACGGAGACGACGTCGCGCGCCGTGCCGTCGCCGCCGCAGAAGAGGACCAGTGCGACCCCAGCGGCGACGAAGGCTTCCACAGCGGAGCGCGTGTCGGCAGCGGAGGTCGGGTCCGCGGGCTGATAGACCTCCTCGACCTCAGCAGGCGGCACCCCCGCCTGCGCCAGCAGCTGCGCCCCCATCTGCCCGGAGGCCGTCACCCACAGGGGCCGGTCGGTGGGCGAATCCCTGGCGACCTGGAGGAGGATCGCCTGCAGCGCCTCGAGGGCGCGAGGGGGTGCCCGCGGCGATGCCCCGCGTTGGAGCGCCTGGGCGACGACCCCATCGGTGCCCTTGAGCCCGACGGCACCCCCCATGCCCGCGATGGGGTTGGTCAGGAAGCCGATCCGCAGCGCCATGAGGACCGCCTAGCGATAGGCCCGTTCGACGGGGATGAGGGTGGCGCCCAACGCGCGCTCGAGCGCCGCGTGTACCGGAGCGTAGCTCTGCCGGTCTGGGAAGTGGCAGAAGTCGATGGTCATCTGGGTCGCGCTGCGGTTGCGCCGATGGAGCAGCTCGAGGCGGATGGTGGGGGCGTAGGGGTCGTTTCCCTGACGCCGGTCGTAGCAGAGGCGCGCCAGCTCCAGCTGCGGCAGGACCTCGACGATCACCGACGCCAACTCCGGCCAGGTCTGCAAGCTGACCTCGAACTGCACCATGCGGCGATTCTCATTGAAGACCGGGGACCAGAGCGCATGGTCGGAGAGGATGTCACCTTGCATCTGGTAGTCATCCACCCGCAGCTCGTAGAGCACCGTCGCCTTGCGCTCGAGCAACGCCACCAGGGGGCCCTCACCGACACCGATGAACTGCAACCCGATGTCGGCCATCACCGGGTCGCTGTCGTAGAGCTCCTGCAGCAGGCGATAGAGCAGCGGGAGCGCCTCGCTGCGCGGCAGGGTGACGACCGTGGTCGGGCCTTCGTCCTCGACGCTGCGCGGCCCGAAGGGTCCAAGGATGCTCAGGAGGCGCCGATAGGACCGCTCGATCCGATCCTCCTGCGCTGCGCTGATGGGGGGGAAGGTGTACTTGCGGACCACCACGGCGGGGTCGTTGCGTCCATCGTCGTAGAGGCAGACATCGAAGCTCCCGAAGCCCTTGCCCTCGATCGGGCGTGCGTAGGTCACGCGCAGTTCGCGCGGCGGGAGGTAGCCAGCGACCACCTGGACCTGACCGGGGGTCGGGCCCTGCAGCTTCCCCCGCAGGAGCATCGACGAGCCACGGGTGATGAGCGACTCCTCGAGCGAACGATAGGTTCCCTTGGGGACGCCCTCGAGGAGCACGCTGCTGGGCCCTCCCTCCAGCGCAGGGACCACCCCCAGGGGGATCTGTGCCAGCAGTCCATCGGCGGCCGAGAGGCCGATCCCCAGCTCTGCAAGGTAGCGGTTGCGACGGGCCTTGTGGGCGGGGAAGCCGCCGAGGATCGCCCGGAAGTATTGGTCAGCCCTGTTGCCTCCACCGGCGCGGCGGAGGCGATCGAGGACGCGTCGGTCCTCGAGGTCGATGACCTCGATGAGCGCACTGTTGGCCAGCGTCAGCAGCAGCCTGGGCATCGGCGGTTGGGCACGCATCCCGTCGCGGGGCTTGGAGTCCATCCTGACGGGGGGCTCCCACTGGCGTGCCAGCGCCGGGGAGAGCCACCAGGCTGCCTCGAGCCCCTCCACATCGGCGACGGTGGTCCATCCGCAACTTCGCACCAACGTGGCGGCGCTCGAGCGCACGAATGCCTCGAAGCGTGCCGGGTCCGGGATGGAGAAGGATGGCACGCCGCCCTCTCCCAGCGGGAGGTTGCCCACGATGGTCGCCAGCGTCGTCGGTCTGCGCAGCCCCAGCAGCGTCACTCCCCCTTCGAGCAGGGAAGGGTTCTCCTCCGACGCGCTCGCGACCGCCTCGATCCCCTCGGTGACCAGCGCGTCCTGGAGCACCTGGCGCAACAGGTGCCACTGTTGCCGTGCGATGGGCCTGCGACGCTCCGACGGATGCTCCACCAGGTGCTCGACCGATTGGCTGCACTGGAGGGTGATGGTCTGCAGTCCGGGCAAGAGGAAACGCCCCAGAGGGTCCTCGGCACCCACATGACCCTGGAGCTCGGGTTCGAAGTCGTCCCAGGGGAACAACGCATGCTCCACCCGCAGCAGCAGCGGTGCATCCTCGACGGCCTGCTGCAACCCCTTGGGGGATCCCACTTCGTCGATGAACCCGCTCTGAGGGGTACGGAGGCTGCAGCGGAGGTGGCGCTCAAGAACGGTCAGGGCGATGCGCAACGCCTGCATCCGCGGGAGGGTCGGTGAGAGCCCGAGGACTAGCAGACTGCCGCCCATGGCGCTCCACCCGGACCTGAGGGTTTAAAGCTGCGGCACCCCTCATCACGGCTCGGTGACACCGGCGCACTGATGCTAGGAGCAGCCGAGGTCATCACGGGAGTCGAAGGTGGAAGGCCGCATGGATAATCAGGCGCTGGTCGCGGCGCTGCAAGGACCGCTCTGCCGGACCCCAGGCCACATCGTCGCGGCTGTGCGGCCCCCGCTCTACATCGATGTCGACGAGCGCACCATCGCCCGCGACGTGGGCGCGACCTTCATCTCCCTCAAGCAGGTGATCTTCGACGGCGCCAACGCCGAGGGGATGCGCGCCCCCATCCTCTTCTCCGAACCGGTCACCGATCCCGTCGTGCTGCAACGATGCGCCCACTGGGTGGACCACCGCCTCGAGCGGCTGCCCGGCGGTGACGAGATCGTCGCCCTGGGGGGGGTCACGTTGTTCCACAACCTCGTGACCGATGCTGCGGCGGAACGGCGGCTCGACCTGATGGCGCTGCTGCGACCCCACAAGGACCGACTGCGACTGCTCGTGATGGTCCCCGGGGTGTTGATCAACGACCGCCTGCTCTTCATGGACACCTTCGCGCCCTTCAGCTCCGAAGGGGTGATCTGGGTCGGCGGCGACCTTGGCCGCACGGGCAAGCGGATCTGAGCCTCAGACCAGTTCCTTGAAGACCACCTTGGCGGGGGCCTTGCCGCAGACGGTGGTGAAGACTGCCGTGACCAGCGCCTCGAGGAACTGCCGCCCCAGCGGGGAGTCCTCGCTGAGTGTCTCGCGCATGCGCAGGCGCACCATCACTTCCAACGGCGAGTCGTCGCTGATGGCAGCAGTGCCCACCAGGGCGCCCTCGAGGTAGGCACGCAAGGCCCCCACGGCGGCATCGGCATCTTTGCCGCTGGCACGGGCGGCGATGATCGAACCCAGGGCGGTCGCCATCGCCGGGATCGCGGGTTGGGCGCTGCTGGCCTCGGAGCCGATCGCGGCATGGGTCAGTGCCAGCAGCGGCCCCATCAGGGAGCGTTGCGCGCTGGAGGAACCCAGCGACCACAGGTGCTCTGCGAGCAGACCCAGTCCTTCGACGATCCCCTCGTCGTCGGTCCACAGCGCGACGTCGTCGCCGCGGATGTGGTTCTCGTCGTTGGGGATCGGGTGGTTGATCAGCGCCTCACGGCCGTCGACGGTCACGAAGAAGATGGGGAGGCTCACCGGCACGAAGCGCATCGCGGCGAAGGGCTCGA
This sequence comes from Thermoplasmata archaeon, assembly GCA_023265395.1. Lineage (GTDB taxonomy): Archaea > Thermoplasmatota > DTKX01 > JAHFTX01 > JAHFTX01 > JAHFTX01. The sequence continues at coordinate 39,138 of JAHFTX010000026.1, forward strand.
GGCTCTCGAGACGCTGCGGATTCTTGACGGTGTTGGGGAAGATGAACCGAAAGCGCGCGCCCTCCTCGTGCTTGTCCTCGATGCTGAAGAGCATCGCCTTGGCGATCCGGTCGGGACTGGTATGGGTGCCGACGACGATCAGCTCCTTGGTGGTGGCGTGGTACAGCTTCGAGACACGGTCGCGGACGTTGCGGCGCCCGTAGATGACCTCGAAGCGCCCCTGGCTGGACGCCTCCTGGCGCTGCACCGCCGAGAACACCTCGGCGATCCGCTCCTTGGACTCCTCGAGGTGCTGCGCGCGGCCACGGATGGTCTCGATCTGCCGCACCAGGAAGTGCTCGAAGGGGACAGGGCGGTACTTGATCGGGGTCTCGGGGATGATCTCGACCAGGCCCTTCTCATGCAGCTGGTGCATCGTCGAGTAGATCCGGGTGCGTGGGACCTTGGAGAGCTGCGGGACCTGGCTGGCGATCGCCGAGCCGAGGCTGAGCAGCGCCAAGTAGACCCGCGCCTGGTACTCGGTCAGTCCAAACTCGAGGAGCATCTGCAATCGCTCCTCGAAGGTGGGGAGGTCGTCATCCATCGACCGAGGAACCGGACGTGCGGTATTTGAAGGATTGGACCTCGCTGCAGAGCGTGTTCATCCGGGCCCGACCTCGCTCGCCGCGAGGGAGCGGGAGCGCGATGCCATCGGTGCCCCGACGTGTCGGAGCAGGATGATCGCCGCCGCGCCGACGAAGAGCATCCCGGTGGCGACCGCCAGCACCGCGCCGAGTCCCTGGGTCTGGTAGGGATGCTGCAGCAACAAGGGTGTGAGGCTGAAGCCCAGGAAGCGGGAGAATTGGAAGATCGAGCTGGTGGTGCCGCGCGCCTGTGGGTCGACCTCGACCGAGAGCGTCAGGGTCGCTGCCCAGAGCATCGCCACGGAGAGCCCGACGCCGCCGACGGCCGCCGCATAGGCCCACAGCGGCAGATGGTAGGGCAACGCCAGCGTCAGGCAGAACTCGGTCAGGGCCGCCCCGACGAACCCCGCCAGCGCGACCGGTCGGCGCCCGATGCGGCTGACCGCACGCCCACCCATGACGGAGGCGGGGATGCCCACGAGCCCTGCCACCGACAGGACCGCGCCGACCTCCAAGGGAGTGTGGCCCAGCGCCGTCAGATGGTCGGGCAGGAAGGCGATCAGCGCGATGAACCCCACGAAGGCACAGAACCCGGCGACGCTCAGCGCCTGCATCGGCGGGCGCGCTGCCAGACGAGCCAGGCGGCCGAAGAGCTCCGCGATGGTGTCGAGCCCATCACCCTGCGGCACCGGCTGTGGGTGGTGGCGGAAGGCGATGCCGAAGAGCACCAGGCAGACGAGGCTGTGTGCTGCCATGTAGACGAACATCACCCGCCACAAGCCGAAGCTGTCGAGCCATCCCCCCAACAGGGGCCCGGTGGCGATCCCACCGGTGACCGCCGCCCCCATCAAGCCCATGGCATTCCCGCGGTTCTGATCGGTGGTGAGGTCTCCCAACAACGCGACGACCACCGGGGAGACGAAGGCGTAGCCCACGCCCTGGAACATGCGGAAGGTCAGGAAGCTGGGCACGTCCCAGGCGAGGGCGACACCGACGGATGCTGCCGCGGTCAACGCCATGCCGATGCGGAAGGTCGTGCGGCGGGGGATGACGTCGCTGAGGGCGCCACTGAAGAGCTGGCCGATGGTGAAGGGCACCATGAACACGGTGATCGACTGGAGCACCGCTCCGAGGTCGGCGCCGAGCTCCCGCTGGAGCGTCGGAGCGAAGGTGAGCACCGAAAGGCCCCCCAAGGGACCGATCGCCGCACTGGCATAGAGCACGGCGCGTCCGACCGCCGGTGATCGGAGTGGCCCAGCGTGCGGTCGCATCGACGAGGCCTTCCTAGGGGGTGCTAGGGCTCGCGGCGGTGCCCCCGCGCAACGAGCGGTTGTGCTGCAGCTCGTAGCCGATGGTGGTGGGCATCCCATGACCGGGGTAGACCGTGGTCGATGGGGGCAGACGCAGGAGCACGTCGTGCAACGAGTGGTGCAACGCCCGGGAGTCCCCACCGGCGAACCGCGTGGGCCCCACCATCGTGCGGAAGAGGGTGTCGCCCGTGAAGAGCCGGTCCTCGATGGCGTAGCTGACCGAACCGGGTGAGTGGCCGGGGGTGTGCAGCACCTCGAGGCTCATCGGACCGACGACGATGTGCTGCCGGTCGCGCACCAGCAGGTCGGGGGGAGGGCATCGGACTGCGGGCAGCCCCAAGGTCCTGGCCTCGGCCGATGCTGAAGGCTCCAGCGCCAGGTCCAGCTCGTGGATCCCGAATCGCGCCCCGGTGGCTGCGCCCAGGGTCTCGACCTCACCGATATGGTCGGCGTGGATGTGCGTCGCGAGGATGAACCGGAGCTGGAGTTCCTCCTGCCCGATCAGTTCGAGCAGACGCGCCGCAGCGAATCCGGGGTCGATGGCGATCGCCTCGGGGCCATCCCAGAGCAGGTAGGCGTTCTCGCGCAGCGAGCCGTTGACGACCCGGTGGACGGTCAGGCCCATGGCGACCCAGTGGGGAGGGCATCCCAAAAAGGGTCCCCCGCCACCGGAGCAGGGCGAAAGGCAGATGGCGCAGCAGCGGCAACTTCCGCCCATGGGCGCGCCTGCGGCGATGCTCGATTTCGACGGCACCCTCGCGGACCTGTTCTCCAAGGTCGACTGGTCCGGGCTGCTCGATGCCCTGGGCGAGCTCTACCAGCAGGGCGGGGTCCCTGCACCGGTCGTCGCCGAGCATCGGCATGGGGGCTGGGGCCTGCTCTATGCCATGTACGCCTACACCCTCGACCACCTGCCCGACCAAGCTGCCCTGCTGCAAGAACAGGCCCACGAGCTGATCCACCGCTATGAGGTGGCGCGGTGGAAGGAGGTCCGCTTCTACAACGGCGCCACGGACCTGGTCGCCTCCTTGCGGCACCGCGGCCTGCGCGTGGGGATCATCACCAACAACACCGGACAGACCATGTCGATGCTGTTGGCTGGACACCGCATCGGGACCCTCGTCGACGGCATCATCGGGCGGCGCGAGCCCACTCGGATGAAGCCCTACCCGCACCAGATCGAGGAGTTCCTCGCGCGGTTCTCCTGCCCCCCGGAGGGATCGTTCTACCTAGGTGATTCCGTCGTCGACATGCAGGCTGCCGACAGCGCCAAGGTCGCAGCGCTCGGCGTCGTCACCGGACGCGCCACCGCCGAGGAGCTCCTCTCCGCCGGTGCGGTGTGGGTCAGCCCAAACCTGCGTGACGTCCAGCGACGCCTCCAGCGCGAGGGCATCCCGCCACGTCGGATCCTCGATCCGCCCAGCGGTGGCGGTGGCGAGCGCGAGCGGCCGCTGGAGGCAGTCGGTCCGCTGCGTGCGACCTAAAGGGCCAAGACGCCCGCAGGCTACTGCCGTCCCGATGACGCTCCCGAGCGACCCCTTGGCCCCGATGGACGCCGCCGAGCGCGCCCTCTACATCCGCGGCGCGCAGGAGTTCAACGCGGAGGAGTTCTTCGAGGCCCACGAGGTCTGGGAGGAGCTGTGGCGGGACGAGGGCTCCGAGGTCCGACGCTACTACCAGGGCCTGATCCAGGTCGCTGCCGGGTTCGTCAAGTATGGGCGCGACCAGCCCAAGGGGGTCGTCTCGCTGCTGCGCGCAGGGCTCGACAAGCTCGGTCCCTACGGCGATAGCCATCTGGGAATCGCCCTGCAGCCGCTGACGTCC
>JAHFTX010000027.1 GCA_023265395.1 Thermoplasmata archaeon
ACCTGGTGGAGGCTGTGCCACATCGCCCCCGGGTCGCTCCCGGCAAGGTCGCAGCGGCCGCACTCGCCGACGAAGAGCGTGTCGCCCGTGAAGAGGTGGTCCTCGACGGCGACGCAGGCGCTGTCGACGCTATGGCCAGGGGTGTGCAGCAAGCGCAGGCGCAACTGCCCGACCTCGATGGTCGCACCGTCGGGCAACCGCCGATCGACCTCCAGGGGCGTCGCCGCGTGCGCGAGCACCGGAGCACCGGTGGAGGCGGAGAGGCGCGCGTTGTCCTGCACATGGTCGAAGTGGTGGTGGGTGTTGAAGATCGCCACGATGCGCCAGCCCTGCTGTGCGGCGATCCCTTCGAGCTCCTGAGCGCCGAAGCTGGGGTCGATGACCGCGGCGACCTTGCGCGGCGGGTCAGCGATGAGGTAGGTGAAGTTGGCCATCCGCCCGGTGATCCGCTGGATGACCTCCATGGCGCCGCAGAGGCGTGGGCGCCCTTGGACGTTGCGCTGATGGAGGGCGACACAACCTCTTTGTGCTTCGGCGGGCAGCCTGCATCGATGCAGTGCGTCGCCCCCGGGGAGTTCGACGGGTCGGTACTCCGCCGTGACGGTCCGCGCGGCGTGCTCTTCAAGGCTGACTGGTGCGGCTACTGCCGCGCCTTCGAACAGCAGTACGCCGCCGCAGCCGCGGTCGATCCGGCCCATCTGCTCGTCGCCGACCTCAGCGACTGGGACGACCCACGCTGGGACGACCTGGACATCGTGGTGGTGCCGACGCTGGTCCTGTTCGTCGGTGGCACCGAGGTCTGGCGCGTCGACGGAGTGCTCGGTCGTGGCCTGCGTCCCGACGACTTGCAGGCCCTGCGTGCGCGCATCGCTGCCGCCTGACCCTGTCGTTGCCACCGCGGGCAAAGGGCTTTGCACCCGCTCTGGCTGCCTCGGTCATGGCCGAGCAGCGTGCGGTGCTGGTGACCGGCGCCAGCAGCGGGATCGGCCGCGTGATCGCGCTGCGCTTTGGGGCGGCAGGCTGGAAGGTCGCCATCAACGCCCGGCGCCAGGCGCGACTCAACGAGGTCGCCAAGGCGATCACGGTCGCGGGCGGGGAGGCCTTCGTCGCCCCCGACAACCTCACCGAGTTCGGGGCCCACGAGCGGGTCGTCAACGACACCCTCGAGCACCTGGGCCGCCTCGACGTGCTGGTCAACAACGCCGGGATGGGCCGCTTCGAGGCGGTCGAGGCGGTCCAAGACGACAGCTACGACGACCAGTTCAAGCTCAACGTCTGGGCGCCGCTGGCGATGGTCCGCGCGGTGGTGCCCCATTTCAAGCAGGCCGGGGGCGGGCAGATCATCAACATCGGCTCGATCGTCGGCTACGTCGGCATCGCCGAAGGCTCGGTCTACAGCGCCTCCAAGTGGGCCCTGCGCGGGCTCAACGAGTGCTGGCGCGAGGAGCTCTACCCCCACAACATCAAGGTCGCCTACGTCGCCCCCGGATTCGTGCTCAGCGAGTTCAACGGGCGCACCGAGGCGCCGGCGAGCAACCCCGACGCCTCCTGGGCGATGGTCCCCGACGATGTCGCCCATGCGGTGCTGTGCATCGCCACCCAGGGGCCCAACAGCGACATCCGGGAGATCGTGCTGCAGGTGCGAGACCGCAGCCCGTGATCATCTGGCTTCTTGGGGGTCCACGCTGCAGCGTGGCAGGTCGCGCACCGATCAGCGGCGCAGCATCCCGCTGTGCCCGCAGGAGGGGCAGTTGAGCGGCAAGGGGCGCTCCTCGGAGGCGACCTCGATCGGCCCCTTGCAGTTGGGGCACTTGACGCGCTTGGGGGTCGGTGCCAGCGGCGGCGCGACCGCCGGAGGCGCGGCGGCAGCCCGTCCGAGCGGTCGCGCTGGCGGAGGGGGCTCGATGGCGGCCGTCGCCGCTGGGGAGGCGCCCTCGGGAGCCATCCATCCACCGTGGCCCTCGCGCATCGTCCCGCGGGGTGCCGGGGGGATCTTGCCCTCGGCAGCGAGGTTGGCCAGGATCATCTCGTGGTCGTGGCGGGAGATGTTGAGGGTGCTGCGGATGACCGCGAGCATCTCGCGTTCCTCGGCCGAGGGGGCGCCCTTGCGGTAGGCCTGTGCCGCATAGACGCCATAGTCCTGCAGGTTGCGCTCGAGCAGCAGGCGGTCGACGTCGATGGGGTTCTGGTGCATGTAGACGGCGTCCTCGAAGGCGTGCTGCTCGGGGAACATGTGGCGCAGCACCGTCTCGTGCTCGTCGCGGTTGATCCCGTAGATGCGTCGTTGCACCGCCAGGAGGTCCTCCTCCTCGACGGTGATGCGGCCGTCCTTGTGGGCCTCGACGAGCAGTTCGTGGTAGGTGCGCATGCGCCCGATCTTCTCGGTGTCGCGCGCCACCAGACGACCGCCGATGAAGGCGACCACGCCGCCAGCGACCGCCAGGAAGGCCCCGAAGGTGGGCAGCAGCCGGGTCTCCTTGACGGTCAGCACCCTCTCGCGGTTGAGGTTGAGCGCGTCGCACGCCTGCTGGAGCCGCTGCGCCGTCGCGCTGTCGCCGTCGGCAAGTGCGTCGGCGATCGCCTGACGCTGCTCGGGGGTGCACCCGTCGGGGGGCAGCGGGATCGTCGCCTGGATGGTCGGCAGCAGGAAGAGCATCAGCACCAGGTAGCCGATGGCCAGCATCGCAACGTAGGCGCCCATGCCCCGCGGGTCACGGCCCACCACCGCCAAGATCGCGCCGAGGGCTCCGACGACGAGCACGACCCACAGCCCGACGAAGAGGTAGCCGAAGAGGTTCTGCTCGAAGGGGCCGCTCAGATTGAGGTTGACCAGCTGCCAGCCGGTGGGGGTGGCACCGTCCCCAAAGTCGCCCACCTGGCCGCTCTCGATGGCGATCCAGGGGGCGAAGATGGCACCGATGGCCAGCAAGAACCCGACCGTCGCGATGGCGCGGTAGAGGTAGGTGTACTTGGTGACCAGCACGGGCGCGTCTACCGGGCGTGCCCACCATCAACGTTTGCTGGTTGGGGCGCAGCGCTGTCGGGCTGGTGTCGACCGTGTGCCCCTTCCCTTCGTGGGTTGCCCTTAACGGTTAAATACCCCACCCGGCATCGGTGGCGTCCCACGACCGGGCCTACGGCGCCGGCCTCTAAGATGGTGCTCCGGCACCGACGATGCAGGGGCGCGGCTTCGTCCGGTCGAACATGGTGGGGATCCAAGGAGCCCGGTCCGCCGGTATCTTGGATCCGACGCTCGACGCAGACAGGTGACATCCGGTGCATCCGGATGCCGCCAATTCCTAAAGGCAGTCTATAGCTGCATTGGTTCACAGTGCACAACGATGAATTCCGGTTGATCCTGCCGGAGGCCACCGCTATTGGGGTTCGCTTAAGCCATGCGAGTCGAGAGGGGTAAGCCCTCGGCACACTGCTCAGTAACACGCGGACAACCTGCCCTGCAGTGGAGGATAATCTCGGGAAACTGAGGATAATACTCCATAGCCCTCGGTGACTGGAATGTCCTGAGGGCAAAAGATTCATCGCTGCAGGATGGGTCTGCGGCCTATCAGGCAGTAGTGGGTGTAACGGACCCACTAACCTTCGACGGGTACGGGCGTTGGGAGACGTCGCCCGGAGATGGATTCTGAGACACGAATCCAGGCCCTACGGGGCGCAGCAGGCGCGAAAACTTCGCAATGTGGGAAACCACGACGAGGGAATCCCAAGTGCCGATACTTTGTATCGGCTGTTTTCTTGCCTAAAAAGCAAGGAGAGTAAGGGCTGGGTAAGACGGGTGCCAGCCGCCGCGGTAATACCCGCAGCCCAAGTGGTGGTCGCTATTACTGGGCCTAAAACGTCCGTAGCCGGGCTGCTAAATTCATGGGTAAATCGGGCCGCTTAACGGTTCGACTTCCGTGGAGACTGGCAGTCTTGGGACCGGAGGGAGGTCGGAGGTACTACCGGGGTAGGGGTGAAATCCTATAATCCCGGTGGGACCACCAGTGGCGAAGGCGTCCGACCACAACGGCTCCGACGGTAAGGGACGAAGCCTTGGGGCGCAAACGGGATTAGATACCCCGGTAGTCCAAGGTGTAAACGCTGCGGGCTTGGTGTTGGTCTCTCTACGCGAGGGATCAGTGCCGGAGTGAAGATGTTAAGCCCGCTGCCTGGGGAGTACGGTCGCAAGACTGAAACTTAAAGGAATTGGCGGGGGAGCACCGCAACGGGTGGAGCGTGCGGTTCAATTGGATTCAACGCCGTAAAACTCACCGGGGGCGACGCTTACATGAGGGCCAGGCTGATGACCTTGCCTAATTTTGCGAGAGGTGGTGCATGGCCGTCGTCAGTTCGTACCGTAAGGCGTTCTGTCAAGTCAGATAACGAACAAGACCCCTACCCATACTTGCCAATCGATCCTCCGGGATCGACGAACTTTATGGGGACCGCTGGCGCTAAGTCAGAGGAAGGTGGGGGCAACGATAGGTCAGTATGCCCCGAATCTCCCGGGCTACACGCGCGCTACAAAGGAGGGCACAATGGGCTCCGACACCGAAAGGTGAAGGCAATCCCGAAAACCCCCCATAGTTCGGATCGAGGGCTGTAATTCGCCCTCGTGAAGCTGGAATCCGTAGTAATCGCGAATCAACATTTCGCGGTGAATATGCCCCTGCTCCTTGCACACACCGCCCGTCAAACCATTCGAGTTGGGTTTCTGTGAGGCCGCCTCTTCCTGGGGTGGTCGACCAGAGGTTCAGCAAGAAGGGTTAAGTCGTAACAAGGTATCCGTAGGGGAACCTGCGGATGGATCACCTCCTGTGTATCTCTCTCCGCTGAGGAGGGGGCATGCACGTACAATAGGGTGAACAATGAAGCAGGCATACCTTCTGTGTGTCATAGACCGCCAAGAGTGGCGGCAGACCGGGTACACCGGACACCAAATCTGCGTCGAGCGTCCATTCCTCCCGACCCCTTAGCGTGCGTGAAGAGCGCGCCGCCACTCGTAGCCTCCCCTCCGCACCTGCTTCAAGCCCAGCCGCGCCCACTGGGAGACCATGGACGGGGCTGCGTTGCTCGAGCTGGCAGGGCAGGTGCGGCAGGCGGCCGATTCGCTGCTGGCCGCTTGGCGGATCGCCGCCGCGCGTACCCCCGCCGAGCGTCAGCACGGGCTGCGCCTGCTGCTGGAGCGACGGCACCTCGACCTGCTGGACACCCCCTTCTGCGAGACGGTCGCCCTGGCCGACCTGCTGATCGAGGAGCCCATCGCCGCCAGCGTGCTCGCTCCACCACGTCTGCGGGAGTGGCAGCAGCGTGCCACCGCCTTCCTCGAGGTCGCCGAGGGCTACCACGCCCTCTGGGGAGGACCGGGCCGCACGCGCCCTGAGGGCGTCTTCGCCCACGGACGGGCCTAGCGCGGCGGCGTCGGCAGCGTCTCGGGGGCCCACTGCGCGAGCACCAGGCCACCGACGATGAGCGCCGCTGCGAGGGCAAAGCCCAGGCGGTAGTCCCCGGTCCGCTCGAGCAGACCGCCGATCGCCAGCGCTCCGAGGAGGCTCCCGAGGGCCGTGAAGGTCACGTACAGCGCCGTGCCGCGCCCACGCTGGTGTGCCGGGGTGAGGTCGCTGACCATCGCGATCGCTGGTGCCAGCAAGAACGGATAGGCCGGCAACATGACCATCAGCAACACCACCTGTGGCTGCAGCCACAGCGCGCTGGTGCCCCACAGCAACAGGTAGGCCACCGGCGCAAGACGAAAGAGTGTGCGACGTCCCGCCTGGTCGGCGAGGCGCCCCAGCAGCACCATCAGTGGGATCCCCAGCAGGATCACCCCAGCGTAGGCTAGCCCGATCACCACCTGGGAGAGGCCGACGTGGCGGAAGTAGAGCAGCGCGTTGTTGAAGGCGAGGCTGTTGGCGACGAAGAGCACCAGCAGCACGCCGGCCACCACCCCCATGCCCGGCTGGCGCAGCACCTGTGCAAGGTCGGCGGCCTTGGCCATCTGCTGGTGGCGCGCGGGTTCGCGGACACTGAGCACCAGCAGCCCCGCTCCGAGGCAGGCGACGGCGCCGACCCAAAAGGGTGCGGAGGGGCCCACTTGCTCGTGAAGGACGCCGCCCAGAATCGCACCGACGACCGCACCTAGTGCGCCGACCCCCAGCAGCTCGGTCGCCGCGCCGCCCGTGCGGTGGGGGTCGAGCTCGGTGACCAGTGCCAGCCCCAGCACCTGGGCACTCAGGAGCACCAGCTGACCCAGCCGCACCAGCACCAAGGTCGAGACGTCGTCGATCAGCGGCAGCAAAGGATAGAGGGCACCGCCGCCGAGCAGCCCCAGCGCCAGCAGGCGGGTGCGGTCGTGCAGCCGATCGCTGAGGCTCCCCCACAGGAGGGACGTCCCGACCTCGGCGACGAAGGGGAGCGCTGCGACGATTCCGACCCACAGCGGCGAGCCGAATCGCATCGAGACGTACAACGGCAGGTTGGTCACCATCGCGCCGATGTTGGCACCCACCAACACCGCGACGAGCAGCAGCCGCCAGTGGGCGCCCGAGCGAGCGTGCACGAGTGCGGCCACACCGCTGGCAAGGCTGTCGGCGGCATCAACCTTGGGCGGAGGATACCCTCAAGTAGCACCACTTTGGTCGCCGACCGATGGCGTTCCTGGGCACGGGCGCGTCACTGCTCCAAGACATCACCCTGGTGATCCTGTGGGTCGGTGCCGGGCTCAACCTGGTGGGCGTCCACTTCGGCCGCACCCATCAGACGCGGCGGCACTTCTACACCATGGTGCTCACCGCCGCGACGGTGCTGCTGTTCCTCAGCTTCTACCTCGCGCGGGTCATGATCGAGGGGGCGACGAAGTTCCCCGGGCCCGATTCGGTGCGCGGTTCGGTCTACGTCCCGCTGCTGATCGTCCACGCCTGCTCAGCGATCGCCACCGTCGCCCTGCTCGTGTACGTGGTGACCTTGGCCCTCTCAGACCTCCAGCGGGTCGATGGGCAGTACGTGCTGGCGCTCCAGCCGGGCAAGGCGCGGTACCACCACCGCTTCGCGACGCCCTTCCGCATCCTGTGGGTGACCACGGCGGTCACCGGCACGACGGTCTATCTCTTCCTCTTCGTGCTCTACTGAGCACCCGGGCGGCGGCGCTGGCTGACCAGCAGCACGCCCGCGGCGATGGCGGTGAGCGCCAGCGCAGTCTCGAACGCCGGCGTGGGCTTCTCACCGTCGCCGGAGTCGTCGCCGACGGGCTTGGTCGTGACGCTGGCCGTGTTCCACTGGTCGGCCGACGAGGGGCTGCCATCCCCGTTGACGGCGTTGACCGCCAGATGGAGGGTGACGCTGCCCTTGGCAGGTGCGACCCACTGGACCTTCCAGGTGCGGTTGTCGTTGCCGGCGGTGGTGTGGGTTGCCTCGCCAGACTTGATCTGCACGTCCGTGGCGCCTGCCGGGACCTGGAGCGTCCCGCCGGTCGCCGAGAGGTCGAAGCCACCGGCGTTGGTGCCCCCAGCAGTCGGCCCTCCACTGATGGCGATGGTGAGGTTGTAGGTGGTGCCGGGGGTATAGGCCGTCGGGATGCCGCTGAGCTGCGCGCTCACCGACGCGGTGGGGGTCGAGCTGTGGCAGGTGCACCCCTGCTCCGATTCTCCAGAGATCCCCGAGGGGAGGCTCGTCGCAGGGGCGAGCGCGCCGAGCGATAGCAGGGCAGACACGACGCAGAGCACACTCAGTCGTCCAAGGCGGAACATGGCAGGGGCACCGAGCCGTCGCAGACTTGCGGCAGTCCTTGAGCCTTTGGGCGGCGTGACATGGATGTGCACGGCCGGGCCGGGGGGGTGGTCACTCCTCGAGGAGCCACGCCATCGCCTCGGGCTCCGTGGCGAAGAAGCGGGAGTTCTGGAAGCGCGGCAGCATCCTGATCACCATCGTCGAGAGCATCCGCATGGCGGTGTTGGCCCCCACCAGCGCGACGAGGTTGGGCTTGGGGTTGTCGACCTTCTGGGCGCCCTCGACGAAGACCTTGGCGACCTTGCTGGGGACCGAGCCGATGGCCGAGAGGTCCACCAGCACCCGCACGACGTCGAACTGCTCACTGAGCTTGGTCATCTCGGGCATGATCTTCTTCGCTTCCTCATCGCTGATGGGGTTCCACAGTTCGAGGCGCATGACCTTGCCCTTCATCATGCTCACCTTGTACCCCATGGGCGCGTGCAAGGGCAGTCGACCTTGAGAGGTTTTTCCTCTGCGGTGCGCCTGCGCACGCCCTCCGACACCAACCTTTATCGCCACCGCCCGGTCTGCGCGCTCCCGATGGTCCGGTTGCGCGCGCTGGTGCTGCCGACGCTGGTGCTCCTGAGCGTCGCGTTGGTCCCGCTGCTTGCGGTCGCCCAGGAGGGAGAGGAGGAGGGGATCGTGGAGTTCCCGCTGTGGGTCCTTGTCGCGATCGTCCTGATAGTCCTGGCGGCGCTGCTGATGACCGACAAGGCGGCCGATGCGCCCCCCAAGGAGCGGCGCCGACGGGCCGCCGTCACCGCGATTGGCGGGGCGACGGACAGCGAGGAGTAGGCTACTCCAGGAGCGGGTCGATCCGCTGGGCGAGCGCTTCCTTCGAGAGCTCGCCGCTGTGGCGGTAGGCGATCGTCCCGTCGGCCTGCAGCACCAGGAAGGTCGGATAGGAGTCGATGACGTAGTCCCTGCGGACGCTGCTGCTTCCGAGCACGTGGGGCCAGTGGTCGCCGTAGCGCTGCAGGTAGGTGGCGACCTTGGCCATGTCGTCGCGCGGATCGATGGCCACCGAGATGAAGGAGACGCGGTCGCCGTAGCTGTCGTGCAGCTCGTTGATGATAGGCTCCATGTTCTGGCAGTGCGGACAGTCCGTCCAGAAGAACTCCAGCAGCACCGGCCCCTGCTGCAGCGTGCTGTCGAGGCGGACCTCGGTGCCGTCGGGGGTCTGCAGGGAGAAGTCCGGAGCGCGGTCGCCCACCGAGGCTCCGGTCGGTGGGGGCAGCAGCGGCGCCAGCTGCATCAGCAGAACCACGACCAGCGCGATCGCGGCGATCGCCCCGCCGATGGCGGCGCCCCGCAGGAACCGTCGCCGGCGAAGGTGCATCCGCGCGGCGAGGTCCTGTCCCTGCGCCCGCTGCTGCTGGCGCGCGGTGCGCGAGGCCTTGGCCCGGCTCGCCGAGGAGGGCTGCGCCATGGGCCTCTTCGGAGGGTCCCCCCCTCAAAGCCCTTGTGGCGACCTCAGCGCCCGACCTTCGCCAGCGTGGCCATCCCGTAGTCCCAGTAGGTCCATGCCAACACTCCGCTGAGCACGACCATGACCACGAAGCTGCTCACGCAGTAGGGGCACAGCGCGTGGATCACGAACAGCTCGAGGGCGGTCAGATAGGTGCCCAGCGCGACGCCGCCGACGCACAGTCCGGCCAGCAGCAGGGGCGCCACCCTCGTGACCGGGCGTTCGATGAACAGGAACCGCCACAGCACGAGGACCTCGATGGCGGCGAACCCGGCAAGACCCAGGACCGCCAGCGGGATGCCCAGCACCGATGCGTAGGGGGAATGCAGCACCGGGTCGCAGTCGAACACGGCGTTGACCGAACAGGAGGTCGCGCCACCGTTGGCGATCTGCCAATGCTCGTAGGTGAGGTAGGACGCCAACAGGATCCCGACGAAGGCGAGGAGGGCCACGGCCATCAGCACCCGCTCCTCTGTGGCGCTGCCAAGGACCTCGAAGCCGTCGCCGACGTGTCGGCGGGTGCTGCGACCCGTGCCTCGGCGGTGCCGCGGCTTCGTGCTCACGGCCGGGGGAGTGCCTACATAGCGGCAAGAACCCTCGCCCCCATCGGTCGCCTCCCGAGCGGCTCGGGCCTGCGGAAGGTCCCCAGCACAAGAGCCTTCAAGCACCACGGTCCCTGGGTACGACCGATGGCGGGCTGCCGACGGTCCATCCTGGCAGCGGTGCTCCTGCTGGTGCTGGCCTGCCCAGCCTCGCTGCCCGTCGGTGGCGTCGACGCCACGCCCATCCCCCGCGAGCTCCCGCCACTGCAGAACATCACCGCCGCGGCGGGGCTGGAGGACCTTCCAGCGATGGGCGACCCGCGCAACCCGCCCGACCCGCTGACCTTCCCCAGCTGGGAGGCCTTCGTCGCCGCCATCGACCTCTGGGGGGGGACCGCGATCGGCGACTACGACCGTGACGGCCTGCCCGACATCGCCGTCAGCCGCAGGGGCACCACCGCACTCTATCACAACGACGGCAACCTCACCTTCACCGACGTCGGGGCCGCCGCCGGGCTGGGCTCCGACGGCATCGGCATGGGCGTCACCTTCGTCGATGTCGACAACGACGGATGGCTCGACCTGCACCTGGTCCACTTCGGGACCGCCGATTCGCTCTACCATAACGAGGGCGACGGCACCTTCGTCGACGTCGCGGCGCTCTGGGGCATCGACTCGACGCGGCATGGCACCGGGGCGGCCTGGGCGGACTACGACGCTGACGGGTGTCTCGACCTGTACGTGCCGGCCTACCTGCACGAGACCAACCAACTGTTCCGTGCCCGGTGTGACGGCAGCGACACCTTCGAGGATGTCACCATGCAGACCGACACCGGGGACGCCGGCTGGAGCTTCCAGGCGCTCTGGTCCGACTACGACGGCGACGACGATCCCGACCTGCTGGTCATCAACGACTTCGGGCCCGACGTCCTCTACCGCAACAACGACAACGGCACCTTCAGCGACATCTCGGCGGTCAGTCACCTCGACCAGGGGGTCGCCGGTGGGATGGGTGCGGCCATCGGCGACTACGACAACGACGCCGACCTCGACTTGTTCGTGACCAACTACTACGAGAACGGCCTCTACACCAACCTGGGGGACGGCACCTTCCACGAGTCGATGGCAGGATCGCCGCTCAACAACCCCCTGGTCGGCTGGGGTGCCAACTTCTACGACGCCGACAACGACGGCGACCTCGACCTGTTCCTCGCCAACGGGTTCATCTTCGAGTACACCCACCCCAAGGACCAACCCAACCGGCTCTTCGAGAACGTCGACGGTCAGTTCGTCGATGCGACCGAGCAGGTGGGGCTCGACGACTCCGGGGTCACCCACGGTTCGGCGGTCGGCGACCTCGATGGCGATGGGACCCTGGAGCTCTACACGGTCGACCTCGATGGTCCCTCGAGCCTCTACCGCCGTTCTCCCACCACCCACCACTGGCTCCAGCTCCAGCTGCAGGGAGCCCTCTCCAACCGCCAGGGGATCGGCGCGACGGTGCGGGCGATGGTGGGGCCGCGGACCCTCGCCACCGAGCTGCGCGCCGGGGGCTCCTACCTGTCGATGGACGAGCCGATCCTCCACCTCGGACTGGGGGACTCGGCACGCGCCGACCGCCTGGAGATCCGCTGGCCCTCAGGTGCGACGACGGTCCTGACCAACGTCAGTGCCGACCAGCGGGTCCTAGTCGTCGAGGAGCCGGGCGTCATCGCCGCCGCGGGGCCCGACCGCACGGTCGGGACCTCGGTGCAGATCGACCTCGACGGCACCGCGTCGACCTCCACCGCTGATGGGCCCCAGCTCCCCAGCACCGGGAACTTCCGTTGGACCGTCGGACCCCCCGGACCCACCGCGCAGGTGCTGGTGGGGGCGCAGGTGCAGCTGACCCTGCACGAAGCCGGGCGGGTGCCGGTGCAGCTGCAGGTCACCGACAGCACCGGGGCGACCGACACCGACTGGCTGACCCTCGAGGTCGCCGACCGCCAGCCTCCGACCGTGACGCTGGGGCCCGAACAGACCCTTGCCGCCGGCACCCCCCTCGACCTCGACGGCAGCGCCACGACCGACGATGACCCGGCGCTCCGGACCTTGGGGACCTTCCAGTGGCAGGTGACCGACCCGTCGGGGACGCAGACCGACAGCGAGGGGTTCGCGCTGCATCTGGTCCCGATCCTCCCAGGGACCTACGTGATCACCCTGACGGTGCGTGACCCCAGCGGCAACGTCGGCAGCGGTCAGCTGCTGGTGCACGTCACCGATGGGGAGTCGCCACAGGTGGCGCTGGTCCGTGCCTGGGAGGTCGACGAGGATCTGCCCCTGCTGCTGGCGGCAAGCGCCTTCGACAACGACCCGGCCTTCGACCCGCTCGCCGCGCTGCACTGGAGTGTCCCGAACGCCCAGCCCCCCACCGACGGGGACGGGCCGACGCTCCAGGTCGTGTTCCCCACCCCTGGCCAGTTCCCGGTGCGCCTGACGGCCACCGACGCCGCTGGCAACGTGGCGATCGCCGAGGCGACGGTGCAGGTGCATGACCGCACGGCGCCACGGCTGTCGGTGGGGCACGGGTGGTCCATCCCCGAGGACTCGCCCGTGCCGCTGACCCTTGCGCTGCTGGAGGACAACGACCCGCTCTTCGCCAGCACCGGCACCGTCCACTGGCAGGTGCGCACGCTGTCGGGGGTCCTCGACCGCTACGGCCGCGAGGTGATGGTACGCATCGACAGCCCCGGGGAGGTCACGGTGTCGGTCACGGCCACCGACCGCAGCGGCAACAGCGCCACGGTCTCCGCCCAGCTGCAGGTGGTCGACCACACCGCGCCGAGCGCACGGGCAGGGACCGACCAGCGGTTGCGACCGGGCCAGGTGGCGGTGATCAGCGCTCGCCAATCGAGCGACAACGACCCGCAGCTGCTGCGCAGCGGCAGCGCCCACTGGTCCATCTTGGGGCCCCACGGCAACGTCTCGCTCGACGGCTGGGACGTTCTGCTGCCCCTGCCCAGCGCGGGGACCTACGTGGTGACCCTGACGGTGCGCGACGCCGCCGGGAACGTCGGCACCGACCATCAGCGGCTCGTGGTCTCCGCGCCCCCCGATGACTCGCTGCAGCGGCTGTGGCGGCAGGTGGTGCTCGTGGCCGTGGTGCTGTTGCCGCTGGTGGTGCTCGTGGCCGTGGCGATTCGCGCTCGCCCAGGGGGTTGAACCCCTGCGCACGCGCCCGCTCTTGACTACCCTGACGCTGGTGCTGCTGGTGGTGAGTGCACTCCCCGCACCAGTGCACAGCAGCCCGCCGCAGGGGCGCAGCGAGCGCACCCTGACCGGTGAGGTCACGCCCCTCTCCTTCCCCTCGAGCAGCGCCCGCGCCTACGAGCTCGAAGGGCTGCCTGCAGGAGCGGCACCCGACCTCAGCTGGCAGGAGGCGCAGGACTTCGACTACCAGGCGATCGCCGACAGCGACGACGTGCGCTGGGCAACGGCACTGGCCTCCTTCGAGGGGGAGCGCGACACCCAGGTGTTCCGCTTCACCCTCGACCCGCAGACGGTCGCCGACGCCACCGCCCTGCGTCTGCGCTGGGAAGGCTACGGGGAGCCTCAGCCGGGGTTCCCCACCGACTTCGCCGTCTACGACCACGTCGCTGATGCCTGGACGCAGCTGGAGGAGACCGACTTCACCTCCACCACCGATGAGGTGGTCGAGCTGACCCTGCAGCAACCACTGGCGCGGTACCTCGACCAGGACGTGTTGAGCGTCTACGTCAGTTCGGTCCAGGGCAAGACGTTCAAGAGTTGGTGCCCCCTGCTGGCGACGCAGCCGAGCGCAGGGCGCTGGGTCGTGCGGACCGACCTGCTCGCCGGCTCCGCCGACGGGATGGGGGTCGACCACGACGAATCGTGGCTTCTCCCCGCCGACGCCGTCGCCGGAGACGGGTCGATCGAGCTTGGGCTGCTCGAGGAGGTCCACGAGGTCACGTTCCTCGATTCTGCGACGCTGCAGGTGATCGACTACCCGGGAGGTTCGACCCTGCTGCTGGAGGAGGCCGGACACTGGAGCGCGCCACTGGCGGAGGGTGCGCCGCTGCTCGTGGGAGCGGCCCGTGCACCGACCGCCGCGACGGTCGCGATCGGGTCGGAGCGACCGGTCCCTGCCTTGGCACGGCTGGGAACCACCGATGGCTGGGCGCTCGCAGCCCCACCACGCGCAGACGTCGGGAGCACGCTACCGTGGGTGGTGGAGGCGACCTTCCCGCCGACGGAGGGAGGCGTGCACGTGCTGCGCGTGCAGGGATGGACGGTGCTGCCGGAGGGCAGGCGCGCCGACACGGGGGAGATCCACCCGCCGGTGCTGCCCCCCGAGCCGACCGTCGAGCTGGCGGTGGGCGCGGGCGCCTTTGCACCGCTCCAGCGCCCGTTGGGGGTCGTCGCCGGCGGGCTGCCCAAGCAGCTGACCTACGTCTTGCCCGAGGTGCCCTCCGGGGCGCCCCTGCACCTGCGGTTGCGTGGCACGGCCGACGTGCGCATCGACTCGCTGGAGGTGGCTCCGCTGCGCGCCGACCCGGTCGCACCGGTGGCGGTGCTCGTGCCAGAGGCGACGCTGGGCATCGGGGGTCTCCACCCGTGGAAGGCGCCAGGGAGCGACCAGCCGGCGGTGCCCGACCTGCTGCAGCCCTCCGCGTTGGAGCGCTGGCCCCAACCGCTGGGGTCGCGCACCGCCTTGGGTCCGGTCAGTGACCTCCTGGCAGAGGCCGATGGACGGTTGGTGGTGCTCGGGCCGGGGGATGGCCTGCTGCTGGAGGCCTCGTCGGAGGGGCTTGCCCCGCCGCCGGTGGGGATGGAGCGCGCCTACGTGCTGCAGCTGCACGGGACCATCCGGGAGGCCGACGTCAGCCGCGCCGGGGGACTCTCGGTGGCGCCGTTGCCCCTCGGGGCGCACGATTCCCCCAGCGAGCGCCGGACCCGCGACCCCCAGGCGGCCATCCCCATCGGCGCGGTGCTGCCCTGGGGCGAGGCAGGCAGCAGCCGTGCGGCAGGCCGACAGAGCGGCAGTGGCGAGACGCTGGCCACCGACCTGATGCAGCTCGATGCGATCCTGCCGCTGAAGCTGGAGGGTCTGCAGGTCCGCGGTGACGAGACGGTCACGGCCACCGACACGGCGCTCTCCCTCAACGGCAGCGTGGTGGTCGATGGCACGCTGCGCCTCGAGGGCTCGACCCTGACGATGCTGGCCCCCAACGGCTCGCTCGAGGTCCGCGCCGGCGGCGCACTGCAGCTGCTCGACGGTTCAGTCATCACCGACCCGCCAAACGACATCGACGATGGCGGCGTCGCCGATCTGCGCTACGTGTTCGAGATACGTCCGCAAGCGGCGCTGCTCGTCGAGGGCTCGACCATCCGCGGCGCAGGGCTGAGCGGCCTGAGCGGTGCCGACCCACGACGGGGTCTTGCGCTCCAGAGCGACGACGTCACCCTGCGCCGCTGCACGATCACCGACGGTGCCCTGCCGCTGCTGCTGCTCGACGCCCATCCGCAACAGGTCGACGGCTGCACCTTTGGGGAGGGGCTCGAGGGTGGGCTGCTGCTCAGCGGCGATTCGCAGCTGCAGCTGCTCGACTCGCACCTGCCACCGAGCCCGCCGCAGCTCGGCGCCTCGGCACGCCTCGAGGAGTCGGTGCGACTGGGGCTGCTCCCGCAGGACCCCGCGGGCAAGCCCCTGGGTGGCGCCGACGTTTCCGTCGACGTCGGTGGGGTGCGGATCTACGCCACCGGCGGCTTTGGGGGCACCGACGCCCGCTCGGCGGGAGCCGACCCCCACACCGGGCTGCCGCAGGCGTTGCAGGTGCCCGTGGCTGTGCGCATCAGTGTGGGCGCGGCCCCTGCGCAGCTCCCCTCGATAACGCTGCGCGCGGCCTATGGCGGAGCGACCATCGACCGCAGCGTCAGCGACCGCACGCCCCACACCGAACCACTGACGCTGCAGGTGGGGACCGCGTTCCTGCAAGAGGTCACGACCACTCCGCCGATCGCCCCCATCGAGGTGCGCGGCGACCCGTTGCAGCGGCTGGGCCCCAAGGTCCTGCTGGGTGACGTCGATGGCGACGGGGACCTCGACCTGTTCCTCAGCGGCGGTGCTCCGACGCTTGCCCCGGCGGTGCCGCCGTCCTCCCCCAACCGCCTGCTGCGCAACGACGGAGAGTGGCGATTCACCGATGTCACCGCCGCCGCGGGGCTTGGGGCGACCGCCACCACGTCCGCCGCCTGCCTCGGCGACGTCGATGGGGACCTCCTGCCCGACCTCTACCTGGTCAACTTCGGCTCCCAGCAGGACCTCAACGCCAAGGGGGCCGCCAACGCCCTCTACCACAACCGCGGCGATGGCACCTTCGAGGAGGTGCCCGCTGGCGGGGGCGCCGACGACGGCGGCCACGGCACCAGCTGCGCGCTGGTCGACTACGACCGCGACGGCGACCTCGACCTGTACGTGACCGACCTCGGCATCTGGCGCGACACCCAGGTGCGCAACGAGACCAACGTCCTGTACGCCAACGACGGCAGCGGCACCTTCTCCGACGTCACTGCCGCCGCGGGCAACCCCTCTGGCGGGGGCACCCGTGGCAGCGGGGCCATCCAGCAGGTCATCACGATCGGTGGCCAGGCGCGTGGCTCGCTCAGCGGCGGCGGCCTCGGCGGTTCAGGGATGAGCTTCGACCAGCAGTGGATCGACATCGACGAGGACGGCTGGCTCGACCTGGTGGTGGTCAATGGTATCGGCGTCTCGCCCGTCTACCACAATGAGGGCGATGGGACCTTCTCGTTGCAGACCTCCGCTGCCGGGCTGGGCACGGTGGGCACCGCCTTTGGCAGCGCCCTGGGCGACCTCGACGCCGACGGGCACCTCGACCTGCTGCTGGTGGGCGCCGGAGCGGACCGGCTCTATCTCGGCAGCGGTCAGGGCACGATGACCGAGGCGGCGTCGGAGCTGGGCCTTGCCGACCCCTCCACCGGCTTTGGGGCCACCATCGCCGACCTCGATGCCGACGGCAGGGTGGACGTCCTTGGCTCCCGCGCACCGCTGACGGCGTTGCCGGGGAGGGCGTGGCAGAGCCTCGCGCTCGGACGCAGTGGCGGACCTGCCATCGATGCCACCGGATCGAGCGGCCTGCCGCTCCCCGACCAGCGCTCGGTGGGCAACGCCGTCGGCGACCTCGACGGGGATGGTGCCCCCGAGGTGGTGATGGTCACCACCGACGGCACGGTCGCGATCGGCCGCAACCTGCAGCCATCGGCCCACGCCCTGCGCGTGCATCTCGAGTCGTCGCTCAGTCCCCCTGGCGGCGTCGGTGGGTGGATACGCCTGCTCGATGGTGCCGGTGCCCCGCTGGTCGCTGCACCCCTAGGCGGCACCGGCGGCACGCGCGCGCAGCCGCAGGGGCAGGCGGACATCGCCGTGCCCTCGGTCGCGACCGGGCTGCAGGTGTTCTGGCCCTCGGGGCTGGTCCAGTCGCTGACCCTCGCCGACCTCCCCGCCACCGCCGATGGGGGCGTGCAGGTCGTCGAGCGCACGCACCTGGTCAGCGCGCCCGACCTTCCCCCGCGAGTCGATGAAGGGACCACGCTGCCGCTGACCTTGGGGAACAGCACCTCCGATTCCCCCTCCTTCCCCGCCCAGGTGGAGGCGCACTGGACCATCGTCGACCCCATCGGTGGGACCACCGAGCGCCAGGGGGTGGGCAGCACCCTCACCTTCTCGATCCCAGGGAACTACACCCTCACCCTTGACCTGCAGGAGGGCCCGCGCAGCAGCGCCAACGCCACGGTCAGCGTGCAGGTGCGCGACCGCACCGCTCCCGTGGTCGTGCTCGGCGCAAACCGCACCGTCGTCGCCGGGACGCGGCTGCATCTGAGCGCGATCCGCCTCACCGACAACGACCCGCGCTTCTCCCTCAGCGGCCACACCACCTGGCGGATCGAGGGCCCCGGCGGCGTGCAAGAGTTCTCCGGACCCACGCCGTCGGTGACCTTGACGACCCCCGGGACCCATCGGGTCACCGTGACGGTGCGCGATGGTGCCGGCAACAGTGCCGACGCCACGCAGACCATCGTCGTCGCCGACCCTGCGGTGCTCGGCCTGCAGCCGTGGCAGTGGTACCTGCTCATCGCGCTGGTCCTGGGGGTCGTGGTGACCGTGGCCGCCAACCGCGAGGGTGACAAGCGACGGGCTGCGGTGCGCAGGCGCAAGGGTCCGAGGCGGCGCGGCCGCCCTCGGCGATCCTCGACCTCCGAAGAATGAGGCCCGTTCAGGCGCTGCGCGCGACGGGTTGCCAGCGCGCCCACAGCACCAACAGCACCGGCAGCACCAGCAAGGTGTCGAGGAACATCAACGCCACCGCCAGCGCGAAGATGGTGCCAAACTGCTGCACCACTGGCACCGGCGCGAAGACGAGGACCCCAAAGGCCAGAACGGTGGTGGCGGCCGAGCCCAGCAACGCGGTGCCGGTCACCGGCAGCGTCTGGCGCATCGCCTTGAGGGGGTCCTTGGTCGCTCTGAAGCGCTCGGTGAAGCGCAGCGTGAAGTCGACGTTGTAGAGGTCCCCCAGGCCCACCGCCATCGAGACGATCATCGCCGTCATCATCGTCAGTGGAAGGCGCAATGCGCCCATCAGCCCCAGCAGCCAGATCAGGTCGAGCCAGATCGGCCCGACCGTGACCACTCCGAGCGTCAGCGAGCGGCGGGAGAGGGCGAAGAAGACGGTCAGCACCACCGAGGAGGCGACCAGGGTCAGGATGGCAGAGCGCCAGCCCGAGGCCTGGATGGTGCGCATCACCTCGTTGTTGAGCAGCGGAAGGCCGGTCACGGTCACTCCGGTGAGCGGTCCGTCGTGCAGCAGCGCCCGCAGCGGTGCGCAATCGGTCTGCAGGTGCTGCAGGATGCGCTCCCCATGCCGCACGCCCTGCAGGAGCGGGATCTGCACCACCAGCAGGTCGGGGCTCCCGGTGGTCCCGAGCCCCACCAGATGGTGTCCCCCCAATGCGGTGGCGTTGGCCACCAGCCGCACTAGCAGCTGCGCCTGCGGTGCACTGAGGTTGTCATCCCCCAGCAGCGCTCCGTCGCCGTCGGTATCGAGCGAATCGGCCATCGCCGCGAGGGCCGCCACCCCTGGCTCGGCATCGAGCAGCGCCGCAGCACCGAGGAGCCGCTGCTGGGCACGAGCGTCGTCGACGACGCTGCCGACCCATTGCAGGTCCGCTGCTCCGGCGATTCGTGCGAGATCCCCGTCGTCCTGGACGTTTTGGGTCAGCGTCCAGAGCGCCTGCAGCACCGCAGGGTCGTCGACCCGTCCTTCGATGACCACCAGGGCGACCTGCTGCGAGGTGGGGAAACCGACGTCGACCTCGTCGATGGTTCGCGAGACCGGGATGTTGGCGGCCGTCATGTCCTGGAGCGTGAAACTGGTCTGCAACGTCGTTGCAGAGAGGGCCGCGCCGTAGGTCAGGAGCGCGACGAGTCCGAGGGTGAGCACCGGGCGGGCCGAGGCCGTGCGCAGCAGCGCCCCCATGGGCCCATGGCCGACCTTGCGGCTGCGCACCTTGGTCGGTCGTGGGTTGCGCACGCTCCGGCCCTCGACGAGCATCGAGAGCGTCGGGACCAGCAGCAGGGTCAGCACGAGGGAGCCGATGAGCCCCAGCGCCACCAGCAGGCCGAACTGCTGCAGGACCGGTAGCGGTGTCGCCAGGAAGGTCAGGAAGGAGAACACCGCCGTGATGGTCGCCAGCACCAGCGAGCTGCTGGCGTGGGTCAGGGCGTCGAGGGCGGCAGCCCGGGGGCCACGTCCCGCGGCCCGCGCGTCACGGTACCACACCTGGGCGTGGATGCCATAATCGACCCCCAGCCCCACCAGGAGGATCGGGACGATCAGGGTGATTGGGTTGAGGGCGATTCCCAGCAGCACCGCCAGGCCCACGGTCCACGCCAGTGCGCCCAGCAACACCCCCAGGACCACCACGACGTCCCACACACGGGCGAAGATCACCAGCAGCACCAGCAGCACCACCAGCAGGATCAGGGGCAGGAACTGCCCGACGGTCGCCCCCACGGCACCCTCGGTCTGCTGCCACATCAGGCCGATCCCCCCGACCTGCAGCTCCACGCCCGGTGCATCGACGCGCTGCTGGAGCAGGATCTCGAGGTGCCGTTGCGCCGCGCCGAGCGAGTCGCGCCCGATCCGCGAGTCGAGGTCGAGTGTCAGCAGCAACCGCCCAGAACCATCCAGGGGCATCAGCCGCGCCAGCTCGGCTCCCAGCGTCGCTGGGATCCCTGCAGCGACCCAGGGGAGCATCCCCGCGCCGACCTGCCGCAGCCCCTGGAGCTCCAGGTCGTCGCCGCGCCATTGCGGCGGCAGGCCCAGCGTCCCGAACCCGTCGCCAGCGATGGCCGCAGCCAGCGCCGGGACGTCCTGCTGATGTCGCTGGAGCACCTCGCTGACCGCTGCCGGCTCGAGCGGGTGGTCCACCTCGGGCAGCGCCTCTGCCGTCTGCGCGCACAACGCCAGCGCCTCGCGCAGCAGCGTGGCCGTCGCGGCCTCATGGGTGGGAGCGACCAGGTCGAAGGCAGCAGCAGCCGCATCGAGCATCGCCACTGCCTGCAGCTGCACCCGCGGGGTGACCGCCCCACCGACCCCGGCAGGATCCGCCAGCCCGCGCGCCAGCAGCGGCCGCGCGGTGCCGGCGACCGTCCGCCAGAGCGCTTCGTTCCCGCCCGCCCCCAGCAGGTCGGTGTCGGCCGCCACCACGATGGACGTCTGCTGGTGCAACAGCAGCTCAGCCGCGCCGGTCGTCGCATCGCCCCCGGCCACGGGACGGAGCGCCGCTGCCCCCAGACGCACCGCAGCGTCGCGGACCGTCTCGACCAAGGGTCGCTCCAGCAGGTCTGCCGTCGAGTCGGCGGTCTGCACCGCCGTCTGCTCGTAGGCCAGCGCGCTGGGTCCGAGGAGTTGGGCATCCTCCCAATCGAGCAGCGGCAGCAGCGCCTCCAACGCCGAGGCGGCGTGCTCCCAAGCCAGCGGGAGCACCAGCGTGTGGTCGAGTCCGATCAGGGTCTGCTCGAGCAGAGCTGCCATCTCGGGATCGACGGTCATCGCCCGCTCCTGCGCAGGCCGCAGCACCCCGTTGAGCTCGGCCCCCACCAGCGCGCAGAGCAGCCGCGCCGCTGGTGTGGGGGTCTGCGGCCCGATCCCGTGCGCCAGCACGGTCAACGTGTCGTTGACGTGGTGGAGCATCCGCAACATCGGCGCGAACGCCTCCGGTTCGGGGAAGAGGCCCAGCCGATTGAGTTCGGTGTTGACGAAGATGATCCCGGCGGTCCACTCCTGCAGCTGCTCGACCTCCACCACCGCCGTGGCGGGGTCGACCTCCGCCTCCTGCAGCACCGCGCCGACCTCCCACAGGCGTTGGGCGTAGGCGTTGAAGGTCTCGTTGGAGGAGGGCATGGAGAGGTCGGGGCCCCGCGCTCCCATCTCCAGGAGCGTGCGCAGCAGCAGCAGCTCGACCTCCAGCGCGGTGCGCAGCGCCTCGACGTGGCGCAGCGCCGCCAGGTCCCCCAGCGCCCGGTCCATCCCCTGGAGGCCCCCGGCGATCCCCGGATCGGCCGCGTGCCCGAGGCGGTCGGCCGTCTCGATGGTGCGCAATGCCGAGCTCCCGAACATGAGCGTCGTCGGGGCGTCGGTGGCGTTGGCGGATCCGAGGGCAGCGCTGAGCGCACCGACGAGCTCCCCCAGGCCGGGGGTGCCGAAGGTGGCCGCACCGCTGCGCAGGGCGAGGTCGCGTTCCCCAAGGTCGACCCCGCGGGTCGCCACCACCAGCGCCTGCTGACGGTCGGCAAGGGGCGCCCCGGTCACGAGGATGTCGTCGAGGGCCGCCAACAGGTCCGCCAGGCGTGCGCGCCCGCGGTCGTCGGTGGGCAGCGCATCGGGGCCGCTCGTGGCGCTGGCGAGTCGGAGCCCCGCGAGGACCAACAGCACCACGGCCAGGCGTTGCGTCGTCGTCAGGTTGGACTGGAGCGCCAGCTGCATCTGCCCGCGCAGCGCGCCGAACAACCCGGTGTCGAGCACCCTCCCGTCGTGGGTGGCGTTGGCCTGCTCCGAGGAGAGGGTCATCGCCGCCAGGCTCAGCGAGATCTGCTGGTGCTGCTGTTGGGAAGCGGTCGGGCTCCCCTTGCTCGCGTCCATCGCCGCCGTCAGGGCCTCTGCGATCGGCACCAGCAGGTCGGCACGCTGCTGCGAGAGCACGGCGGCTTGGGCCAGCAGCCGCGGCGCACTGTGGATGCTCCGCTCGGGATGTTGCGGGTCATCGAGCACCGCCGTCAGGGCCAAGTCGTCGCGGATCGCCTGCTCGACCTGCAGCGAGGCCGCGAGCAGCAGCGGGTCCAGCGGCGCGCTGCCGCCGCGCATCAGGACGGTGGTGGTCTCGACCACGCCGGTGCGGTCGACCACCCGATGATAGGCGTCGGTGCGGCGGCCGGGAGCCAACCACAGGTCCTCGCTGTTGTGCACCTGCGCCAACGGCACCAGGCTGCTCAGCAGTAGGATCAGCCCCAGTCCCAGCGCCACAGCCGCCGCAGGATGGCGACGCAGCCCTGCGGCGAAACGCTGCGAGGGCAGTGGAGGCCGTCCGCCTTGCGTGCGCAGCTGCCGCAGCCGTCGACGTGTCATCGGCCGCACCGCACCGGCAGGAGCATGGGCAGAGCGTAACCCTTATGGAGCGCGTCCCCGCCCTTGCGCCCATGGTCGCACCGCGCCACCGCAGGGGCTGGCCACCCCTGCTGGCGCTCCTGCTGGCCCTGCTGCTGGTGCTCCCGACTGCTGCCATCTCCCCCGCCGGACGGGCGCTGCAACCGGTCCCTTCTGCCGGGGTTTCCCTGTTCTCCCTGCCCCCGTTGCTGCAGGCACGGGTCGACCATTCCCTGGTGGAGCTGCTCAACGGCACGGTGGCGGTCATCGGAGGCAACGACGGCGTCGGGGTGCTCGATAGCGTCGAACTGCTGACGCCCGACGCCAGCGCCTGGGTCGGTGGTCCACAGCTGCCGCAGGCGGCCGCGCGCAGCGCCGCGACCGTGCTGCCCAACGGGACCCTCGTGGTGCTGGGGGGCAGCGCAGCTAACGGCAGCGCGACGGACGCCGTCTTCGCCCTCGACCCCGGTGCGTGGGCCTGGCAGAGCTGGCCCTCGCTGCCGGAGAATCGCACCGGAGCGGTGGCCACGACGCTCGACAACGGCTCGGTGGCCCTCGTCGGCGGGGTCGGCGGCACCACCGCTGCACCGCAGCCGCTTCTCACCCCGATCCTGATGGGCGAGCCGGCCACCGGTCAATGGTCGGCCGTGGGCGGCGCCACCGTCCCCGGAGCCGGCGGAGCCGTCGCCGCGGTCGTCGCGCAGGACCAGGACGGGAGTCTGCTGCCGGACCATGCGGGCGTGGTGATCCTCGGTGGCACGCGCGGCAGCGCGCCGTTTGGAGTCCCCACCGCTGTCGGCGTGCGGGTGCACCCCGATGCCCTCCCGCAGGAGACGCTGAGCATGCCCGCCCCGCGCAGCGGCGGCGTCGCCGTGGGGTTGCCCAACGTCGTCGCGCTCGTGGGCGGCGACGATGGGACGGGACCGACCGACTCGGTGTGGTCGCTGCCCCTCGACGGCGGCGCGTGGAAGGTGCTGCCGCCGCTGCCGCAGGCGCGCCGCGGCATGCTCGGGGCGATCCTCGACCACAGCCACCTGCTGGTGGCGGGGGGGCAAGACGCGCAGGGGAACGTGGTCGCCTCGGGGTCCCTGATCGATGTCCTCAATTCCACCGTCGTGGCCGGCCCGGCGCTGCCGCAGGCCCAGGCGGCGGCGGCGCAGCTGCTGCTCGCCAACGCCTCCACCCTGCTGGTGGGGGGTGTCGGCCTCGGCGCCCTGCCGACGGCCAGCGTGGTGCTCGTGGAGCCCTCGTGGCACCTGCCGATGGTGCAAGTGGCGCTGACGCCGCTCCTC
Organism: Thermoplasmata archaeon; assembly: GCA_023265395.1. Taxonomy (GTDB): domain Archaea; phylum Thermoplasmatota; class DTKX01; order JAHFTX01; family JAHFTX01; genus JAHFTX01. The sequence goes on from JAHFTX010000027.1 coordinate 23,786, forward strand.
TTGCCGATCGGGGCCGGTGCGACCCAGCAGGTGCAGGTGGAGGTCACCGATGGAGCTGGGGAACCGCTGCCGGCAGCGCAGGTGGTCGCCTTCTTTGGTGCCGCGAGCGACAACGGGACCACCGATCCCGCCGGGGCACTGATTCTCGAGCTGATGGCACCGCAGCTGATGGGCGGGACCAGCGAATGGGTCGACCTCCAGGTCATCGTCACATCGGCGGGCCTGCGGCCGGCCCATCTGGTGCTCCCGCTGGAGGTGCTGCCGATGGTCCCACCCCAAGCGGTGCCCCCGCCGCCGCCGTGGACGGAGGCGCGGTTCCTCGGGGTCGCGACGGAGGACACCGGATTGCAGGGCAACCGCACCGAGCGCTGGACCCACAGCGACGTCGTCGACCTGCCGGTGGGCAACGGCAGCTGCGACGCGCACCTGTTCAACATCAGCAGCGACGAGGCCCGTCTGACCGTCAACCACAACAGCGATCCGGTCGAGACGTCGGTGCACACCGACCAGGTGGAGACCGCCTGTCCGCAGCAGGGCACCGTCCCCCTGCGGCAGCGCTGGCAGCAGGTGACCATCGTCACCCACGGCGCTGGCGGTGACACCACCAACACCGCCACCCTGACCGAGTCCCACGAGGGCTGGCCCAGCCTCAACCCGGTCAACCTCTCGATGAGCGGCGGACTGACCGAACTGAGCACGACCGCCACCGAGCACCTGCTGCGCCAGCGGACCGCCGATGGGGTCCTGACCGAGGACACGGAACGGTGGCAGTGGGCCAACGACTCCGTGACGATCTTCGGCGTCGAGGGGCTGCAGCATTGGCTGGGGGAGCGGACCGTCTACCACCTGACGCGCAGCCTCGACGGGATCACCACGGAGCACTGGTGGTATGACCCGCAGCTGCAGCTCCCGCTGCGCCGCACCATCCAGGAGCAGGATGGCACCGTCCTGTGGGAGTTCTCGCTGGTGCAGCTCGACGACCAGGTGGCGCCCCCACCCGGGTCGAACGGCGAGCCCGTGGTGATCCAGGCCGTCGGTACGCTCCCCTCGCTCTACGAGGGTACCGAGACGCCGCTGCGCCTGCAGGTACGCCTGGCCGACTCCCCGTCGCAGGTCGTCTCGGACCTGCTGCTCAACGTCACGGTCTCGGCAGGGCTGAGCATCACTCCGACCCCGGCACGGACCAACGTCACCGGGGTTGTGGGGCTGACCCTGGGCGCCGATTCCCCGCCCGGGGCAGGGCCCTTCTTCGTGCACGTGTCGGTGATCCCGCTGCAGGGCTACTCCGGGAACCTCACCCTGAGCGTCGAGGTGCTCATCGATTCGGTCCCCCCGCAGGTGGGCGCACCGCAGATCGACGCTGCCCGCGAGGGGGTCGCGCTGCATGCCTCGATCGGCGCCTCCGATGCCCAGACCGCCGTCGCTTCGGTCTACCTCTACCACCGCGTGGCCGACGACGGGTCGGACTTCGTGCGCGAGCGCATGGGCAGCCCGGACCTGCTCACCTACACCGGGACGATCGCCGCAGACGAGGTGCGCCCGCCGGCCCTAGAGGTCTACTTCGAGGCCACCGACGATGCCGGCAACGTGGCCACGCTGCCGCCCGCCGGCGCGGCAGGACCGCTGCTGGTCAGCGTCACGCCCGCGGTGACCATCCCGCCCGAGTGCACGCTGACCTCGGCCGCTGGGCACGTGGTGCGCACCAGCGTCTCCTTCCTGGGCGCCGGGAGCACGACCTGCCGGCTGCTCGACGCCGATGACCCGCTCGACCCCCACGCCACCGGACTGCGCTGGAACATCACCGCCATCGGCACCGTCCTCACCGTCGCGCTCTCCGTCGCCGTGTCCGCAGGCGCGCTGCCTTCCGGATCCGCCGTCGACGACCTGCGGCTGGCACGTCGCACCGCCGCCGGGACATGGGAGGAGCTCGACACCACCCTCGTCCCCCCCAACCAGCTGCAGGCCAACGCCACCACGGTGGGGACCTTCGCCCTGCGGTGGCACACCGCCCAGGTGATCACGCCGCCCGACGTGACGGCACCGGTGGTGAGCGTGCGCAGCCACACCACGGACGGCCGTGTCGTGGCCGGCCCGGTGCTCTTCTATGGCGTCGTCACCGACGATGTCGGCGTGACGCAGCTGTGGGTGCGTCTCGATGGTGCATCCTGGCAGCCGGTCCCGCCCCTGACCAACTGGAGCGTCGTGCTGTCGCTGGTGGCCGGCCCCCACGCCATCGAGTTCCGCGCCACCGATGCCGCGGGCAACCCCGCCACCGCCGCGCTCAACCTCACGGCCCTGCCCGCCGGGGGTGGCCAGGTCGGTGGCACCCCCTCGACGATCGTGCTCCTGCTCATCGGCGTCGTGGCGGTGCTCGCCGTCGCCGTCGTGGCGACCCTGCTGCCTCGGTCGGTGGCGAAACCTTCGCGACGCGTCGGTCGCGCTCGGCACGACGACTCCGAGGAGTAGGCCGGGGTCGCCCTCTCCTGGTGGGTCCACAAACGTCAAGGCTCCCGTCGAGGTCGCCCAGGGGGGCGCGACGATGGACTCACAAGGCGCGCTCGACGACGCCGCCCTGCAGGGCGTCGGTGCCGAGGTCGCCGCGCAGCTGCGCAGCGGGGACCTCGCCGCTGCCGTCGGCGCCGCAGAGCGCGCCCGCGATTCCTATGGCGGTGCGTTGCGTCAGGCTCGCGGCAGCGGCGACGTCAACGGTCAGGTGATCGCGCACCAACGACTGGGTGACAGCCTCGTCCAGCAGGGGCTCTTCGCCCAAGCGGTCACCCACCTGCTCCAAGGGCTCAGCCTCGCCCGCACCCTTGTCGACCGCCGCCCCCTGGCGGACCTGCTCAACACCTTCAGCTACCTCCACTGGCGCAAGGGGGACCTGGCGATGGCGCTGGAGTACAACGACCAGCTCCAGACCCTCGCCGGGGAGCTGGGCGACCTGCGACGGGGTGCGGCGGCGCTGCTGATGGCCGGCAACATCTGCTACTCGCAAGGGGAGATGACCGCGGCCATCGACAGCTATCGACAGGCCGAGGAGATCTTCGCCCGCCAGGGCGTCGAGGACCAGCGCCTGCGGGCGATCTCCAATCTCGCTGCGGCACACTTGGAGGTGGGCGACTATGCGCAGGCGGAGCGCGTCTCTGCCGCGGTCCTGGCAGCGGCACTGGCCCGTGGGGACGCGCTCAACGCCGCCTACGGTCGCATCAACCTCGCCAAGAGTCTGTGCCACCTGGGTCGTACGGATGAGGCGGTCGGTCTGTGCCTGCTGGCGCAACGGCACCTCGAGGGAGCCAACGACCTGCTGGGCCAGGTCGGCGTCCTGGAGGCGTTGGGCGAGGTCTACGCCGTCCAGGGCAAGCGGTTGGGTGCGTCGCTGCTCTTCGAGAAGGGGCTGCGCCTCGCCAAGGAGCTGGGTGAGGTGCGCAGCCAGGTGGCGCTGCACCGGCGGCTGGGGGAGATGGCTCAGGCTGGCGGCGCGCACCCGGTGGCACAGCAGCACTTCGCCGCTGCCCTTGCTGGCGCAGAGGAGCTGGGCCGCGCCGACCTCTGCGCCCAGCTGGGGGCGCGCCTGGCGGCGCTCGGGGCCGCGCCGCTGCCGCTGGGGCGCGCCGCGGGGAGCCAACGTTGAAGCCTCCGATGCGCCTGCTCGGCCGAGCACCATGACGCCGCCGGTCGATCTGTTGGTAGGGACGAGCAACGGGGCCTTCCATCTGCGCGCCGATTCGCGGCGGCGCAGCTGGAAGCTGCGCGGACCGATGCTCCAGGGGTGGAAGGTGCTCCACATCAGCGCCGACACCCGCGGCCGCGGCACGACCCTCTACGCGGGCATCGACCACACGGCCTTCGGCCCCACCATCATGCGCTCGAGCGATTGGGGTCGCACCTGGGCGCAGGTCGGAACCCCACCGCGCTTCGGCCGTGGCGCCCCAGGGACGCTCAAGGCCGTCTGGACGATCGTCCCGGGGCGAGCCAGCGAGCCGCAGACCCTCTTCGCCGGGGTCGCCGACGCGGCGCTCTTCCGCAGCACCGACCAGGGGCAGAGCTGGACCGAGCTCAAGGGGCTGCAGCGCCACCCCTCGCGGCCTGGGTGGTCCCCCGGCAACGGCGGCCTGTGCACCCACACGATCCTGCTCGACCCACGAGACCCCAAGCACCTGTCGGTGGGGATCAGTGCCGTCGGGTTCCTCGATAGCACCGATGGGGGCCGCACCTTCTCGATGCGCAACGAGGGCCTGCCGGCCGTCGTCGCCACCAAGGCGCATCCACAGGGCAGTTGCGTCCACACGGTGGTGGCCGATCCGACGAACAGCCGGAGGCTGTACATGCAGAACCACCAGGGGATGTTCCGCAGCCGCGACGGTGGCGAACGGTGGCGTCGCTGCGAGAGCGGGCTGCCCGGGCCGTTTGGTTTCCCGCTGGTGATGCACCCGCAGGACCCCCGGAGCCTCTATAGCGCGCCGCTGCAGGGGGACTACCACCGCTGCTTCCCCAAGGGCAGGATGCGGCTCTACCGCACCTCCGATGGCGGGACCAGCTGGAAGCCCATCGGCAAGGGATTGCCCGATCGCCACTTCTACGGCGGCGTCCTCCGCCATGCGCTGGCGGTCGACGGCTGCGACCCGGCGGGGGTCTACGTCGGCACCACCAATGGCCACCTCTTTGGGAGCGCTGACGAAGGGCGCACCTTCCGGCGCCTGCCGGGGGACTACAACCGGATCATGAGCGTCCGCACGGTCCCGGTGTCGTCCTAGGGGGCCGTGCGCCGATGCCCTCGGTGACCGTCGAGGTCGCTTCGGTGCTCTCGGCCTTCACCAATGACGTCACACGGTTGCGGGCGCAGGGCCAGACCGTTGGCGCGGCGCTCGAGGACCTGCTGCGACGCCACCCTGCACTGCGCCCGCGGCTCTTTGGCGACGACGGCACGCTGCGCGAACACGTGCTGATCTTCGTCAACGAGGAGCGGGTCGCCTACCGTGGCGGGGCTGGCCCCACCTTGGCACCGGGGGATCGCATCCACGTGCTGCAGGCCGTCAGCGGCGGGTGAGTCAGGTCAGCAGCCGGGCGGCCTTGACCGGGTTGTCGGTGACCAACGCCAGCTCGACGGTGCCGCCCTTCTTGTCGACGGTGTAGACCACCTCGATGTTGACCCCGTGCTCGGCCAGCCGTGCGGCGAGGTCGGCCAGCGCCCCGGGGCGGTCGGGCAGCGACGCCGTCAACAGCTCCGTGCTGATGAAGTCGAAGTTCCCCCGCAGCGCCGCATAGGTGCGGCGGTTGTCGTCGGTGACGACGTAGACCTTGGTCCGGCCTTGTGCGGACCGCTCGGTCGAGAGGGCGCGGATGTTGATCCGGCGGAGGGCGAGCGACTGTGTCAGCCGGGCGAGCTCGCCGGGCTTGTCGCGCAACGTGACCTCGTACTGGCGCATGGATGGTCCCGCTCCCCCAGGGGCAGAGGGTAATAAGCCTTGCAGGCACGCCGCCGACGCAGGCAGAAGCCCTCGGTGCCCCGGGAATCCCCCAAACCCGGGCGCTCACGAGGCGATGCAGGGCCGTTTCGGTCCACGCCGCTACAGCCCCGGCAGTGCGTCGCCTCCCTCGCTCTGCACCAGCACCGCGCGCACCGGCGCGGCGTCGGCCCCCACCAATCGCAGGGGCAAGGCCGAGAGGGTGTAGAGTCCCGCGGGCACGTGGGCGAGCACCAGCCCCTCGAGGACGCACAGGTCGGCATCAGCGACCGCCTGGTGCGCCAGCAGCGCCGTGTCGTCGAAGGGGTCGATGCTGGGGGTGTCGATCCCCACGAGCAACCCACCGGCATCGGCGATCGTTCGCACCGCCGAGGGCGAGAGGCTGTTGAAGTCGGTGGTGAACTCCTCAGGGTCGGGGAAGCTGTCGGTGCGCACGAGCACCCGCGGCGCCCGCAGCTGCGGCAGGTCCGACGCCTGCACGCGCGCGCCACGGGGCAGCGAGACGACGACGACCTGACAGGTCCCCAAATAGGCGTGCAGCGGGCGCGCATCGATGGGCTGGCCCCCCCGCCGGTAGTGGCTGGGCGCATCGGCGTGGGCCCCGACATGCAGGGTCGTGTGCATCGCCGAGAGGGTGTAGGTGTGGCCCGCCTGCAGGTCGCGGCTGACCTCGCGGCGGAAGGGGACGTCGCCGGGCCACACGCCGATGCGCGATGAGACCGGCGGCGAGATGTCGAGGATCCGCACCATCGGCTCGCCTCCTAGACCGCCGAGGCGATGACCTTGAACTCGACGGCGATGGGGGTGGGCAGCGCCGAGACCTCCAACGTCGTCCGCGTCGCGTGGATGTCCTTGAAGTACTCGCTGTAGACGGCGTTGTAGGCGGCGAAGTCGCGCTCCATGTCGATCAGGAACGCGGTCACGTCGAGCACCTTCTCCAACGATGCGCCCGCGGCGTGCAGCACGGCCGTGACGTTCTCGATGACCGCGCGGGTCTGGGCCGCGGCGTCGTACTGCTGCGGTCGGCCCTGCGCATCGCGCACCGGACCACCGGGGATCGCGTCGGTCCCCGGCTGACGGGGTCCGATGCCGCTGAGGTAGAGCAGGTCTCCGACCCGGCGCGCGTGGGGGTAGGCGCCCATCGGCGCGGGCGCGGTGGAGGTGGAGACCGTCGGCGAGGGTGCGCGCGGCGGCGCGATCAGCGGTGCCGCGGCAGGGGCAGGTGGCGCGGGCGCACCGCCCGAGAGGACGCTCCGCTCTCCGCGGAACTGCTCGACGTCCTCCTCGTCGAACTCCTGCCCCGCCGCCGCGGTGGCCGTCGGGCGCAGCAGGGCGATCGCGCCGCCGGTGCCCCAGAGGGATTCGTAGCCGAGGAGCTCGCCCTGGTAGTTGTTGTGCTGGCCCATCGCCGCGGCGAGCCACCACAGTGCCTTGAGCCTCATGTCGCCGTTGGCTTGGGCCGTGAACTCCCGAGCGAGCTGGCAGACGTCCTCCAGTCGGCCCTTGCTCAGGATCTCGAGGAGCTTGCGGTTCCACTCGTCATCCTTGAGCGACGAGATCCGCTCCTTGGTCGGGTCGTAGGGTTCGACCAGGAGCCGATTGGAGAGCGCCGAGACGGCCACGGCGACGGCGCGCTTGCCGCTGTGGCGCAGCGCATCGGCGGCGGCCTTGCCCAGCACGATGGTCTCTGCGCGGTCGGCGTACATGTTGCACGAGACGACGCAGGCGGGGATGGCGTTGTCGGGGTCGAGCAGCTTCAGCGCGACGATGGTGCCGGTGTCGATGGGGAAGCCGTGGAACGAAACCGTGCGCGCGTGCAGCCCCCGGGCGGTGGCTGCCTGCTGGTAGGCTGCGGCGAAGGCAGCGTCCATGCGGAAGCTGTAGGGCAGGTCCCCCAGTGCATGCCACTCCTGGTCGACGTGGGTCCAGGTGGGCGCGGGGTCGGCCTGGATCTGGTGGCCGATGACCGAGACCCACTGGGTGCTGTAGAGCAGCAACAGGTCGGGCGCCAGCGCGCGGATGCGTTCGCGCGCCTCTCCAAAGGCCGCGCGCAGCCGACCATACCCCACGTGGTGCTGCGGCACCAGCAGCGGGTGGGGCTGGCCGGGCACGAGCAGCCCGCCGATGACGCCGCCGCTCAGGGGCTCACCCCAGCGCCCGTGGCCCGCTGCGGGTCCCACTCGACGATCGCGTTGCCCGTGCCGATGACGGTGCCATAGGCGTGCACCGCCGCGGGATAGGTGGGGAACTGCAGCGCCGAGAGCAGCCAGGTCAGGCAGCCGGCCTTGGCCTCGGAGACCGACTGCTCGATGAAGTCGGGCATCTCGTCGACCAGTTGGCGCGTCTTGCCCTCCTTCATCAGGCGCAGCACCCGCATGTCCCAGAGGTACTGGCCATGGTGGTAGATGTGCTCGAAGCTCATGTCCTCGGGCACCGGCGGCTCCTGGGTGAAGTGGCGGTGGCTGAGCGAGTTGGAGGCCAGCAGCACCGCCTTGCGGCCCGAGGCCTCGACCGCCTTGCGCGTGGCGCGCCCCAGCGCGATCATCTCGTCCTGGCCGTAGTCATCGCTGAAGTAGAAGAACGAGCCGCTGGAGGACATCCCCACGATCGGCTTGTCCCAGGCAGGATTGGTCAGGTGCGCCGAGGTGATGGTGCCGTAGTCGACTCGGAAGTGGGGGTTGCGCATCATCGTCGCGAGCAGCCCCTCCTCCTGCGCCGCCGCGCAGATGGCCTCGGCCAGCGGGACGTCGACCGTGATGTCGTAGTGATAGCGGAACAGGTTGGGGAAGACCGGGTCGACGCTCAAGCCTTGGAAGCGCGGCACGCCCAGCAGATGGGTGCCCACGACGGTGCGCCAATGGGGCGAGTGGACGATGATCACGTCGAAGGGGCGGGTGGCCAGGCTCTGGCGCACGCGCTCGTAGCCCCAGCGCAGCACCTCCCAGCCCCCTTCGGACCGCGGTTCGTTCTGCGGGGGGTTGTCGCCGTAGACGAGGTGGGGCGGGTGCGGTGCCAGTAGTCCTGCGACGATCCGTCCGTTGGCGCTGTCGGTCATGGGTGGTTCCTCCGTTGTCAGAGCTTGATGCAGATGTTGCGTGTATCGGAGAAGAACTCCAGGGAGTGCGGACCGCCCTCACGGCCCAGCCCGCTGTCCTTGACGCCGCCAAAGGGCACGCGCAGGTCCCGCAGCAGCCACGTGTTGACCCACACCATCCCGGTGTGCACCGCCGCGCTGACGCGGTGGGCGCGCGCGAGGTTCGACGTCCACACCGAGGCGCTCAGGCCGTAGCGCACGCCGTTGGCGATCTCGATCGCCTCCTGGTCGGTGGCAAAGGGATGCACCGTCGCCACCGGGCCGAAGATCTCCTCGGTGGCGGTGCGGCAGGTCGGTGGGAGGCCGTCGATGACGGTGGGCCGCAGGAAGGCACCCCCCGCCAGTGGTGGCGGCAGGCTGGGGCGGTCCCCACCGCAGAGGATGGCCCCCCCCTCCTGCCTGGCAAGGGCCAGGTACCCTTGCACCTTGGCCAGGTGGTCGGGGGAGATCAGCGCGCCCAGCTGCGTGCCCTGCTGCATCGGGTCTCCCACCACCAGCGCCTTCGTGTCCGTCACGATGGCGTCACGCACCTGCTCGTAGACGGAGCGCTCGATAAGGATTCGCGAGCCGCACAGGCACACCTGGCCCTGGTTGAGGAACGCTGCTCGCACCGCGCCTGCGGCAGCGGCCGGCAGGTCGGCGTCGGCAAAGATCAGCGTCGGGTTCTTCCCCCCCAGCTCGAGGCTGAGCTTCTTGAAGAGCGGCGCCGCCGTCGTGGCCACGCGCGCGCCGGTGGCGGTGCCGCCGGTAAAGGAGATGGCCCGCACCTGCGGGTGGGCCACCAGCGGCTCCCCGGCAGCCGGACCGGTGCCGTGGACGAGGTTGAACACCCCCTTGGGCAGTCCAGCGGCGGTCACGACCTCGCAGAGCGCCGCCGCCGTCAACGGGGTCAGCTCCGAGGGCTTGGCCACCACGCAGTTGCCCATCGCCAGCGCCGGCGCGACCTTCCAGCTCAGCAGGTAGAGCGGCAGGTTCCAGGGCGTGATCAGTCCCACGACGCCGATGGGGGTGCGCAACGTGTAGTTGAGCGAGTCGCTGCCGTGGTGGGCATCGGTGCGGTCGTGTCGCACCTGCCCGGCGAAGAAGCGGAAGTTGCGCACCGCCCGCGGCACGTCGAGCGTGCTGCTCAAGTCGATGGGCTTGCCCGTGTCGAGGGTCTCGAGGCGCGCCAGCGCCGATGCTGCGGCCGCCAGCCCGTCGGCGATCCTCTCGAGGAAGGTGGCGCGCTCCTCGATGGCGACGGCGGCCCAGGAGGGTTGCGCCCGTAGCGCGGCGGCGACGGCGGCATCGATGTCCGCGGCCCCCGAATCGGGGAGGGTCGCCACCTGCAGACCCGTCGCAGGGTCATAGTCGGGCAGGGAGCGGCCGCTGCGCGCCGGCACGAACGCGCCGTCGATGAGGTTGGCAAGGGCCACCCCCTGCAGGGCTTCTCCTGCAGCGACCTGTTGCAACAGCCTCAGGGCTGCCCACCCCCCGGTCGCATCGCCGCGACATAACGCTCGAGCTCGAAGTACCAACGGTCGCGGTCGGGGTCCCAGTCGTCCCAGGTGGGCACGGCCGCAAGGGCCTCGAGCCGATCGGGGGGGACCACGCCCGGGACGAGGAAGGCCTTCTGTCGGTGCAGCGGGTAGGGGTTGCGCAAGGTGAAGCCGAGCGTCCCGAGCAGGCCCCGCGCGACATACCAGGTCGCCCGCGGGTTCCAGCCATGGGCGAGCTTGACGACGATCCCCAGGCCCTTGGGGAAATCGTGATGGACGATGGAGAGTCCCAGCAGGCCGTCGGCGCCCTCCTTGGCCAGCACCGCACCCCCGCAGGCCTTGAGGATGGTGCTGTCGAGGCGGTTGAAGCCGCCGACGAGGTCGGGGTGCCGCTGCATCGCCTCCCAGACCCAGTCCTCGCTCCGTCGCAAGGCAAGGTCGGAGAAGAGCATGGCCAGCTCGGAGACGGTGTTCGAGACCGTCGGCAGGCCACAGCCGTCGCGGGCGGTGCGCAGCGGGCTCCAATCCGCTCCAAGCACCTGGCGCAACCGCTGCAGGTAGGCTGCGAAGAAGGGGTGGCTGGGCAGCGTGTAGCCGACGCGTTCCCACCCGAGCAACTGGCAGCCACGCAGGATCGCCGCATGCTCCCCCGAGCAGGTGTGGTACCAGCGTCGCGGCCGACGCACCTGGCGGCCAAACTGCACCAGCGGCACGTCCAGGGGGGTCTGCATCAGCCCCCACTCCGAGGGCTGCAGCAGGGACTGCGCCGCCGCCACGTGCTCGGTGTCGCCGTTGTGGCTGGCGACGGCGATGGCCTTCTGCTCCCAGTTGGTGACCGGGTCGAGCGCGCCGGTGAAGGCCTTCATCATCAGCGGCTTCATCATCGAACGGCCGTAGCAGAGCACGTTGCCCCCAAAGGAGTGGACGATCCGCCCGCCGTGGGCCCAGGCGACGGCGCCATGGAGCGTCGTCTCGGAGACGTCGTTGCGCCGGTAATCCACCAGCGGCTGCCACTCGACGTCGCGACCGGTCGGGATTCCCGCTTGGTGCTCCCCCAGGGGGGAGCGCGGGTACTTGTCCGTCCCCGGGCGCTGGTCGCTCATGCTGCACCTTGGGCTCCCAGTTGCGGCGCGACCTTGTCCATGAAGGCCGCCATGTTGCGGATCACCCGCGCGCTGTCGTGGTTGAAGAAGTCGAACCAGAGCATCAGCCGGTCGCCGCGATGGAACCGCTCCTGCAGCTGGCTGGCGATGGTGTCGGTGTCGCCGATCACCGCATTCTCGGAGGCTGCGGCGATGCGGGCGGGGTCGATGGTGCCCTCGAGGGCGCTCCAGTAGGCCCCCAGGGCGGCCTTGGCTTCCTGCTCTGCAGCGGCAGTGCGCGCGCTGGCGCTCAGCCCGCGCTCGTCATTGAGGAAGACCATGACGGTCCGCGGCATGTACGCACGACGCCAGGGGCCGCCATCGCGATGGTAGGCCCGCGTCATCCGTTGGTGCGTCTCCTCGATGGTCTCGGGCTTGGTGATCGAGAGGTTGAACACCTGCACGGGCATGAGGGCGTTGACCTCCTCCTGCAGCTGCGGGTCGTGGGAGCCGATCACCGGCACCAGCAGTGGGCTGCGCCACTCCTGTGGCACGACCTTGAGCACCTCGAAGGAGAACCGCCGGGGGATCGGGATGGCCTGGGGGGGTGTCGTCCCACCGTCGCGGGCCATCGCCGCCTGTTGCACCGCCTGCCATTCCGCATCGGTGCGGAACTGCTCCCGGCGCAGCACCGTCGGGCGGATCTGCTCGCTGCTGATCTCCTCGCGCCGCAGCAGGCGCAGCAGGATCTCTGCCGCCTCGTGGAAGATCTGGCCCTTGAGCACCGGCCAGGCTAGTCGCTCGACGGCGTCGCGTGGCACGATGCCGTAGGGGCGGTTGTTGAATTCGAAGCGCCCTGCGGCGAAGCCGAGGTGGAGGCGGCGGTGCTCGCTGCCCTCAAGGCCGTGCAGGGCGCAGAAGGCCGCGACGCGTTCGGCCACCGCCACCGGACCGCCGTTGCAGAGGATGTTCATCACCGCCGAGCCGATCTCGATGCGCCGTGTCTGGGCGAAGACCCGATGGGCCAGCTGCACCAGGTCGACATTGAGCCCGACCTCGCCCTGCCAGTGGGGCACCACCGGCTGCGCCGTGCGCTTCTGCGTCTGGGTCGACAGGTGTGCCTCGGCGACCCACGCCACTCCGTAGCCGAGCGCATCGGCGGCTCGCACCTGGTCGAAGAAGTTGGTGAACATCTGCGCCTCCGAGGGCGTGTGGCCATCCACCGGCGTCTGGCTGATGGAGAAGAAGATGTCGAACTCCATCGAAGCGCCCCGCATCGGTCAGATGCTCCGCAGCCGCCCGCCATCGACGGGGAGGCTGACCCCGCGCACGTAGGCTGCGGCGGGCGAGGCCAAGAACGCGATGACGGCGCCGAGCTCCTCGGGTCGCCCCAGCCGTCCTTCGGGGATCCCCGCGAGCCATCCGTCGACCACCTGCTGGGGGGTCTGGCCGCTTACGGACGCCTTGCCATCACGGATGGAGGCGAGGCGGTCGGTGTCGGTGGCGCCCGGGAGCACGTTGTTGATCGTGATCCCCGGTGGCAACTCGCGGCTGAGCGTCTTGGCCCACCCCGCCATCGCCGCGCGGATGGTGTTGGAGACCCCCAGCCCATCGAGGGGTTCGCGCACCGAGGTCGAGATGACGTTGATGATCCGTCCGTACTGGGCGGTGCGCATCCCCGGCACCACCGCCCGCACGAGCAGGTGCGACGCCAGCAGATGGCGCTCGAAGGCCTGCAGCAGGGCTCCCCCGTCGGCCTCGAGCAGCGCTCCGGGAGGGGGACCGCCGGTGTTGTTGACCAGGATGTGGACCGGGCCGTCGGTCGAGAGCAAGTCGGCGATTGCCACCTCGAGCGGCCGCAGCTGCTGGAGGTCGACCACGAGGGTGCGCACGGCCGGCGCCCCGGCAGCGCTCGCGGCCGCAGCGGTCGCCTGCAGCTGCGGCAGGCGCCGCGCGAGCAGGGTCAGAGACGCGCCCGCGGATCCGAGGGCGACCGCCGCTGCGGCACCGATCCCGGCGCTGGCGCCGCAGACGAGTGCATGGCGTCCCGCCAGGGTGGTCGACACAGGCAGGCCCATCGCGCGGCCAGTGAAGGCGCTCCTTTAAGAGCTATCGCCAGAGGCCGGTTCGAGGCTGTGCAGCAGCAGGATGCGCCGTGCCTGTGCGATCAACGGGCGGTCGACCATCCGCTGCTGGACCACCACGACCCCACCCTCGCCCGTGCCCTGCAGCTCGACGGCAGCGATCACCTCGGCGGCCCAGCGCACCGCCGCTGGGGTCGGGCGCATCGCCGCGTGGACGATGGGCACCTGCTTGGGATGGATCAGCTGCTTGCCGCGGTAGCCCAACGACGCGCCAAAGCGTGCGTCGGCCGCCAGTTCCTCGGGAGCATCCAACGCGACGAACACCTGGTCGATGGCGTCGATGTGCACGGTCGCAGCCGCTGCCACGACGCGGCTGCGGGCAAAGAGCACCTCCAACGAGCTGCTGCTGCGCACCGCACCGACGTCGGCGGCATAGTCCTCGGCGCCAAAGGCGACGGCGCCAACTCGCGGTGAGGCGGCCAGCAGGTGCTCGGCCTGCAGCACGCCCGTGGAAGTCTCGAGCATCAGCAACAGCCTGCTGGAGCTGGAACATCGGTCGAGGAGCTGCGCGACCTGCCGGACATGGTCCACCTGCTCGACCTTGGGGACGGCGATCAGCTCGGGGTGCAGCGGCGCCACCGCCTCGAGGTCTGCCCGACCGAGCGCAGTCGGCCAGGCGTTGATCCGGACCAGCCGCTCGGTGCGCCCGGGTGCTGAACCCTCGAGCGCTGCGACGATGGCCGCACGAGCCTGCTCCTTGTTCGCCGGTGCGACGCCATCCTCGAGGTCTGCCCCCATGATGTCGGCCGGTCCGCCCAGCCCCTTAGTCCATCGCTCGATGCGATCGGCCGGCGTCCACAGCAGACTGCGGCGCGGACGCAGCGGCTCGCTCATGGCGACACCTCCGACGGGTGCTCGACGCGCACCAGCATCGTGCGGGTGAAGGTGCAGACCTCGACGCCCGACTGGTTGGTCACCACGGTGCGCAGCACGACGAGCCCGCGGTCGGGCGTCGAGGTGCGCCGCGCCGAGAGGACCTCCGAGCGCACGGCGATGGTGTCACCGGGGTAGACCGGTGCGCCGTGACGCACCTCGTCGTAGCCGAGGTTGGCGATCAGCGTCCCCTCGGTGGTCTGCGGCACCGAGACCCCCACCGCCATGGCCATGGTCAGCAGGCCGTTGACCACCACACGGCCGAAGGGCGAGTGCGCTGCTGCCCACTGCTCGTCGCGATGCAGGGGCTGGGCGTTGTGGGTGAGGTCGCAGAAGGCGAGGTTCTCCCGCTGGGAGATCGTCGGCCGTATCGGGTGCTCGATCACCAGCCCCACTGGCAGTTGTTCGAAGACCCGCCCGGCCATCGGAGGGCCAGGTGGGTGCGGGCATATGGCCCTTTGGCGTGTGCCGTGCACGCGGGGTGCCGGCCACACCTTCAAATGGGCAGCCTAGGTTGCGTCAGCCGGTGTTTCGCAAGCTCCTGGTCGCCAACCGTGGGGAGGTCGCCCTTCGCATCTTCGCCGCCTGCCGCAGCCTGCAGGTGGGCACCGTCGCCGTCTACAGCGACGCCGACGCCACCGCGCCCCATGTGCGCGCCGCCGACGAGGCGGTGCGCCTCGGCCCCTCACCACCACGCGAGAGCTACCTGCGCATCGATGCCCTGATCGCGGCAGCGCAGCGCACCGGTGCGCAGGCCATCCATCCGGGGTACGGCTTCCTCTCGGAGAACCCGGCCTTCGCCACCGCCTGCGACAAGGCGGGGATCACCTTCGTGGGCCCGCCGCCGACAGCGATGGCGGTGCTGGGTGACAAGGTGGCGTTGCGCACCCTGGCCCTCGAACTGGGGGTGCCCGTCTGCGCCGGCTCGCCCGGCGTCGTCCCAAACGTCGACGCGGCGGCTGCCGTCGGCGCCGAAGTGGGCTACCCTCTGATGCTCAAGGCCGCCAAGGGAGGCGGGGGGTTGGGCATGCGGCTGGTGCGCTCGCCCGCCGAGCTGCCGGGGGCCTTCGCCTCCGCCACGACCCAGGCACAGGCGGCGTTTGGGGACGGCAGCCTCTTCGTCGAACGCTACCTGCAGCACCCTCGGCACATCGAGGTGCAGCTGCTCGCCGACAGCCACGGCACGGTGCTGGCGCTGGGCGAGCGGGAATGCTCGATCCAGCGGCGGCATCAGAAGATCCTCGAGGAGGGGCCCGCTCCCTCGCTCGGTGCGACGGAGCGTGCTGCGGTGCACCAGCAAGCGGTGCGGTTGGCACAGGCCGGCGGCTACGTCAACGCGGGCACCGTGGAGTTCCTCTTCGAGGGGGGGGCCTTCTTCCTCAACGAGATGAACACCCGCCTGCAGGTGGAGCACCCGGTCACCGAGATGGTCACCGGCATCGACATCGTCGGCCAGCAGCTGCGGATCGCCGCTGGCGAGCGCCTCCAGCTGCGGCCCTCCGACATCGTCGTCCGCGGCCATGCGATCGAGTGCCGCATCAACGCCGAGGACCCCCTGCACGACTTCCGCCCTGCGCCCGGTCCGGTACGCCGGTACGTCGAGCCCCAGGGCGAGGGCATCCGCGTCGACTCGGGCATCACCGCTGGCTGGAGCGTGCCGGCGCACTACGACAGCCTGGTGGCGAAGGTCATCGTCGTCGGTGCCGACCGCCCCGCCGCGATCGCCCGGATGCGGCAGGCGCTCGAGTCGTTGGTGATCGAGGGGTTCCCGACGACGGTGGAGGTGCACCGGGCGCTCTTGCAGGACCCGGCGTTCGTCCGAGGCGAACTGAGCACGCGCTTCCTCGAGGAGCGGCCGGTGCTCGCGGCCGTCCAACAGGCCCTGCAGCTCCAACGGGACGCCAGCGAGACCGATGCCGCCGTCCTCGCCGCCGCCCTGGCGATGGGCTCGGCCGGTGGGCTGGGACCGCTGCACCATCGCCATACGATGCCCCGCCGCCTGCCCGTGGAGGTGCGCCGGTGGAGCTGACCCTCGATGTCGACGGTCATCCCCATCACCTGGTGGTGCGGCGCACCGACGGTGTGGTGGAGGTCGAGGTCGGCGGGCGTTCGCTGCAGGCGCAGGTCCGTGCGCTGGGGCGACTGACCCAGGTGCAGCTGGGAGGACGCACCCACCTGGTGGAGATCCGTGGCCTGGGCGAAGCGCTGCTCGACGGCCGGCTGGTGCGCTTCCACCTGAGCGCCTTCTCCCCCACGCTCCGAGCCGATGCCAGCGGCGGGAGCGGGCTGCTGCGGGCGATGATGCCCGGGGTCATCGTCAGCCTCAAGGCCCAGCTCGGTGAGCGGGTGCGCAAGGGTCAGGTGGTCCTGCTGCTCGAGGCCATGAAGATGCAGAACGCCGTCGTCGCCCCCATCGACGGGACCGTCACGGCCATCTACGTCGCCCAGGGGCACGCCGTCGAGCAGGACGCCCCACTGCTGGAGGTGCGCGCCGATGGCTGAGCACGAGGGCCACGCCCGCGAGGAGAGGCTGGTGGCCGAACGCGCCAGGCTCCACCAGGGCGGCCCGCAGAAGTACCGTGACCGGCTCAAGGACGAGGGCAAGCTCTTCGTGCGGGATCGCCTGCGACTCTACTTCCCCGGGGGGCTGGGCCACGAGGATGGCCTCTTTGCCAACAACCTGCGGGAGCAGACACCCGGCGACGGCATGGTGACCGGTGTCGGACGCATGGAGGACCGGGTGGTCTACGTGATGGCCAACGACTACACCGTCAAGGCCGGCTCGATGGCCCAGAGGGGCGTCGAGAAGTTCCTGCGGCTCCAAGAGCGGGCGCTGCGGGCGCGCAAGCCCATCCTCTACCTCGTCGACAGCAGCGGCGCGCGCATCAACGAGCAGGAGGGCTTCTTCGCCAACCTGCGCGGCATCGGGAAGTACTTCTACTACCACAGTCTGCTCAGCGGGGTCGTCCCGCAGGTCTCGGTGCTCTACGGCCCCTGCGTCGCCGGCGCGGCCTACACCCCGGTGTTCACTGACGTCTCGATCATGGTGCGCGGCCCCTCGGCGATGTGCATCGCCTCGCCGCGGATGGTGGAGATGGTCACCGGCGAGAAGGTCACCATGCAAGAGCTCGGTGGCCCGGAGCTGCACGCCCGCTACAGCGGCAGCTGCCACCTGATCGCCGAGGACGAGGAGGATGCCGCGCGGCTGGCGTGGCGGGTGCTCAGCTACCTGCCCGACAACTGTGACGAGTTGCCCCCCGCCTACGAGAGCGTCGACCCGGCGACCCCGCCGGCGGCGCTCGCCGGCCTGCTGCCCAGCGATCCCAACGCCCCGCTGGACATGCACCTGGTCATCGATGCGCTCGTGGATCGCGATTCGCAGCTCGAGCTCGGGCCCCTCTACGCCCCCGAGCTGCTGACCATCTGGGCCCGTTTGGGTGGCCGCGTCGTCGGGGTCGTCGCCAACAACAGCGCCCACCGCGCCGGTGCCATCTTCCCCGAGTCGGCCGACAAGGCGGCCGAGTTCATCACCAAGTGCGACGCGTTCAACATCCCGCTGGTGTACCTGTGCGACACCCCCGGCTTCATGGTCGGCCTCGAGGTCGAGAAGGCCGGGATCCTCAAGCGTGGCAAGAAGTTCATCTACGCCACCTCGATCGCGACCGTCCCCAAATTCTGCGTCGTCGTCCGCAAGGCCTACGGGGCGGGCATCTACGCCATGTGCGGGCCGGCCTTCGAGCCCGAGGCGACCCTGGCCCTGCCCGGCGCCGAGATCGCCGTCATGGGCGCCAAGGCGGCGATCAACGCCGTCTACCGCAACCACATCGACGCCATCGCCGACCCGGCGGAGCGAGAAGCCTTCATCGAGCAGAAACGGCAAGAGTACGAGCGCTCCATCGACATCCATGTGATGGCCGATGACCTGGTCGTCGACCAGATCGTCCCGCCCTCGGAGTTGCGCGCCGAGCTGATCGCGCGCCTGTACGCGGCGCGGCACAAGGACCACCCGCTCCCCTCCAA
>JAHFTX010000028.1 GCA_023265395.1 Thermoplasmata archaeon
CTACCAACGGGCGGCGGTCACGACGACCCTCGTCCTGCGCACTGCCACGGTGCAGCAAGAACGGGAGCGGCTGCCGACGATCGAGTCCCTGCTGGCAGAGGCAGGGGTCGCCCCGCGGGCACAGACTTAAGGGTGCGACCGAGGATTTGTCGGGGGTTCAACGGCATGGACGATGGGCGAGCGGTCCTGGTGCTCGACGATGGTACCACGGTCGAGGGCAGGGCGGCAGGCGCCTCCCGCACCGTCTATGGCGAACTGGTGTTCACCACCGGGATGACCGGCTACCAGGAGGCGCTGACCGACCCCTCCTACCGCGGCCAGTTGCTGATGTTCACCTATCCCCTCATCGGCAACTACGGGGTCGACCTGCGCTCGATGGAGTCGGGCGGGGTGCAGGCGACCGCCGCCGTGGCACGGGAGTTCTGTGCCTACCCCTCCCACCGCAACAGCGAGATGACCGTCTCCGAGTTCCTGCGGGACAATGGCGCGCCGGGCATCAGCGGCCTCGACACCCGGGCGCTGACCATCCTCACGCGCGAGCGCGGGACGATGCGGGCGGCCTTGGTCGTCGGCGAGGAGCTCCCCACCCTCGAGGCGGTGCGCAAGACCGTCCGCACGATGGACTTCCCCGATGCCCGCAACCTCGTCGGCGAGGTCAGCATCGGGCGCATCATCACCCACAAGCCGCGGGGGGAACCGCGTTTGCGGATCGGCCTGCTCGACTGTGGCGTCAAGGCCTCGATCATCTCGCAGCTGACCGCCTGTGGCGCCCTGGTGGTCCACTTCCCCTACGACACTCCCGCCGAGACCATCCTCGAGCACCGCCTCGATGGCCTGCTGATCAGCAACGGCCCAGGCGACCCCGCGCACCCGCGGCTGCTCCAGACGACGGTCCCGACCCTCAGGACGCTCGCGCCAGAGTTCCCTCTGATGGGGATCTGCCTGGGACACCAGTTGCTCCACCTGGCATTCGGCGGCCACACCTTCAAGCTCAAGTTCGGTCATCGGGGCGTCAACCAACCGGTGCAGGACCTGCGCACCGGACGTGTGTACATCACCTCGCAGAACCACGGCTTCGCCGCTGCTGCCGAGGGACTGGGGTCTGAGATCGAGGTCACCCAAGCCAACGTCAATGACGGCACGGTCGAGGGGTTGCGGCATACCGAGCTGCCCATCTGGTCGGTGCAGTACCACCCCGAGGCATCCCCCGGTCCCCGCGACACGCGGTTCCTCTTCGAGACCTTCGCCGCCCTGCTGCGCGGCGAGGACCCGCCGCTCGCCGGCGGCGGTCCGGGAGGCTCCCATGCCAAAGCGTGAGGACCTCCGGCGGTTGATGATCATCGGCAGCGGCCCCATCGTCATCGGCGCGGCGGGCGAGTTCGACTACAGCGGGTCGCAGGCGACCAAGAGCCTGCGGGAGGAGGGCTACGAGGTGGTGGTGGTCAACTCCAACCCCGCGACGATCCAGACCGACCTCTCGCTGGCGGACCGCGTCTACCTCGAGCCGCTGACCGCCGAGGTGGTCGAACAGATCCTCGAACGGGAGCGGCCACAAGGCATCCTCTCGGGCATGGGCGGCCAGACCGCGCTCAACCTCTGCTCCGAGCTCAGCGAGCAGGGCGTGCTCCAGCGGCTGGGCGTCGAGCTGCTGGGGACCCAGGCCTCCGCCATCGCCGCCTCCGAGGACCGCGACCTGTTCGCCAAGACGATGGCCTCCATCGGGCAGCCGGTGATGGCCTCGACGGCCGTCACCAACGTCGAGGATGGGCTTGCCGCCGCAGACCGGCTGGGCTACCCGGTGATCTTGCGCGCGGCGTACACCTTGGGTGGTCTGGGCAGCGGCATCTGCAACGACCGCACCCAGCTGCGCGAGCTGCTCCCCAAGGGGTTGGCCTACAGCCGCATCCACCAGGTGCTCGTCGAGGAATGTGTGCTGGGCTGGAAGGAGTTCGAGTACGAGATCGTCCGCGACAACGCCGACACCTGCATCACCATCTGCAACATGGAGAACCTCGATGCCATGGGGATCCACACCGGCGAGAGCATCGTCGTCTCCCCTGCCCAGACGCTCAGCGACGCCGACCACCAGCAGCTGCGTTCGGCAGCCCTCGACATCATCCGCACCCTCGACATCCGCGGCGGGTGCAACATCCAGTACGCGACCAACCCCATCGACGGCCAGTACCGCGTCATCGAGGTCAACCCGCGTGTCTCGCGCAGCAGCGCGTTGGCCTCCAAGGCCACCGGATACCCCATCGCCCGCGTGGCGGCGAAGATCGCCGTCGGCCTCAACCTCCACGAGATCCCCAACGCCGTCACGGGCAAGACGATGGCCAGCTTCGAGCCGACGCTCGACTACGTGGTGCTCAAGACCCCCAGCTGGCCCTTCGAGAAGTTCCGCACCGCCGACCGCCACATCGGCACCCAGATGAAGTCCACCGGCGAGGTCATGGCCATCGGCCGCTCCATCGAGGAGGCGCTGCTCAAGGCGATCCGCTCGCTCGACGTCAACCGCCAGGGCTTCCAGCAGCCCCGCTGGGGCACCGACGAACTGGTCGCCGAGCTGGTACGCCCCACCGACCGGCGCCTCTTCGCCATCGCCGAAGCACTGCGCCAAGGCATGCGCCCCTCGACCATCGCCGACCTGACCAAATGGGATGAGTTCTTCGTGCGCAAGGTCGGCGCGGTGGTGGCCATGGAGCAGCGCGTCCGAACCGACCCCTCGCCCCTGATCCTGCGCGAAGCCTTCTCCATGGGCTTCACCCCCACGCACCTGGCCCGCATCCTCAACCGCCCCCCCGAGGAGCTGCGCGAACAGCTCAAGCTGCGGCGGACCTTCAAGATGGTCGACACGTGCGGCGCCGAGTTCTCGGCGACGACGCCCTATTACTATTCGACCTTCGAAGAACCGCTCTCGCGCGGGCAGATGGCCGAGGGGAGCGCGTCGCAGCAGGAGGAAGGCACGCGCAGCGGGAGGACCCGCAAGGTGGTGATCGTGGGCGGGGGCCCCTTCCGCATCGGCCAGGGGATCGAGTTCGACACCTGCGCCGTCAATGGGGTGCAGGCGCTGCGGGAAGCGGGGATCGAGGCGGTGGTGGTCAACAACAACCCCGAGACCGTCTCGACCGACTTCGACATCAGCGATCGGCTCTACTTCGAGCCGCTGACCCTCGACGACCTCGTCGAGGTCCTCCACCGTGAGGAGCCCGAGGGCGTCATCCTCCAGTTCGGCGGCCAGACGGCCATCAACCTCGCGCTGCCGCTGGAACGCTATCTGCGCGCCCACCCGCAGCTCCCCACCAGGATCCTGGGGACCTCCGCCGAGGCGATGGATCGCGCCGAGGACCGCAACCAGTTCGATGGGCTGCTCGAGCGCCTCGAGGTGTTGCGGCCTGCTGGCGGCACGGGGTACAGCTTCTCCGAGGTGCGCAGCGTCGCGCACCGGATCGGTTACCCGGTGCTCGTGCGGCCCTCCTACGTGCTGGGCGGTCGCGGCATGGAGATCGTCTACGACGAGCGGCAGCTCGAGCAGTACATGGAGACTGCCGTGAAGGTCTCCCCTGACCATCCGGTCCTGGTGGACAAGTACCTGACCGAGGCGACCGAGCTCGATGTCGACGCGGTCTGCGACGGCACCGATGTATTCATCGGCGGCATCATGGAGCACATCGAGCAGGCGGGGGTCCACAGCGGCGACGCCTCCTGCGTCCTGCCGCCGCAGAACCTCAGCGGCGAGGTCCTCAACGAGGTCCGGCGAGTCACGCGACAGGTCAGCATCGGCCTGGGCGTCGTGGGACTGATCAACATCCAGCTGGCCGTCAAGGAGGGGCGGGTCTTCATGATCGAGGCCAACCCGCGGGCGAGCCGCACGGTCCCCTTCGTCTCCAAGGCGATCCACCACAACCTCGCCCGGGTGGCGACGCTGGTGATGGTGGGGCGCACCCTCAAGGAGCAGGGGCTCGTCGGCGAGGCCGCCCCGCAGCTGATCGCCGTCAAGGCGCCGGTGTTCCCGTTCCTCAAGCTCCCGGGGGTCGATGCGGTGCTCGGGCCGGAGATGAAGTCCACCGGCGAGGTCATGGGCATCGACCGCACGTTCGAGCGGGGCTACTTCAAGGCCAGCCTCGGCAGCGGCAACGCGCTGCCGTTGCAGGGGAACGTCTACCTGACGATGCGCGACCCCGACAAGCCCGGTGCCGTCGAGGTCGCGCGGATGCTCCGCAGCGCGGGGTTGGGGCTCTATGCCTCCAAGGGCACCGCCGGCTACCTTCGGGACCACGGCATCGAGGTGACCACGGCGTGGCTGATCAGCGAGGCGCGCTCCCCCGACGCATTGGACCTGATGCGCAGCGGCAAGGTGCAGCTGGTCATCAACACCCCGACCGCCGGCTCGGGTTCCCAACGCGACGGGTACATGATGCGACGGCTGGCGGTGGAGCTGGGGATCCCCTTCCTGACGACCCTGTCGGCGGCCCGGGCGGCCGCGCGCGCGATCCTTGCCGCACGGGAGCACCCGCTGGAGGTCCAGGCGCTCCACGACATCCCACCGGCGCCGATCATCCCCGTGGAGGGTCCCTCATCGGCCGCTCCCTGATCCCTGCAGCGACGCTCTGCCTGCAGGAGCAACAGCCCCCCTCTACGGGACTCTCCGTGGTGCCACGTCCACGACCGCAGTCGACGCGCCTCCCGCCGCCCTGGGCGATCCAACTCGACTTCGACGGCACCATCACCACCTTCGACGTCGCCGTCGCGTGCTGCCGCACCTGGGGCAAGCCCGACTGGGAACGGTGGGACGACCGCTGGCGCGCCAAGGAGGTCACCCTGCGAGAGTTGCTGCGGAACCAGTACGAGGCCATCGAGGCCAGTGCCGCGCAGATGCGCGCACTGGTCCGCCAGCGGGTCCACGCGCGTGCCGGGTTCGATTCACTGGTGGCGTGGTCGATCGCCACGCAGGTGCCGATGGTGGTGGTCAGCGAGGGCATCGACCTGCTGCTCGAGGAGACCTTCGCCAAGTTGCGGATCGACATCGGCTACCGCACCAACCTCGCGCACTTCGTCGGCCCCACGCAGCTGTCGCTCTCCTTCCCCTCGACGGTGCAGGGCTGCGACGTCTGCACGGCCGACCAGTGCGGCACCTGCAAGAGCGAGGTGGTGCGCACCCTGCAGTCGTGGGGGTACCGTGTCGCGTTCGTGGGCGATGGCGAGATCGACCTCTACAGCGCCACGATCGCGGACGCGGTCTTCGCCACCGGCGCGCTGGTCGACCACTGCCAGCGTGCCGGGATCGGATGCACCGCCTTCTCGGACTTCTCCGAGATAATCCCCCCGCTGCAGCGGTTGCGCGGCGACGGCCACCCACCCGCACCTTGATACTGCCGCAGGAGGTGGCACAAGCCCATGGTGGCGACCGAGCTCTTGCTGGTGCTCCGCATCGCCCATGTGCTGTGCGCCGCGCTCTGGTTCGGCGCCGAGATGCTCTGGCATTCCCTGCTCTGGGAGGTCCCGCAGCGCGATTCGCCCGAAGCGGTGGGTGAGCGGCTCGGCCCGCTGCTCGGACCATCGACCAAGATGCTCGAGGGCGCAGAGGTCGCCACGATCGTCAGCGGGCTGCTGCTCCTGTCCGTGATCGGTGTCGGCCCTGGATGGTTCTCCACCCCGCGCGGCCTGCGCTTCTTGGGGGCGATGGCCCTGGCGGTCGGTGCCTTCCTGCTGGGGCTGGTGAGCGAGCGCGCGCTGGGCACGGCGCTGCTCACGGGCGTCGGACGGCCCATCGTGCCGCTGGCCGAGCGAGTCCAGCGGCTGCGGCTCGGGCGCCGCCTCGTCTCGCTGGAGCTCCTGCTTCTGACCTGCGTGCTGCTGCTGATGGTCCTGCAGACGGCTGGGTACTAGCCGCGCTCGCTGCCGGTGACGGCCACCACCTCGATGGTGCCATCGGCATAGATCGGGAGGTAGGGCGCATGACGGAACTTCTCGCGTGCGGCGCCCTCGAGCCTCGGGGGCGTCTGCCATTGCTCGAGGGCGACGCCGTCGTCGAACGCGCTCGAGAGCACCACGGCATCGACCCGATGCGATCCCGATGGGCTCGGTTGCGGCTGGCGCGGATCGGGCCGATAGGGGTCGTCCGAGAGGAGCAGCTCACCTCCCTCCTCCCAGCTGGCATGCAGCCCCCCCGCTCCAAAGAGCGACGAGCTGAGCCGATGGTCGCTGACGACGGCTGCATCATCTGGGAGGGTCGCAGCGGCCCAGACGACCCCGTTGAGCTCGGCCGCGGTCGTGCCCTCCTGAAAACCACCGACCGCGCTCGCGTTCGGTTGCGCGCCCAGCGGGAGAACGAGCAGCAGGGACACCAGCCCCGCGATCGGCAGGACTCGGGCGCGGGGGCCGATTCCCCTGCGCGCGCCGAGGTGCTCCCACAGGGCGCGGGCACCAAGGCCGATGAAGAGCGACGCGGGGAGCCACACGAAGGGCATCACCCGATAGGAGAGCAGCACGGTGCTGCGGCTGGCGATCGCCAGCACGAGGACGAGCCCCTGCGAGAGGACCCACACGAAGAGGAACAACCCGCCGCGGCGGAAGGGCGCCAGCGTGAAGCCGGCGGCGCAGAAGGAGAGCACCAGCAGCAGCGGCAGCAGCCCGACCAGCTCGCGCGAAGGGACGGAGACCGCGATCCCCGGTATCGGCCCCAGCAGCGCGACCGCGAACACTCCTGCTGCACCGACAACATAGAGGAGCCAGTTGGTCAACCCCTTGGCGGCCGAGGGGTAGGTGTACCTCCGACGGAACACCAGCAGCCGCCGACGCAGCAGCACGAGCAACGGGAGGAGAGCGACCGCGCCGGCGGAAAGGCCGACGAGCACCGACGGTGGGAGGCCGGTGCCCCGGACGAGGATCTGCTGCCCAAAGGGACCCCCCAGCTCCCCCCAGTAGGCACCAAGGAACACCGCCAGCGGTGCGAGGATGGCAAGCCTCGGAAGCAGCACCATGCCGTCGGTGCGCACGGCGCGCAGCTCGTCGACGAGGAGGATGATCCCCAGCGGCAGCAGGGTCAGGGCCGCCGTCAGGTGATGGGTGAGCACCAGGGCGCTGCCGCAGAGCAGCCCCCCCATGGCCGAGAGCGGGCGACGGGGTGCCATGGCCACGAGCAGCACCACCGCCAACCCCAGCGGCTCGGCAAGCGCTGCGGGCATCGGATGGCTGCCGCCAAAGACCAGCGGCATCGCAGCGGCATCGACGAAGGCCGCCACCAGTGCCGCGACCCGGTCCTGCAGCAGCCAGTGCGCCAGCAGGAAGGCCATCAGCACGGTCAGCGTGTTGAGGGCCGGCACCACGACCTGCAGCAGCGGGAGCAGCCCCTGCTGCGTCGCGACGCCCGTGGCGCCACTCGGGAAGGGGCCTGCCGACCCTAGGCCACTGAGCAGCGCCAGCGAGTCGATGACCACCTCCATGCCCGGAAAGTAGGGGTAGGTCACCCCCCAACCAAGGTAGGGTGCCGGGACGGTCCCGCGCTCGAGCAGCGCCTCGGCCAGCCACAGGTACTCGCCGCTGTCGCTCCCCCAGAGCACGGCGTGCAGCAGCGGCTGCAGGCGCAGCAGCAGCCCCAGCAGCAGCGCGGAGCCCAACGCAGCGAGGACCCAGCGACGCGAGGATCCGTCGGCGACGCTCCCGGGGCGCAGGTCGGCCCCCTGCAACGGACGCGACACCATCGGGAGGGACTCCACCGCTGCCAGCTGGCTCCCGGTGCTTAGGCGTAGCGGTCGGCGCACCCTAGGGGTTGGCGAAGCAGTAGTGGAGAGTCCGTCCGGCCCGCAGTGCCTCGACGCGCGTGCGAACGTCCTGACCGCGCATCGCATCGTGGATCAGATGGGCGATCTCCCCCATCTCCGCCGGCTTCATCCCCAAGCGCGTGACCTCGTTGACCCCGGCGCGCCCGACCGCATCGATGATCAGCTGCTGCTTCTCGAGCCGTGCGCTGAGGGTGACGATGTCGGCGCCCATGCGCTCCTCCAGCGCCGGCTGGTCGAAGAGGACCTGGTGGCTCTCGGTGTAGCCCTCCGAGGCAAAGCGCATGGGGACGCCGCACTCGTCGAGGGCGTGTGCCAGCGCCCGTGCGTTGGTGACCACGGCCCGGGCGTAGGCGCACCCGTAGTTCTGCAGCTCGAGCAGCGCCTCGGTCAGGGCGGCGATGCGGTTCCAGTGGGCATTGTCGATGGTCCGCCAGGTGGTGTTGTCCTCGAAGCGCGGCCCCAGCTCGGCGCCCCGGTTGGAGAGGAGGATGCCCCCTTGCGGCCCGAAGAGGGTCTTGTGGGTCGATCCCAGGAGCACGGTGCAGCCCTCGGCCAGCGGGTGCTGGAACTCGTTGCCACCGATCAAGCCCATCACATGCGAGCCGTCGTAGACGACGCTCGTGCCGGCGCTGGCGGCGGCCTTGACGATCGGTGCCAGGTCGTAGGGGAAGGGGAAGTAGCTCTGCCCCAGCACCACCAGCGTCGGCGTGTGATCCTCGATCAGCCCTGCCGTCGCCTGCGCATCGACCCCCCAGCGGCGCTCCGCAAAGGGCAGCTCGATGGTGCGTAGCCCCAGCATCTGCGGCAGGTAGTCGCCACCATAGCCGTCGTAGCCCCCCATGCGCCAGGGGATGATCCCGATGGTGTCGCCGCGCTTGGCCAACGTCGTCAGCGCCAGCATGGCCGCGATGTGGCCCCCTAGAGGGCGCAACGAAGCGTACTCACTCTGGTAGACCGCCTTGGCGATGGCGCAGCCCTCGCGTTCGACCAGGTCGAGGTACCGGGTCCCTCGGTAGGCGTTGTCGATCCGCTGACCGCCGATGGTACCATCGCGGAAGGGGAGGGTGTAGCGGTTGCCGAAGTCGCTCGCGAGGAGCTCCCGGACCGCCGCTGAGGCCGAATTCTCGCTGGGGATGAGGTTGAGGCAGCTCGCCCGCCAGCGCTCATGGTGCTCGACGAAGGGTCGGATCGTCTCGTACATGGTCGCACCGTGGCGCCCCAGCCCCAGGTCGCCCTAATAGGTTGCGCCATCGGGGCTGGGTGCGTGGTCGACACCGAGGGCATCCTCTGCCGCGGGCTTCTCCGGGACCTCGTCCCCAAGATTGAAGGCTGACCTGCCACACCTGCACGTTCGTGAGTCTGCTCAACTCGCTGCGGATCGCCCTCCCCAAGGAGGCCTTCCTCCCGGGGGAGCACGCGACGGCCTTGGTCGAGCTCGAGCTCATCCGCCAGGTCCACGTCGATGAGCTCCGCTGGGAGTGCATCACCTCGACCTATCAGCTGGCCCGCCGCAGGGACCCGATTCGCATCGGATACCGCGGTGGCTACTCCTACCCCGACGGCGCCTACAACATCTCGCGGGTCGTCGGCCGCACCAACGGCCTCTTCGTCCAGGACCGCGACCTGGAGGAGGCGGTCTGGCAGTTCGACCTGCCCTTCCGCGTGCTGCCCCACCGGCCTTCGAGGATGGCGGAGCGCAGCAAGTACGCGCATGTCCAGCTGGCAGTGGTCGCCACGCTGGCCAAGGCACGGGACCTGCGCGCATGGGCCAAGGTCCCCATCATGGATCCGTCCGACGGCAAGGTCTGGGTCTGACCGGGCCCTCCTCGGGACTGCCGGGCGATGGCTTCATCCCCTCGCACCCCCAGCACCACGTCGTGCGACCTGAAGCGGTCGCGGGAGGGACGCCATGACAGAACCGGCCTCAGAGCGCGTGATCTACGGGATGAGTGGAGTGGGCATGTTGGTGGTCAACCTGTCCTTGACCTTCAGTGCCGTGTGGTACATCTGGCTGGGCTTGGTGGGAGTCCTCCCCCTCGATGCCCTGGCGTTCATCATCATCCTGACCTTGACGATCGTCGGCTTGGTGATGCTCGTCGGCCACTACACGGTCCAACCCAACGAGGCCGTGGCGCTGACGCGCTTTGGCGTCTACCTGGGGACCGTCCGTGCTGGCGGGCTCAAGTGGACCTCCCCGCTCAACACCACCACCAAGATCTCACTTCGGTTGCGCGCCTACGAGAGTGCCAAGCTCAAGGTCAACGACAAGGCCGGCAACCCCATCGAGATCGGCGCGGTCATCGTGTGGCAGGTCACCGACAGCTACCGTGCGCTCTTCGAGGTCAACGCCTACGAGGACTTCGTGCGCATCCAGAGCGAATCGGCGCTGCGGCATCTGGCGAGCAGCTACGCCTACGACCATGGTGAGCAGCATGAGATCACCCTGCGCAACGGGATGGACGAGGTCTCCAGCGCGCTGGTCACCGAGGTCACCAACCGGCTGACCAAGGCGGGGGTGCTGGTCCAGGAGACCCGCATCGTCCATCTGGCCTACGCACCGGAGATCGCCTCGGTGATGCTGCGCCGCCAACAGGCAGAGGCGATCATCGCCGCCCGTACACGGATCGTCCACGGTGCGGTGTCGATGGTCGAGATGGCGCTGGCCGAGCTGGCAGAGCGCAAGGTGGTCACCTTCGATGCCGAGCGCAAGGCCTCCCTGGTGGCCAACCTGCTGGTGGTCCTCTGCTCCGAGACCGAGACCCACCCCGTCCTCAACGTCGGCGATTCCTCGGGCTCGACGGCCAAATGAGCGGCCGCGTGCGCGAGGTGCCGCAGCCTGCCTCGCCCCTGCACCCTCGCGGGGGCGGGCCTGCAGCCTGGTCTACCTCTTGGAGGTCTGCCACAGGCCGACCACGTTGCCCTCGGTGTCGCTGAAGTAGGCCGCCCAGCCCATGTCGCCGACGGCCACCTTGGTGCCCACGGCCTTGCCCCCGAGCTTGGTGATCTGCTTGATCGACGCATCGATGTTGTCGACGCTGATGGTGATGACGACCTGGCGCACCGGCTCCTGGCGCTTGAGCATCCCGCCATTGATCGCCCCGGGGGTCGTGGGACGCTGGTCCTTGCCCACCGCGGTTGTCCCCACCATCAGGTAGTCCATCCCCGGCGGGGCGACCATGTCCCATCCGAAGGCCTTGCTGTAGAAGCTCTTGGCGCGGTCGACGTTGTCGGCGGGTATCTCGAAATGCACGACGGGGTTCTGCATGGTACTCGCGGCCAGCCAGCTGCGGGGGTACTATGAACCTTGGGGGGAGAGAGCCGTCAGTGGCCGGTCCACTGGTGCTAGGGGCCGAGGTTCTGCTGGTCGGCGAGGATCGGGCTGGCCAGGGAGTGTCCCTCGGGCGTCGTGCCGCCGACGTAGCGGAAGTCCTGCAGGAAGTAGCGCTTCCGACCGCCCTGTTCCTCGACGCGCAGCAGGTCGCTGTTGGAGAGCTTGGTCAGGTGGCGGCTGACGGTCGGCTGCGGCACGTCCAGTGCCCGCACCAGCTGTTGCTGGTTGATCCCTGGTGCGTCACGGACCGTGCGCAGCAAGAGCCGCTGGAACGTGGTCAGGCGCACCACCCTGGTCGGCGGGATCATGGCCGCGGGGAAGTAATGCTTGTACCGTCCGCTGTTGCGTGCCAGCACGTAGCCCTGCTTCTCGAGCATCGCCAGGTGGTAGGTCAGCACGCCGTTGGAGAGTCCGAGCGCCCGTTGGATCTCCCGATAGTAGGTGCCGGGGTTCTGCTTGATGAACCCGTTGATCTCACCACGGGTGAAGTTGTCGAGGACCTCCTCCTTGCGGACGCGGGTGTACAGCGGCACCAGGACGGCGAAGATGAATCGGAAGCGCCCCCACTCGGTGCCCGCGACCATGCCCACGACCAGCGCGCCCACGCCCAGCGGCGCCAGCAGCACCCACCAGCCCATGGAGGGGGTCCGCACCGGCGCGGTCGGGGGGGCTGCCCGCAAGGCGACGGAGTCACTGCTGGTGGCGATCTCCCGTCCCGCATGGTTGGTCAGGGTCGCACCAAAGGCATAGGTACGCCCGATCCGCGCGTTCTCGGGGACCTCGACGAGCAACGGTAGCGACAGCGCCTGGCCCGGCTGGAGGTTGAGGTCGGTCAGCGGCACGGTCGGGTCGGCAAGCACCACACCAAACCCCGGCGGGGAGGAGAGGGCCAGCTCGAGCCCGACGGCGTGGGGTCCGCTCACGTGGGTGACGGTGACGCTGCCATGGAGGGTCTGCCCCGGTCGGGCACCCGGCGGGAGCTCCAGACGCACGCTGAGCACGGCCTCGGGGGCCCCCCCTGGGTTTGGGCCGCCGACCGGTGGTGGCTGGATGGTCAGCCGGGTGGTGCCATGCAGCAGCGCACCGCTCCAGGGCGGCAGATCCTGCGGCGGCGGAGCCTGCAGGGGGTCGACCACCCACAACTCCACCTCCTCGGTGTGGGGCAAGACGGAGAGCAGCCCTGGGGCAAGATGCAACGGCAGGTCCACCGCCAGGGTGTGGACCATGCCTGCTCCTAGGGCCGGGACGGTGGCGACGCTGCCGCTCAATCCCAGCTGCTCGGAGGAGATCTGCAGGTCGCTCTGCGGCAGGGCAGGCCCAAGGTTGGTGATCGTCAGGTTGACCGCTAGGTGCGGTTGGGGAACGTCGGTGACGAGGGTGCTGGGAAGGTCCCAGCGCAGGTCGAGCGGCCGCAGGTCGAAGGGCAGCTGCAGCTTGAGCACCTCGCTGCGGTGGTGGCCATCATCGGCCTGAACCTGCAGCTGGACCTGCCCGCTGACCTCCCCGTGCAACGCCGGGTCGACGACGAAGGACCAGGCTGGCGGCAGGTCGAGCGCCGCGTCGTTCCAGCTGCCGGCGCGCTGCGACTGCAGCACGCCCAGGTGCAGCTCGCCGCCCTCGAGCTGCTGGGTCAGCCGCGGGTCGAGCACCACGCTCCCCTGCAGCATGAGCGGACCGCTCAGCGGCTGCAGCGGCAGGGCGCTGCTCAGCAGCAGCTGGGGCGCTGCGTAGGGGGCTTCGACGCGGACCGGAAGCTGCACCGGGTCGGACCAGCGGCCGGACGGGTCGACGGCAGCGACCGTCAGCTGGTGGGTGCCGACGGTCAGGGCCGCCTGCGTGGCCGCGGTCAGGGAGGGGCCTTGTTCCACCAAGCCGTCACGGTCGGACCACCAGCTGACCTGCAGGGCGTCGGTCGAGCTCTCGTCGACGTCGGCGACCGTGGCGGTCAGCAGCGCCTCCTGTGGCTCGTCCTGCACCAGCACCAGCGGTTCCGTCAGCGGGAGCGCCAGTTCCGGGAGGTCGACCGTGGGGGCACTGTTGGGGGTGAACCCGAGCGCCAGCTGCTGCAGCGACAGGGTCCCTGCCCCCTGTGCGCGGATGGTCAGCGGCACATCGAGCTGGAGGCTGCTCGGATCCCCCCATTGGGTCCAGGCGTCGGGCACCGCCGCTGCCGCCTGTGCCGCAACGAGGGAGGGCAGCAGGTCGACCCGCAGCAGGTCGGCCTCGTAGCTGATGTTGAGCTCCATCAGCTGCACCGAGGACCCAGCGGTGCCACTGACCTCCATGCGCAGCGCGCGCCAGGGGCGCCCGGCCTCGTCGGTGGTGGGGGTGGCGCCCGTCTGGCCGCTGGCGACGGCATCGTCGAGCGTCTGGAGGTCGAGCGGGGCGACGATGGTGCCGTTGAGGTTGCTCTCCGACGACCAGAGCGGCGAGGGGCCGCTGGCGGTCCCAAGGGAGAAGCCCAAGGGACCGGCGCCGTAGCGGAAGGCCAGCGAGCGCATCGCCCCGTCGTCGCCTGAGGTGCCGGGCTCGGCAGCGAGCATGCGCGCGGCACCGGCCTTGACCGCATCGTCGTTGGGACCGGCGCCAGGGACGATCGGGTGATAGGCCAGGTCGTAGCCGAGCCAGCCCTGGGGGCGCGCACCGTTGCTGATCGAGACGCGACGACCTTGGAGGTTCTCGAAGGCCCCGAGGACCACGGCTCCGACGTCATCGTTGACGACGCCATCGATCACCACATCGCGGTAGGGCGCCCCGATGGCGACGTCGGCGACCTTGTCGTGGGTGACGTCCTCGGAGATGGCCAGTGCGTTGCCGAATCCCTCGGCGACCTGTCCGCCGACGAGCGTGCTGTCGGCCCCTCGGCCGTCGACCTGCGCGGCGCCGCCCAGGAAGAGCCCGACGGACCCGGCGCCCCCGGTGGGGGCACCGACCAGCAGGTCGTCGATGCCGTCGCCGGTGACATCGCCGTCGAGCAAGACCGCACTGCCGAAGCCGTCGTCAGCAGCGGCCCCTTGGAGGGTGAGGTTGGGGAACGCGCCCACCTGCGCGCCGCCGTAGTAGACCCGCGCTGTGCCGGTGCCCACGAAGAGCGGGGGTGCGCCGACGGCAAGGTCGGGAGCGCCATCGCCGTTGAGGTCGCCACCGACGGAGAGGGAGAGGCCGAAGCCATCGAAGTCGACGCCCGTGCTCAGCCGCAGGTCGTAGACCCCGTCCATCCCCGGGCCTCCGAAGTAGAGGTAGGCCTTGCCCGAATCATCCCCGACGTCGTTGTGCATGTCGCCGACGACGACATCGGGCCACCCATCGCCGTTGAGGTCCTCCCCACCAGCGACCGAGATCCCGTAGAGGGAGAACATCGCGAAATCGCCGGTGAGCACCAGGTCGGGAGTGGTGTCGAACACCTGACCGCCGAAGTAGACGAAGGCGGCCCCTGCGCAGGTGATGACCAGGTCATCGACGAGGTCGCCGTTGAGGTCCCCCGCACCGCTGACGTCCCAGCCGAAGTAGGTCCCGCCGGGGCCTTGGATCATGATCGGGATGGGCTTGGCGATCCCCGGATCGGAATCGGCGTCGATGCCCCACCAGTCGGTGTAGAGCCACGCGGTGTCTGCCTCAGGCTCGGTGACGACGAAATCGGAGCCCCCATCACCGGTGACGTCCCCGACCACGGCGATCGCATACCCATAGCGGCCACCCTGGGCCACGGGCGGCAACAGCCCGCCGCCTGCGAGGTCGATCTGGTCCCCCTTGACGTCGAGGCGGAGCTGCGCTTGCAGCACCGTCGCGCCGACGGGCAACAGCAGCGGTGGGAAGGAATCGTCCGTGCCCTGCAGGAGCAGCCCTGACTGCGCGCTGCCATCGGCGAGCACGAACTGCCGCCCCGGTGCGCCCATGCCCGTGCCGCCAAAGAGCGCGAGCTCCGAGGAGCCGACGGTCAGGTGCGCCGAGGTCGGGAGCGCCGTCGGGTCGCTCCCGCCGGGGGTCTGAGTCGCGACGATCCGCACGCTGGCTGCCTGCAGGTGGGCATCGAAGGGCAGTCGCAACCCCGTAGCGGCCACTCCGCCGTCGTCGGGGTCGACCGCCAGCTCGACGCGGTCGCTGCCGTCAGCAAACGTCGTGGTCGTCGTCGCTTGGGTCAGCGAAGGGAGCAGGCTCACCAGCACCAACAGGGAAACCCAGAGCATCGCGCCCCGGCGGACGCGATCGGTGCGGCGGTCGCGGTGCGTCCCCATGAACCCCTTCGTGAGCCGGGCGGGCGCCTATATAGTCCTTCTAGGGCGCCGTGGTATCCTTGCGGGCCTGTCCCATCAGGCCCCGCCCCGGCAGGACCAACCCCAGGCTGTCCAGGTGGTCGGCCTTGCTCGAGAGCAGCCTGCCGAGCGGGCCATCGAACATGGCGTCCAGATCCTGCGGCGCGCACCGCTCCTGTAGGGTCGCGACGAGGGCCGCGACGAAGGCGCCGATCGCTCGAAGGCCGCTGGGGTCGTTGGCCAGGTGGCTGCCCACGGTGCGGTCGGGATGGATCACCACCCCGATCAGCGCCGGGTAGGCACCCCACAGGACACGCTGGGTGGCACGGACCTGCTCCACGGTCAGCAGCGGAGCGCACGCGTGCAGCAACGCCTCGAGCAGATCGAGGGCGAGGTCGATGTCGCGCGAGGCAGCGACGCGGAGCGGAGGTCGGGACGGACGATGGGCCCCGACCGCGACCGGTGCGTCGACTGCGGCGGTCCCGACCGCGGCACGCAGCTTGCCCGTGCGGACGATATCCTTGTTGCGCCCCCGCCCCTGGCGCCGCTGCTGCAACGCCTCGAGGCGCGCCCGTGCAGCGGCCACGCGGGCGGCGGTCCCTCGGACGGAGCTCGTCGGCGGATCCTTGGGGAGCGAAGACCGCGGCACGGCCGGAGACGTGCGCGCAGCGACCGCCTCCTCCAGGAGCGCCTGGGCCTCCTCGGCGTGTTCGATGTCTCGCAGCAGCAGTCCCAGCGGACCGTCGAGCAGTGCGTCGGCATCCTCCATCTCGACCAGCTGGTCGGTCAAGGCTGTGAGCATCACCACCGCGCGGCGGAAGCGGACCAGGCCCGCGGCCAGAGCCGCATCATCAGCGCCCTGCAGCAGCCGTTCGAGGGGGGTGACATCGAAGCCCGCACCGCGCCAGATCGTCATCGCGGCGATCGTCTCGAGCTGGAGTTGCGCGCTGGCGCTGCCGCTTGCTGTCGATGCGCCCCGCTGCCCGCTCCGGGTCCGTGCGACCATGCCCCTCCCCGACGGCGCCCCACACCGTAACCATGCATGACAATGTCTTGCACGGTTGGGTCCTCCTCGCCTTCCGTGCCCATGGTCTTTCTAGATGGGTTTTGTACTCTGAGGCTCCAGGCCGTCGGGGGGAAGCAACCGCTGCCGGTTTTGCGGTCCTACTCGCCCCCTACCTCTGGGCCCCCTCGCGTGCGCGTACGCGCGGGTTGGAGCGGCTCAGCGTCCATCCCCACCGGTCAGGTCGGTGCCGACGAAGAGGGAGAATCCTCTTATAGCCAGGTCCAGAAGCGGCGGCCAAGCTCTCGGTGTGCCATGCCTCGCAAGAAGTCGTCTGCCGCCGCACCTGGCGAGCAGCCACCGGCCCCGATCCCCCACCCTGCGCCGGGGATGGAGCATCGACTGATCATCGCCGAGAAGAACAACGCCGCCGTGCGCTTGGCACTGATCCTCTCCGACGGCACGATGCGCCGCGCCCGCATCGGGCCGGTCCCCATCTACCAGTTCGAGGGGCCGGAGTTCCTGGCCAAGGACCAGCCCGACCAGCAGGAGGGTCGCGTGGGCACTGGTCGACGGATGGCCATCACCGTCATCGGGCTCCGCGGCCACATCATGGCGCTGGACTACCCCGATCGGTTCAACGTCTGGAAGGACGTCGACCCGCGGTCGCTGATCGACGAACCGCCGATCAAGAAGGCCGAGGCGACGGCGATCGTCGCGGCGCTGCAGGAGTTGGCACCCTCCCTCGACGAGGTCGTGGTGGCGACCGACTTCGACCGCGAGGGGGAGCTGATCGGCCTCGAGGCCGTCGAGGTCATCCACGGCGCCCACGGGGGCATCCCGGTCCGGCGGACCCGCTTCTCGTCACTGACGCGGGGTGAGATCCTCGAGGCCTTCTGCAAGGAGCGCATCGTCGACCTCGACCACAACCTGGCGCTCTCGGCCGAGACGCGGCAACGCGTCGACCTGGTGTGGGGGGCGACCCTTACGCGCTACATCTCCCTGACCAGCGAACAGCTAGGCGCCGACTTCCTCTCGGTCGGCCGTGTCCAGAGCCCCACCCTGGCGCTGATCGTCGACCGCGAACGGGAGATCCGCGCCTTCGTCCCCGTCCCCTACTGGGAGGTCAACGGGACCTTTGGCACCCACGCCGACCCCCCGCGGACCAACGAGCAGGTCACCTTCCCCGGGCTGCACCGCTCGGGCCGCTTCCCCGAGGAGGCGCCCGCCACCGCGGTGGTGCGCACCACCAGCGGCGCTCCCACGGGCACGGTCGTCTCGGTCTCTCGCGAGGAGCGCAAGGACTTCCCACCCTCACCCTTCAACACCACCGCGTTCCTGGCGGCGATCACCGCCATGGGGATGAGCGCCGCGCGCGCGATGGCGATCGCCGAGAACCTCTACACCAGCGGCTACATCAGCTACCCCCGCACCGACAACACGGTCTACCCGCGCACCCTCTCCTTGCGCACGATCCTCGAGTCGCTGCGGGCCACGCCCTTCGCCTCCGAGGTCGAGCAGATCCTGGCCCAGGACCAGCTGCGGCCCTCCCGCGGCAAGCGGCAGACCACCGACCACCCGCCGATCCACCCCAGCGCCGCCGCCGATCCCAAGAAGCTGGGCAAGGAGCCCTGGAAGGTCTACGAGCTGGTGGTGCGCCGCTTCCTTGCGACGCTAGCCCCCGCCGGGCTGGTGCGGGCGACCAAGCTGACGGTCTCCGTCGAGGGGGAACCCTTCGACGTCGAGGGCAAGGAGCTCCTCGCCGAGGGATGGCGGGCCTACTATCCCTACTTTCCCTTCCACGCCGCACCGGTGCCGACCCATCTGCAGGAGGGGGATGCCGTGACCGTGCTTGCGGTGCAGGTCGACCGCAAGGAGACCGAGCCCCCGCGCCGCTATGGTCAGGGCAGCCTCATCCAGGAGATGGAACGCCTCGAGCTGGGCACCAAGGCCACGCGCCACGAGATCCTCCAGAAGCTCTATCAGCGCAACTTCGTGAGCAACCGCATCCCGGAGCCGACGACGATGGGCTTCGCGCTGATCGAGACCCTCGAGCACCACGCCCCGCTGATCGCCGCGCCGCAGATGACGGCCACGCTGGAGGAGGACATGGAGGCCATCGCCGAGGGGCGCAAGACCCCCAACGAGGTCCTCGAGGAGAGTCGCACCATGCTCCACCAGGTCTTCGACCAGCTGCAGGAGCACACGGAGGGGATCGCTGCCGAACTCAAGGCTGCGCTCAAGGAGAAGGAGCAGCTGGGGGAGTGTCCCAAGTGCCACCAGGGCCAGCTGCTGGTGCGCCGCTCCCGTCGCGGGAAACGCTTCGCCAGCTGCAGCCGCTATCCGGAGTGCGACCAGAGCTACCCGCTGCCGCAGCGGGGCAAGCTCGCCCTCGAGGACGTCGGATGCGCACTGTGTGCCGCGCCCAAGGTCAAGGTCATCACCGCAGGTCGACCGCCCTGGCTGACCTGTGTCAACTTCCGCTGCGAGGTGCCCGAGTGCCCCGAGCGTCCACCACCCAAGGCGCCCAAGGAGCCCAAGGTCAAGAAGGCCAAGTCCAAGCGCAAGTCCGCAGCCCGCAAGAAGGGCGCGCGCAAGAAGGAACCGGTCACCGAGGAGCCTGCTGCAGGACCGACGGGCCCGGGCGGACCGGTCCCTGCGGCACCCAAGCGTCCGCGGAGCCGCGCGCGCGCACCTGCTCCCTCACCGACGAGCCCCCCCTCGACCCCTCCGGGCGTCGGTGATCCTGCCCACTCCTAGGGCGCGTGAGCACAAGCGGCCCCTGCGGGGCAGCCAGCTGCGCTGTGGGAGAAACTCTTTGCATCCGTCGACGTCGATGAGTGACGCAGGGAGCGTGGACCTTCACGTCACCAGCCACTTCGCATCCACCGGCATCCGGTGCCCGGCGCACTCGCCGCCGTCAGGCGCGACACCGGTCGGTCGCGCAACGGCGGAGGCGACAGCGACCCACGGCACGACCCTCACGCCCGATCGTGGCGCTCCTAAGCGGCGCCGGCTGCATCGCGGTCCTGCTGGCCCTCGTCGCCGGCGGTTGGGTGAGCCTGCCCCTGCCGTTTGGGCCCGCCACTGCGCCCACCGACCACCACGAGCCCTCCCCCACGCCGGTGCCCAACACCCCGCCGCGGCTGGTCTTCGCCCTCAACGTCACCACGACCCCGACGCTGGTGCCCGTCGAGCTCAATGCCTCGCTCTCCCGCGACGCCGAGGGCCCGATAGAGAGCTACCTCTGGACCATCCACAAGGGTGCCACCGACGGCCCGGTGGTCGCTACCTACCAGAGCAGGGTGGCGACCCATCCGTTCGCCAAGGCCGGCACCTACTTCGTGCATCTGCAGGTGACCGACGACGGCGGGACCACCGTCCGTTCGGGCCCCTTCGAGGCCAAGGTCCTCGAGGTCACCGATCGGCTCCCGATGGGCGAGCCCACCTGGGCACCGAGCGCCCCCACCGTCGGTCAGCGGGTCGACTTCTCCGTCCATCCCACCGATGTCGATGGTGAGGTCGAGCAGGTCCGATGGGACCTGTGGGAGGCCGACGTCCCTGCCAGCGCGCCCCCGCTGGCCTCGGGGCGCGGGACCGCGTGGAGCTTCACCTTCAGTGACAGCGGAGCCTATCGGCTCGTGCTGAGCCTGACCGATGACGATGGCCAGAACGCGGCGACCACGAGGACGGTGCTGGTGGGCTGAGCTGGGCGCTACGCCCTGCGCAGCGCCTCCTCGACGATGTCCATCAGCAGGGCGGCGGTCACCAGCAGGCGCCGGTCGAGCTGGAAGCTGGGGTCGGCACTGGCATCGAGGTACCAGGTGTCCCCGATGATCTGGAAGCGCTGGTCCAGGCGGGCGATGCGCACGTTGTTGGCCTCGATGAAGTAGTGTGCGGGCAGGAAGGTCAGGATCCGTCGCAGGATCGCCATCCCGGCACTGTCCTCGATGATGCGGGCGAAGGGGCGGTCGTAGCCGTCATGGATGTGCCATTCGCTCCGCAGGAAGGAGCGGCCCCACTGCCGCTTGAGGTAGCCGACCAGCTGTCCGGTGGTGCTGTCGGTGATCCGGAAGGTCGCCCAGGCATCGACGATCTGGGTCTGTTGGACCGCGAGCAGCTCGCGGGTCTTGCTCTCATCGGTGAAGATGCGGATGTCCTCCTTGAACCGCAGCAGCTTCTGCGCACAGAACCCCAACTGGTTGTTCTGGCCGTCGAGGATGTAGTACTTGTTGGCGATCGCGAAGACCTTCTGCCGCAGGATGAAGGAGGAGTGGTGCCAGATCGGGGGGACCATCCCCGGCTGGGCCACCTGCTGCTGCTGCGGCGCCCCTGCGTAGGGTTGCTGCGGGGGGTAGCCCGGTTGCGGTGGCGCTTGGTACTGCGGTTGCGGAGCATACCCGGGCTGGTGCTGCGGGTAGGGCTGCTGCTGGTACTGCGGTGGCGCACCATACCCCTGCTGCTGCTGGTAGCTCTGCTGCTCGTACTGCTGCGGCGGGTATCCCTGCTGCGCATAGGAAGGAGGCGGGGTCATCGGGCGCTCACCATCCTCGGGCATCGGCTCCGAGGGCATGAACCATTCGCCACGACCAGCGGCTGCTGCAGGCCAGTCCTGCGCACGCAACCTCTATGCCCCCTGCGGAGTCCGTGCCCGCATGGCCGCAGCCGATCCGGTGGGTGTCATCGCGGTGCGGCTCGCTCGCGGCGCGATCGATGCCGCCGTCCAACGGCGGCGCTTCTCCCCGCCCTCCCAGAGCATCCCCCCGCAGCTGCGGGCAGAGGGCGGGGTCTTCGTGACCCTGACGACGCACCCGCAAGCGCAGCTGCGCGGCTGCATCGGCTATCCCGAGCCGGTCATGCCGCGAATCGAGGCGCTCCTCGATGCCGCCGTCTCCGCAGCGCTGCACGACCCGCGCTTCCCTCCGGTGCGACCCGAGGAGCTCGCCGCCCTGCGCGTCGAGGTCACCCTGTTGAGCGTCCCGGAGTTGTTGATCGGGACCTCGGCGGATCGCGCACCCAGCGACCTCGGGGTCGTGCCGCTGCTGGCCGAGACCCAGCGACCGACGCTCCCGAGTCTGATCAGGGTCGGTACCGATGGCCTGATCGTCGAGCACTCCGCTCGGCGCGGTCTGCTCCTGCCGCAAGTCGCGCCCGAACAGGGCTGGGACGTCCTGGAGCTGCTCGGCGGGACCTGTCGCAAGGCCGGGCTCCCACCCGACGCGTGGCAGCGCGCCGGCTGCGTCCTGTGGCGCTTCCAGGGGACCATCTTCGAGGAGGTCACGCCCGGGGGCGACGTGCACGCCCGCCCTGCTGGCTCCTAGGCCGCCGGACCGATGGCGCGCCCTCAGAACCCTTTAAGCAGCCATCTCCGTTCGTCGCCCTCGGGGGTCGCACCCGTTGAAGTGCCTCGAGTACGTCGCCAAGGAACTGTTCCGCCGCCATGGCATCCCCACACCCTCGGGGATCGTCGTGACCACGCCCGAGCAGATCGACAGCACGGCCGTGCCCGGGCCGGTCGCCCTCAAGGCGCAGGTGCTCATCGGCGGCCGGGGAAAGGCGGGCGGGATCCAGTTCGCATCGAGCGTGCCGGAGGCCCGTCAGAAGGCAGCGGCGATCCTCGCGATGAAGATCCGTGGATTCCCGGTCCACTCGCTTCTGATCGAACCCAAGCTCGACATCGCCCGCGAACTCTACCTGAGCATCCTCATCGACCGCGCAGCGCGGCTGCCGGTGATCCTCGCCTCTGCCGCCGGGGGCATCGAGATCGAATCCGTCCCCGAGGAGCAGCTCTTCCGTCGGACCATCGACCCGTTGATCGGCCTTCAGCCCTACATCACCCGTGAGCTCAACGCCAAGCTCGGCCTGACGGGCGAGACCGCCACCCAGGTCGCGACGATCGTCCAACAGGCCTACGAGGTGTTCGTCCAGGAGGACGCCGAGCTGGTGGAGATCAACCCGTTGGTGATCACGACTCAGGGGAAGGTCCTCGCCGGCGACGGCAAGCTCGTCATCGACAACGACGCCCTCTTCCGCCACAAGGACCTGCCCGAGCAGAAGGCCGACGAGTTCACCGACCTCGAGGCCGAGGCGCGTGCCAAGGGGATCGCCTTCATCCAACTCGAGGGGGACATCGGGGTCATCGCCAACGGTGCGGGCCTGACGATGGCGACCCTCGATGCGCTCACCCTCGTCGGCGGCGCGCCGGGGATCTTCCTCGACCTTGGTGGCACCGACGACCCCCGGCAGGTCACCGGCGCCTTCGAGCTGATGCTCAAGGCCCACCCCAAGGTCATCTTCCTCAACATCTTCGGCGGCATCACCAAGTGCGACACCGTCGCTTCCGGCGTCGTCGCCGCGCTCAAGGGGATCGCCGCGCCCCCGCCCGTCATCGTGCGGATCAAGGGGCTCAACGAGGTGCAGGCCAAGGGGATCCTCGCCGATGCCGGCCTGACGAGCGTCGACTACCTCGAGGAGGGCGCGCAGCGGGCCGTCGATCTGCATCCAGGGACCGCCAGGGGGGCGTAGATGGCCATCCTCCTCGACCTGAGCACCCGCCTGCTCATCCAAGGGATCACCGGCCACCAGGGGACCTTCCACGCCCAGGCGTGCCGGGAGTTCGGCACCTACGTCGCAGCGGGGGTCACCCCCGGCAAGGGAGGCACGACCCAGGGCGGCGTGCCGGTCTTCGACACCGTCGCCCAAGCGGTCGCGGCGCAACGGCCCAACGTCAGCCTGATCTTCGTCCCGGCGCGCTTCGCCATGGATGCGGTCTTCGAGGCGATCGACGCCGGGGGGATCCAGACGGTCATCGTGATCACCGAGCACATCCCCTTCCATGACGCGTTGCGGATGGTCACCTACGCGCGGCTGCGCGGCGTGCGCATCGTCGGGCCCAACTGCCCCGGGGTCATCAGCCCCTGCCAGGCGGTCAAGGCCGGGATCATGCCCTCGAGCATCTTCACGGCCGGTGACCACGCGGTCATCTCCCGCAGCGGCACGCTCACCTACGAGATCGTCCACCACATGAGCGTCAACGGCTTGGGCCAGTCGACCGTGCTGGGGCTCGGCGGGGACCCGGTGGTGGGCACCACCTTCATCGAAGCGCTGGCGCTGCTGCAGGCGGACCCCGAGACGGAGAAGATCGTCCTGGTCGGCGAGATCGGCGGCAGCGCCGAGGAGGATGCCGCCGCCTACATCACGCAGCATGTCACCAAGCCCGTGGTGGCCTACATCGCCGGCCACAGCGCGCCCGAGGGCAAGCGCATGGGCCATGCCGGTGCGATCATCACCCGCGGCAAGGGCACCGCCGCCTCCAAGGCCCACGCGCTCGAGAAGGCCGGCGTCGCCGTCGCCAAGCGCCCCTTCGAGGTCCCCCAGCTGCTGAAGAAGGCCTAGGGGAGCAGGCGCAAGAGCGCCCACAGCAGCAGGTTGCCACCGATCACGCTGAGCACCAGACCTGCCACGACGAACACCAGCAGCGGGATCTTGGGCGTCACCAGCACCTGCGTCTCACCAGCATCCTCGAGGGCGCGCAGCTGCTCCTCGAGCGCCTTGCCCTCGAGCGGCGCTGCCCGCAGGAACGAGCCGGTCCAGACGTGCTCCCCGCCGTGGAACCGGCTGAGCAGCCACACATGGGAGCTGCGGACCTCATCGATGGGGGCGCAGTAGGCGTTGAACATGTGCAGCCCCACCGTCGAGTCGCGCAGGTTGCGGACCATCAATGCCAGTGGCACCAACAGGACCAGCAACACCGCGTTGGTCAGCACGACCCAGCTGAACGGATAGGACTGCTGCGCGATCGACGGCACGCTCGCCAGCGGCAGGCTCGTCAGCAACGGCGCGAGGCTGGGTGATCGGGGGAAGAGGACGCAGAGGGCGATCAGCGCATTCTTGTCGGCTCCGCCGGCGATGACCCGCAGCCGGTAGAGGGCGTAGAAGCCACCTTGGACGAGCAGGGCCAGCAGCGCCGCCGCCACCACACCGACCCCTCCCGTGCCTCCGTCAGGACGCGGTGCAAGCGCGATGACCACCAGACCCGCGACCGCCAAGAGGCACCCGACGGTCAGCGCCAGGTTCCATCGGTGCGCGATGGCGTCATCGGCAGGGTCCGGCTGGTCGGTTGCATCGGGCTCACCCTCGAAGAAGGTCCCGTTGTAGAGCGCCAGGACGAACACCAGGATCGGGCCCAGCGGCAGCAGCAGCAGCGGCAGCGGTGCTCCGGCCGCGACGAGCTCGACGACCCACAGGCCGCCTCCGACGCAGGCCATCGCCACCCACAGCAGGTTCGACGCCAAGCGCGTGCGCAGATCGGTCGCCGCGCCGATGGAGAGCAGGGCCACTGCGACCGCGACTCGCGCCACGTCAATCCACGTCATGGTCGGCCTGCACCTCTGGGGGTCCTCGACGTGCGTGGGGCGGTTGCACGCGCCCCGTCATCGCGCTCGTCGGTGCCTGTACCCATCCTAGAAGAGCCTCCCCCCAAACCTTAAAAGGAGGCTTCCTGCTTGACGAAGCGATGGGTGGCACGGGGCCCAAGGCGGAACGTCTACCCCGACTGGCGTCTGGAATCGAGGCGCTCGACCGGGCCCTCTCGGGCGGGATCCCCATCGGCAACAGCGTCCTGCTGGCTGGCAGCTGCGGCACGGGGAAGACCACCCTGGCGGCCGAGTTCCTGCTGGCGGGCGCACGGGCCAAGGAACCCTCGCTGCTGCTGGCTGTCACCGAGGACGCAGAACGGCTCCTCGAGAACCTGCGCACCTACGAGTTCTTCGACCAAGCCTTGGTCGGCCCGGGGAAGTTCGAGCTCCTCGACGTCGCCGAGCTCTACAAGGGATCGCCCCTGGAGAAGACTACAGTCCTGGGGGCTGCCGACGTGCCGGTGCTGGTCAAGCTCCTGCTCGATCAGGTCGACAAGCGCAAGACCCGACGACTGGTGATCGATAGCCTGACGGGGTTGTGCTTGCGCTTCCCCAGCAAGGAGCTCGTCCGCGACTTCGTCTCGACGCTGTCCAAGGGGCTCTCCAAGCGCGGGGTCACCTGCCTGCTCATCAGCGAGCTCGAGGCAGGCTCGACCGGTCACAGCTCCCACGGCGTCGAGGACGCCGTCGTCGATGGCGTGCTGCAGCTGGGCAACACCGTCAGCCGTGGCCACCTGCTGCGCACGTTGCAGATCGTCAAGATGCGCGGCACGCCCCACAGCCGCACCCGCTACGTGCTCGAGCTCAGCCACTACGGGGCGATCCTCGTGCCGCTGCTGCGGTCGGGGAAGGCCTAAGGAGGAGCTGCATGGAACCCCTCGAGGAGAAGGTCCGCTCGCAGCTGGAGGAGACTCAGCCGGGCAGCGCCGTCTCGCTGGTGACCGACCTCTCGGGCTACTTCGATGCGCTCAAGGGGTTCGTCGGCTACGCCTCGGCAGCGGGGCTGCACACCATCTACATCACCGCGACGATCCCCAGCGCCGTCGTCCATGGGCAGCTGACCAGCCAGGGCCTCAACCTCGAGGACGCCCATTTCATCGACTGCATCAGCTTCATGGTCGGCGGGCCGCGCCAGGAAGAGGGTCCCTACATGTTCGTCGAGAGCCCCACCATGCTCGAGACGATCCTCGTGAAGGTCGAGCTGTGGATGAAGCGGCTCGGACCCGACCACGACTACGTGGTGTTCCTCGACAGCGTCAACACGCTGGCGATGCACAACGACGACAAGATCGTCCAA
This sequence comes from Thermoplasmata archaeon, assembly GCA_023265395.1. Classification (GTDB taxonomy): domain Archaea; phylum Thermoplasmatota; class DTKX01; order JAHFTX01; family JAHFTX01; genus JAHFTX01. The sequence goes on from JAHFTX010000028.1 coordinate 26,083, forward strand.
GAGTTCCTGCACTACCTGATCACCTCGCTGCGCGCGCGCAAGGTCCGCTGCGTCGTCCTCTCCGTCGAGGGGCAGACCCCCAAGGAGATCGAGACCATCCTCAAGCTCCTCTGCGATGAGAGCATCGCCGCGCTGCCAGAAGCCGAGGACGGCGCCTCCGAGTGAGCCCACCCGCGCGCCACCAGCCCCGTGGGAATGTCTATCGTGGCACTCGTTAGCATGGCTCACGGGGTGTGATATAACTCCTTTGCGTGCATCTCTGTCCCCTCCGATGAAACCCTTATATACTGCGCGAACAGGGTCAGGGGTGCGGCGCCTCGGTGCCGCAGAGGACACAACATGAAGTACGTAAAGTGGGCAAATCTGAACAAGGAGGAGCAGGCGGTTTCGCCTGTGATCGCTACCATCCTGATGGTCGCGATCACGGTCGTCCTGGCCGGCGTCCTGGTGGTCTACATGCAGAGCTTCCAGAACGTCGGTGGCGGGACGAACGTCGTGGCGAGCATCTCCGCCAAGACGTTCTCCAACCCCCAGGACCCGATGACCCGCAATGGCGGGGGCTGGACGGTCGAGGTCGTCTCCGTCAAGAGCGGTACCCTGAACATCGCGGACATGACGGTCAACGTCAAGGGATCGAGCGGTGCCAACCTGGGCAGCCTGGTGGGCGCAACGCCGACCCTCAAGGACACCTCGGGAACGGTCGACTACTACCTGTTCTCCGAGGCCCTGGCCACCTGCGACTACTGGAGCGGCGCGGCGGTAACGGCCGACTGCACCGGTGCCACGGGCAACGAGTTCAACACCATGGAGAACGCGACCATCGTCCTATTGGACAACGATGCTAGCGGCACCCTGACGGCGTCGGACACCGTCCTGGTATTCAAGGATACCAACGGTGATGGAACCAACGACATCTCCAGCCAATCGGTCGTGGAGCTCAAGGCCGCCACCACCAAGGTCGCGCAGACCGATCTCAACTAGATCGGCTCAGCGACCACACCAAGGAGTGGCGGCACAGGCCGCCACTCCTCCCCTTTTTCCTCGCTTCTGTTTTCGAGCGCCTGCGCCTGGCGTCGGTTCCTCGCTCGTTCTGCGACGGTCACCGATGACAACGCTCCTACTCGTCGTGGCGCCTCGCCCCAGCAAGGATGTGTGTTCCGATCCGTGGATCGGTGAGGTCGGCCGCATGTTCGAGGCTGGTGATGACGGCGTGACAGCCGGTGGCCTCGACGAACTCGACGGCCGCCTGCACCTTGGGTCCCATCGAGCCGGGCGGGAAGTAATCGTGCTCGAGGAGGTTGCGCGCGTCTCCGGCAGTCAACCGGGTCAGCTCGAGGGCTTTGGTCGTGCGATAGTCCAGCAGGACCTTGGGCACGTCCGTGAGGATCGCCAACATCGAGGCGCGCAGCTGGGTCGCCAGCAACGCCGATGCCAAGTCCTTGTCGATGACCCCCTCGATCCCCCGCAACGTGCCATCGGTCCCTTCGACGACGGGGACCCCTCCGCCTCCGCAAGCGACGACGAGCACCCCCTGTCGGACGAGCATCTCGATCGCCGGCAGCTGCAGGATCCGCAGGGGCCGGGGTGAGGCGACGACGCGGCGCCAGCTTCCAGGCTCGACCTCGATGGTGGGGATCCCTGCAGCCTGCAGCGCGGCTGCGCGGGCCTGTGGCAGCAAGGGACCGATGGGCTTGCTCGGACGCTGGAACTTCGGGTCCGCAGGGTCGACGACCACCTGCGTGACGATCGTGGCCACGTCGGGAACTGGTGTGATCCCGCGGGCGCGCAACGCTGCCCGCAGCTCCTGCTCGATCAGGTACCCCAGCTGGCCCTGGCTCTGCGCCCCGCAGAGGTCGAGGGTCAGGGCTGGCACATGGGCGCGGGCAAGCTCCATGCGCTGGAGGATGTCCCCTACCTGCGGGCCGTTGCCATGGGTGAGCACGATGCGGTAGCCCCGCTCGATCAGGGTCACGACGCCGCGCAGTGCCAGGGCAAGGTGGGCCCGTGCCTCGTCGGTGGTGCCCCTGCTGGCGGGGGAACTGATAGCGTTGCCACCCAGCGCGACGACGATTAGCGCACCCGGCGATGGGATGGTCACGCTCCGCGACTCCGCCGAGAGCGCCATCGATGCGTACCAGCGCGAGGCGCTCCATGAGGCTGTTGGTCCGCTGGGCTTGGACCGGTGCCTTTTTCATCGCCGCGGCTGGGTCGCCCTCCATGGGTGCCTCCAAGGGCGACCCGCTCGAGCGCCTGTCGTCGGAGCTGTATCGCTGCGGGGCCGACGAAGGTCCCGCCGCGCTCCAGCGCGCGATCGCCGACCACATCGGCTCCCGTGGCCTGCAGCGCACGATGGTGACCACGCCCGCTGGTCCGGCATTGCTGCTGCAGATCCCCGGCCGGGTCGCGCGCCCGCACGTGCTGCTGTGGGGCCATACGCAGCTGCCGGCCGCCGCAGCTGCCCCGCAGGCCTCCCCAGAGCGGCTGAGCGGTCCGGGCATGGGCGACATGGTCGCCAGCCTGGCGATCGTCGCACAGGTGCTGCGCGATCGTGCGCGGGTGCCCCAGGGCGAGCGCGGCTGCACGGTGTCGCTTCTGCTGTGCACCGATGGTGGGACCGAGCAAGCGCTCGGCGCAATTGAGGCGCAGCTGGGCAGCGCCCTCTCCTTCCAGCTGGTGCTGGTGCCCGAACCGACGGAGGAGCTGGTCTTGCTCGGTGCGCGGGGGCGCTACGTCGTCGACCTGACCTTGCAGGGGAGCCCGGCCCCTGCAGCCCGGCCCCATCTTGGGGTCAATGCCATCGAGGATGCTGCACGGGTCGTCACGCAGCTGAACAAGACCCGACTGCGACAGCATGAGCTGCTCGGCCGCGGGGTGCTGACGGTCGGGAGCATCTTGGGGGGGCAAGGCAGCGGCCTGGGGGTCCCCGAGCGCTGCACCTTGCGGCTCGTGCGCCATGTCGTACCGGGGGAGGACCGTCGCATCGTCGTCGAGGACCTGCAGAAGGCCTTCGAGCCCTTGCAGCTGCGCACGAGCGTGCGGGTAGAGATCGACGAGGCCGCAGGGCCACAGTATCCGGCCTTCCTCACCGAGCGGTCACCCCTGGTGCGCCTCTTGCTCGGCACCCTGCGCGAGCAGGAGCAGGACCCCACCCAGGCTGAGGGTGCGGTCTCGACCTCCGGCGAAGGGCGCGTCGTCTACGGTGAGAGCGCCGGGGACTACAACGTGCTCGGGGCGCGCTGGCCGACGGCGGTCTACGGCCCGATCGGTGGGGAGTTCGGGACGCCGGCGGAGTGGGTCGATGTGCGGTCGCTGCGCAGGGTCGGTTGGGCCATCTCCCGTGTCCTGACGGGCATCGATTCGCAGCTGGCTCGTGCCGCCTGAGCGATTGCCCGCGGCAGCCACCAAGGATTATATACGCACGTTCGGTTGCGAACGTTGGGCGTGGGCGTTCGAGGACACCCCTGTGTGTTTATACCCTCCCCAGCCCGGAGGACGCCTCATGTCGGCCGTACGTCTGACGTTTCTGCCCATCGTTCTGCTCGCCGTGCTCGCCGCCGCGCTGTGCGTCGGTGTGGCAAGCGCCTCGACCGTTGATCAGGCCTCGACCAACGGACGCGCTACCCCGGCGTTCGAGATCTACATCCTCCCCCAGGCGCAGACCGAGACCGTCGACGACGTCAGCCACGCTGCCTTCTTCCAGTTCATCATCACCAACACCGGCGATCAGTCGGGGGACATCACCCTCGACATCAGCGGAGAGCCCGAGGGGTGGACCTTCCAGAGCTTCCCCGGCGGCACCTCGCTGAGCTTCGGTCCGGTCTCGACCACCGATGACCCGCGCAACGTCACCCTCAACGTCAAGGTCCCCACCTTCGAGAAGGCGGGCACCTACGACCTCGAGGTCCGCGCGGTACCGGCGGCACCGACCAACAACAAGATCACCATCCACGCGGTGGTCAACCAGTTCCCCGGGGTCGACCTGATCCCGCCGCCCAACATCGAGACCGACCCCGGCGTCGAGCTGACCCTGCCCTTCGTGATCAAGAACACCGGGAACGGTCCAGACAGCTACGTGCTCTACCGCGTCGACATCAGCTCCGACTGGCCCTACACCATCGGCAACACCAACACCACGCCCACCGTCAAGGCCCAGCTGCAGACCCAGAAGCAGATCACGATCACCGTGCCGGCGCCCGCCGAGGCGACGCCGCCGGGCAAGAGCGGGGTCTCCGTCTCCGTCTCGGTGTGGTCGAACTTCAACCACAGCATCGTCGACGGCGCCACCGTGCTGATCAAGGTCACCCAGCAGTACAAGATCACCTTCTACCCCGACGAGGCCCTCGAGAAGACCACGGGCCCCGAGGAGCAGGTGGACTTCAGCTTCACCCTCGCCAACGACGGCAACGGCTACGACCTCGTCTCGCTCGACCTGGTCGCCACCCTCGACCTGTGGCAGCTGACCATCAGCGACGATGAGATCAACATCAGCTCCAGCCCACGGCCCGTGACCGTCTCGGCCATCCCTGGGGCGCAGACCACCAAGGGTGAGTACTTCCTCTCGGTCAGCGCCACCAGCAGCGGGCCGCCCGAATCCCCGCAGGTGGTCAGCTACACGATGAAGATCATCGTCGAGCAGCGGTACAAGTTCACGGTGGGCATCGACACCAACGCCTCCGGTCCGCACCCGTCGATCCCGCCCGGCGGCGTCGGAGAGCATACCCTGACGCTCACCAACGCCGGCAACGGGCCGGACACCATCCGCCTCGAGGTGCTCAACCCGCCCCTTGGCTGGTTCACCACCTTCGACCAGGACGAGGTGACGGTGCTGCCGGGCAAGCCCAAGGACATCGTGCTCTCCATCCAGGTCTCCAACGAGAACGAGGAGGCGCTGGCCAAGCTCTACCTGCTGGCGGTGCAGGCGACCTCGACGGGGAACCTCAGCCTGGTGTGGGAGCAGAACATCTCGGTCGAGGTGGCCCCGCGGCGGGGGATCAGCTTCTCCGTCAGTGGCCCGGACACGGTGCTGGCCAACCCCTACCAGCGCTCCGCCTACAACCACATCTTCAACCTCGAGAACACCGGCAACGCCCAAGATGACGTCCGGCTCGAGATCATCGGCGTCAGCTGGGGCCCCGAGATCGGCATCACCCCGACCCTGGCGACCGTCAACAAGGAGATCGGTGCCTTCGCCAAGACCAGCGTCCAGCTGTCGCTGACGGTCCCCACCAACACCCCGGTCGGGACCTATGACATCCAAGTCAAGGCGACCAGCCTCGGCGACCCTCGACAGAGCGTCACCCTGATGGTCCACATCCAGGTCATCGTCGAGGACATCCAGGTCCAGCCGATCCGGTTCAAGCTCGCCTCCGAGCCGGACACCGCCTTCCAGGAGTGGCGGACCTATCTCGTCAAGCAGAACGGCGACGTGCGCCTGTCCTTCGCCCTGATCAACAACGGCACCGAGACGATCTACGCGATCAACGTCAAGGTCTTGGCGGACAACCGCGTCATCCACGAGGAGAACATCTCCTCCCTGCGCGTGCTCGAGACCTACGAGATCCGCGTCGAGTTCCCGGCGACCTTCCTCGGGCCGCACCAGATCACCGTCAAGGCCGACCTGCCGGGAGACGTCAACCGCGACGACAACACCCAGGTGGCCGTCATCGACGTCCGCGAGGAGCTGCGCGACGTCAACGACGCCAATGCGACCAATCCCTTCCGCGCCGGCTCGCCGCTGTTCTTCGTCCTGCTGCTGCTGGCGATCATCGTGGTGGTCGCCATCATCAAGGTCGCCAGCGGTCTGGGCAAGCGCTCCTCACAGAAGGAGCTCTACTCGACGATCTACGGCCAACCGGGGGCAGGGGCGACGCAGCCGTCGGTGCTGCCGCCGCTGCTCGATGAGCACCAGCCTCCCCAGGAGCCACCCTATGGTGGGGCGCCCCCTGCCTATTGAGGGCGAGGGTACCATCCTGCGCACGATGGGGGAGCGGTCGCAGGCCACCCTTAAATACGCTCCATCCGCTTGATGGGCGGGTCCGTCCTGGCGCGTCGCAGTGGTGGCCAAGCAGCCACCCTGATGCGCGTCGGGTCGGGCCGGTCCAGGAGGACGACGCATGCAGGCACCCCAGTGCACGAGCCCTAACAACGACCGTAGCGCCCTTGCCGCCGCGCGCACCCGCGCCCCGGTGCTGCTGGCGGTCGCGCTGCTGCTGCTCCTCCCCTTGGCGATCCTGCCGGCGGCCGCCGGCAACGGGGTCCATGGACGTGCCACCGACGATGCGACCATCGTCGCCATCGCCCGATCCGACACCCGGGCCTTCGACCTCGACGAACCCGGCGGGACGGTCATCGACAACAGCGTCCAGGTGGGTGTGACCGCCTTCAACATCCAAGGGACGATCAAGAACGTCGGGACGACGCCGCTGCCCGGCGGGACGGGGCTTGGCCTCGACGTCGAAGGCGCCGACCCGGTGACCGTCTTCGCCGAGGACTTCGAGAGCGGTGCGGGAGCCTGGAGCGTCGACGACCTCACCGACGACCCCTCCTGGGAGTGGGTCGCTGCCTATGCCGGTGGCGCCCAGCCCTGGGTCCTCAACAACGGCCAGGTCACCCAAGGAGAGAGGCCGGCTGCTTCGGGCCGCTACGGCGGCAACTTCGAGCAGGCGCTCGTCTCGCCCAACATCGTCATCCCCGCCTGTCCGGCCAGCCACACGCTCAAGCTGGCGATCGCCCACGCCTACGACTCGGTCCTCAACGAGGACGGCGGGCTGGTGCAGGTCAACCTCGACAACCAGGGCTGGGTGACCGTCGAACCCTACGACGTGTTCCTGGGCAACGCGTGGAGCCGCTACCCCTCGTTCGCCGGAGGCGACAACCCCCTCAACAGTGCCTCGGGGATCTTCGCGGGCGACAGCAACTCGTCCCAGGACGGCATCGACAACGTCGACTACTTCGAGCTCTCCGAGGACCAGCCGAACCTCAATGCCGACTTCTGCGACAACACCGGGTTGACCTTCCAGGTCCGCCTGGTGTTCACCAGCGGTGCGATCAACACGGGCCCCGGCTGGCTCGTCGATGACGTCGCCGTGGTCACCGCCGACGAGGTTGACAACTCCAGCCTCGCCGTCATCCAGGAATGGGACTTCCTGACCGACCTCGACGGCTGGACCGTCGAGGACCTCACCATCGGCACCAACCAATGGGGCCCGATGGATGAGGTCGACAAGGTCCACGGCGGTGTCGGCGCCTGGTGGTTTGGGAGCTTCAACGACCCCGACTACGAGTATGACGACGGCGCCGACTTCGCGCTGGTCCAGGCCACCGTGATGGACCTCAGCGGATTCAACGCGGCTCGCATCGGCTTCTGGCACCGCTACCAGACCGGCGCCGGTGACGGTGGCTGGCTCGAGGTCTCCACCGACGCAGGCGTCACCTGGAGCTACCTGCCGCCGCTGTTCAACGTCAGCGCCACCAACCCTGGCGCCTATCGCGCCGCCCTCAATGGCGGCAGCCCCGTGGGCGCATCGGCAGCCTTCTCGGGCACGACGGCAGCGTCCTTCGTCTACTCGGCGTTCGACCTGACCGCCTCCACCGGCGGCGGGAACACCGACGTGCTGGTGCGGTTCCACTTCTTCAGCAACTGGGACGGCACCAGCGGCGAAGGATGGATCGTCGACGACATCCTCGTGACCGGCTGGGACTTCCAGCCCCACGGCAGCGACAGCGCCGCCACCGTCGGCCCGGTCAACGCTGGGCTGACCCAGAGCGTCTCCTTCGGCACCTACGACTTCGACGCCCCCACCGACTACCGCCTCGAGGTCGAGAGCCGCCTCGCCGGCGACGGGGACGACACCAACAACGCGACCAGCATCATCGTGCGGGTCGTCGACGTGCCCCTGCTGTCGCTGACGGCGGATGAGGGCGCCTACGCCGAGGTGATCCACGGCCGCGAGTACCGCTTCAACCTCACCGTCGCCAACGTCGGCAACCTCCCCCTCGACGTCACCCTCGACGCCGTCGGCCCCGATAGCAGCTGGGACCTCAACTTCACCGATGCGGCACCCGGTGTCCTGGGCCCCTACGGGCAGTCGTCGCCGACCGCGCTGCGCGTCACCCCGGCGGTGGATTCACCCCTGGGCGAGCAGACCGTGACCGTCTCCGCGATCGGCGATGGGGGGCTGACCACCACCACGCTGGACCTGACCGTCAACGTCACCAACCTGGCACCGACGGCGGCGATCACCCTGCCGCTGGAGGACACCAAGCAGACGATCTGGCGGCCGATCACCTTCGAAGGCGGTGGACCGACGGGTTCGAGCGACCCCGACGCCGATTCCCTGGCCTTCTCGTGGGCCTTTGGCGACGGCGCCTCGGCGTTCGTCGATGCCGCCACCAACGTCCAGCACACCTACACCAGCCCCGGCGAGGTGCACATCACGCTGCAGGTCGATGATGGGGGCCTCCTCTCCAACATCGCCGAGCTCAACATCACCATCATCGACCCCTCCCCGCGCGCCGTCCTGACGGTGCAGACCCTGAGCATCAACAACACCTACGAGTTGGGCATGCCCATCCTCTTCGACGGCACCGACAGTTCCGATGAGAACCCCGGGCTGCTCGACCTGACCTGGCGCTTCGAGGAGGGTGGACCGCCTGAGAGCGGCAACCTCTCGACCGTCGGCACCCGCGAGCACACCTACATCGAGGGCGGCTCGCACACCGTCTCCCTGCTGGTGGAGGATGCCACGTCGTCCAACAGCACCAGTCTGACGGTCTTCGTCAACACGCCACCGACGGCCAAGATCCTGCGCCCCACGACCGACCAGCACTTCCCGGCAGGCGACCCCATCGAGCTCAACGCCACCGGCAGCGCCGATGCCGACGGGCACACCCTCGACTACCTCTGGACGAGCACCCGATCGGGCGAGCTGGGGTTCAAGAAGGTCTCCTTCTGGACCCCCGGCCCCGACGAGGTGGGACCACACACCATCCTGCTGCGGGTCGATGACCACAAGGCCGGACTGCCCGCCACTGTCGTGGTGCAGATCGTCATCGAGGCGCGTCCGCAGACCCCCCCCGAGCTGACCGCCGGCGGCTTGGTGCCCGGCGATGACTCAGGCGACGAGGCGCACCTCTTCACCTGGCGCGTCACCTATCGCGACCACGATGCCGACCCCTCGGGCAAGGTCGAGGTGCTCATCGACGGCGATGCCAAGGCCATGCGACCGGTCGACCCGACCTCCACCACCTGGGACACGGGCGTGGTGTTCGAGTACGCCGGCCGACTGGGCTCGTCGACGTCGCACACCTACTCGTTCCGCGCCTGGGACCAGCGGATGGACGCCAACGACCTGGCCAATGCCTCCCTCTTCCCCAGCAGCGGTGCATCGCTGAGCGGTCCGACGGTCACGCGGCAGGCCACCATCAAGGTGGGGAACTTCGTCACCGTCACCCTGCGCTATTGGGGCGTGGGCCCGGCCCTCTCGGGCACCACCCCCGAGGCCGCCAGCCTCCCGACCGCACCGGCGGGGCTCCAGTCCATCCCCGGGTTCGTGGTCACCATGACGCAGATCGTCCCCTCTTCGCAGTGGCGCGGCAACGTCACGGTCGAATACAGCTTCGCCGCGGCCCGCACCTCCTTCGAGGAATCGAGCATCGCGCTCTACCGGCTCGAGGGGAGCAGCTGGGCGCCCGTCAGCGGGACCCAGACCGATTCGGTCGGCGGCAAGTTCCTCCAGACCTACACGGACCCGGCGGCGTTCACGGTCGGCACGTTCGCCCTCTTTGGCACCCCCAAGAAGGTCGTCCAGCCGCCGGGCCCCAACCCCTCACCCGGCCCCGGGGAGTTCTTCTCTGACCCGCTCTTCGTCGGCGTCGTCGTGGGGATCCTCGCAGCGGTCGGATTCCTGGTGCTGCTCCTGGTTCTGCGCCGCCGCCGGAGCGACGATGGCTCGCGATGGGCCGGCAGCGACGGTGTCGATGTCCATGAGCAAGCGACAGTCGATGAGCAGCTGACGCATCAGCAGGCGCTCGCCAGCGCCCAGGCACATGCGGCCGACGTCACCGTGGAGGAGAGCCCGGCGGTGGCGGTCTGGACCCCTGGGAGCGAGGGTTCGCAGGCGACCAACCCCCCCGTGGTCGACCATGACTCGCAGCAGCAGCAGGTCGTCGAGCATGACTCGACCGAGGTCGCTGTCGCGAGCCAGCAGGTCGTCGAGCACGACTCGCTGGCTGCCGAGGATGCGGCATCCGAGCGCACCCTCGCCGAGTCGGCGCTGGGCGAGCTGCAGAGCCCACAAGCGGCGACCCCGTCGCCCAGTGGCACCGCCCCCAGCCGCGACGTGCCGCCGCCCACGACCCAACCTCCAGCCACGAGCGATGAGGAGAGCATCGACAAGGAAGCGGACGACATCCTGGCCGACCTGCTCAAGTGAGGGCGGCGGCGATGGCCTACGACCTTGCGGTCTGCGGCAACGTCGTGGTCGACGTCATCGCCCCGGTCTCGGCGGCGATCACGCCGGGGCATCAGCACTTCACCCGTAGCCCGGTGATCCCCTCCATCGGCGGCAACGGCGCCAACACCGCCGTCGCCGCCGCGTGGCTGGGCCTGCGGACGGAGCTCTACGGCGGCATCGGCGACGACCTGTGGGGCCGATGGCTGACGACGCAGCTCAAGGAGGCCGCGCCCTCGCTCCGTCTGCGCCTGGTGCCCTCGAAGTACCCCACCTCCGCCTCGGTGGTCATCGGTGAGGCCTCGGGGGATCGCACGCCGCTGCACTCGGTCGGCGCCGGGATCGCCCTCGAGGGACGCCACCTGCCCGATGTGCGGCTGCGCGAGGGCCGCTGGCTCCACCTGTGCTCGACCTTCCTGCTGCCGCGCCTCGACGCAGCCGCCAGCGCGCAGCTGCTGGCACGGGCGCAGCGGGCCAACATGGTCACGTCGGTCGACCTGGCCTGGGACCCGTCGGGCCGCTTCGAGCTCGGGGAGCTGCCACGCTACACCGACCTGCTGCTGGCCAACCTCGAGGAGGGCATCGCGGTCACCGGGGCGCACGAGGAGAAGGAGGTGCTCCAGCGGCTCCTCGACAGCGGTCCGGAGGTGGTGGTGCTCAAGCTCGGCGCTGCCGGCTGCCTGCTTGGCAGCCAGAAGGGCGAGAGCTTCCACGTCCCCCCCTTCCCCGCCGAGGTGGTCGACTCCACCGGTGCCGGGGACGTCTTCTCCGCCGCGATGGTGGCCTTCCTGCTGCAGCACCTCTATGCGCGCACAGCCGACCGCAAGCGCATCCGGCCGACGTCGAGCGCCAAGGGACTGCGCGCCCCCTCGCCGCTGGAGTCGGTGGCCCCCGACCATCTCAAGCGCGCCGCGCTGTTGGCCAACGCTGCCGGGGCGATCTGCGTGGGGGGCCTGGGAGGACTGGGCACCCGTCTGTCCCAGCGGTCGGTGCTCGACTTCCTCCGCAAGCACCGACAGGTGATGCAGCTCTACAGCGGCTCCAGCAGCGGAAAGGGCGCTTGAGCATCAGCGCTGAGAACGACGCAGGACCGCTTATCCTGCTCCTGGAGCAGACCCGCGCGGATGCTCCGCCCGCTGCAGACGGTCAAGAAGGTCTGCGTGCTGGGACCCGCGGGGGTGGGGAAGAGCTCGCTCGTCGCGCGGCTGCTCGACCCGGCAGCACCCTTGGCGAGCGCACCGACTCCCAGCGCCGTCGTCTCCCGCATCTCGCTGGAGGTCCTCCCGCCCGTGCCAGGGTTCCAAGGGATCGTCGTCACCCTGCTGCTCTTCGACCTGCCGGCAGAGCAGCTGCAGCCCCGCCTGCGACAGTCCTACTACATCGGCGCCGAGGGTGCGATCGTCGTCGCTGACGCTTCGGATCCCGCGAGCCTGGGACAGTCCGTACGGTGGATCCATGACTTCCATGAGGTGGCCGGGGACAAGCCGGTGCTGCTGCTGGCCAACAAGGTCGACGCCCTGCGCGACTTTTCGCTCGTGGACCATACGACCCACCCGCCGCACCTGCGCCAGCCCTACGGCGGTCTGCGGCCACACCTCGTCTCGGCCCTGACCACCGCCACCCTCCGGCCCGCGATCGAGGAGTTCGTGCGGCGGATCGTCACCACCAATCCCTTCTGAGCGTCGCCCGCGAATCGGTTAAATAGCCACTGCCGCTTGGCCGGCGAGCCATCTGCCGCTGTAGCTCAGCCCAGTAGAGCGCGTCCTTGGTAAGGACGAGGTCGAGGGAGCGAAGCCCTCCAGCGGCTCTCTGCTACGCGTACCCGTCCTCGTCGCTGGGACTGGTCTGCGCCGCGACCTTCCCCGTCGGGTCATAGGTCCCTTCGCGTTCGACCAGTTGTCGCGAGGTGATGGGGGCGTTGCGCGCTCTGGTAGCGCCCCGCGCCGTCGCTGGCGAGGGCGCCGTCGTCTGCGGCGCACGCTTGCGACGCAGGGCGACCAGGGCAAGGAGGGCGACCACCGCCAGCAGGATCGCCGCAGCGGCAAGGAGCACGCTGCTCGGACCCGTGGGCGGCGTCGACTCATCGGTCGGTGGGATGAGGGCGCGCACCTGCAGGTGCAACCGCTGGATTCCCTGGGCGCCCTGTTGGTCGGTCACGGTCAATTGGACCTCCACCAGGCCGCTGCCACTGAACCGATGACTGACGGTCGAACCGTTGGGAGCTGCGCCATCGTCGCCAAAGCGCCACGCGAAGTGGACCACCTCGCCGTCGGGATCGCGGCTCGATGTGCCGTTGAGCTGCAGCACGGTCCCTGAATCGATGTGGTCGGGCAGCCCGGTGATCAGCGCCGTCGGAGCTTGGTTGGCGACCCGCAGCTCGACGACCGAACGGTCGCTGGCCCCGTCATCGTCCGTGACGACCAGCGTCACCTTGTGGTAGCCGGGGCGCGAGAAGGCATGCCAGGGGTTGACCTCGTCACTGACGACGCCGTCGCCGAAGTCCCAGGCGAAGGTCAGGGCGGTCTGTGGGTCGTCGGGGTCCGCCGAGGCCGCACCCAGGAATGGCACCTTGGTGCGGCTGACGAGCAGCCCCGCTGCGGCACCGTCGAGGCTCGCCACCGCCGTCGGCGGCAGGTTCTCCACCACCAGGCGCGCGTGCAGCTCCGTGCGCAGGGGTTCGGTGCCGTCGACGAAGTGCAACGTCGCCGTCACTTCGTACGCCCCATCGTGCTCGAAGAGGCGCGTGACCGAGACTCCCTGGTCGGTGCCGCCATCGCTGAAGCGCCACGTCACCGTCTCGATGCTGCCGTTCGAGAGGTGCACCGCCAACGTCACCGGGGTGCGGACGGTCGGGTGCGCAGGCCCGATCAGGATTGTCCCAGACGGGAGCGCCTCGAGCACGTCGACCACCGAGGTCAGCTCGACGGTGCGGCCCGCCCGGTCGCTGACCGTCGCCCGCACGTTGGCGTAACCGATCGCACCAGGGGTGACGGTCATCGTCGGCCCGCTCCCGATAACGGGAGGAGGGGTGGGCCCGTCGGCTGGTACGAAATCGACCTGCCAGGCGATGTCCAACGACGAGAGCGGGTCATCAGGGTCGGAGAGGTTGGCCAAGGCCAGCTCCAGCGGTTCCCCCACGTGGGCCTTTGGGGGCACGAGCAGGTGCGCCGAGGGGGGGGCGTCGCTCGGCCACACCTTGAGCAACCGATCGTTGTCGGGATTGGGGTCGCTCAGCAGTTGCACTGGCTCGATCTGCGCGATCACCGTCAGCAATCCTGCGGCCACCGACAACGGCAGGCGCACCGTCTGTGATCCGATCGTCGGCGGCGAGACCTCGATGACGAACTCCCCCAGGGCAACCGATGGCGGGGTCCCATTGGCGCCGCTGGGCGGCTGGAGGGTGAGGTTGAAGCGGACGCTGATCGCTTGAGGGAGCACCGACACCTGCGGGATGGTCAGATTGGCGGCGATGGCCTCGGGCGTCTCCCCCCACAGCGGCGGCTCCTCGACTCGAAGGTCGGAGAGCCCAAAGTCTGCAGCCTGGACCGGGAGCGTCCGCAGGACCAACATCTCCAGGGAGAGCTCCGGCCTCGGAGAATCTCCCGACCACCCCAACCAGAGCCCATCGAAGGCGACCTCGACCTGCAAGAAGGCGCCCTCGGCCGCCAGCAGCGCAAAGCGCACGGGCTCGGCCTCCCCAACCGTTTCATCGCCGCCATCGGGCGTGATGGCAGAGAGGCGCGCCCAGGGCCCCCAGGTGGAACCATCGGGGCTCGAGCGCATCTGGACGCTGACGCGGTAGTCAGCAACTGAGAGCCCACCGTGATGGAGGAGGGTCAGATCCCATCCTCGGCCGAGGTCTGGCGACGAGAGGGCGGGACTCCGGTAGCTTGCATTGGTGACGGTCGCGACCTCCACCAGCGAGATGTTGTCGATCCACAGCTCTTCGACCTCCCCGACCGGGAGGTCGAGCGGGCGCACCCCGATCGTCAGGGATTCGAGCTGCTGGTTCTGGGGTTGGTGGATGGGCAGTTGCACGTGTACCCAGCCCGAAGGGTCGGGCGCCTCTCGGACGACTGGTGCGATCGGTCCGGCTGCGGTGTACCCATTCCAACCCTGCGTCGTGCTCATCAGGCCGACATCGAGTTCTTCGAGCGGTCCATCGCTCCGGACATCAAGGCCGATCCAGGCGAATCGGTGGCGATAGAAGTCGATGGGAGACTGGGCGTTGAGGGTGATCGACACATAAGTCTGGGGGAATGGGGTCTCGGAGACGTGGTCCCAGGCGGCGTGGACGACCCGCGGGCCGTTGGTCCCATCGGCCACCGGCTGGCTCATGGTGCAGTTGAGGTCCGCCGTGCAGGTGGAGGACCACGAGGCGTCTTCCTCCAAGTCCAGCAAGGGCCAGAGGACCGGGGCTTGGCCCGGACGCAACCCGCCCCATGGGGCACCGGGTCGGGTCATGTTGGTCCCCTCGCCCTGCCACTGGGGCCCCAGCAGGTCCAGCACCGTCGGCTCCAGCCCTGCCGGCTCGTCTTGGAGCAGGCTGAACATCGCCTCCCGTAACGATTCAAGGAATAGGGCGTCGCTCCAGAGCGTCCCGGCGTCAAAGTCGCCTATCGCCCCCTGGCCTTCCCGAGCCCCTTGCTGGGCGAAGCGGTGGGCGACGGTCGGACCGTAGGTCTGCTCGATCAGCCGCAGGTAGGCCAGGTCTTGCCGCCCACGCTGGTGCACCCAAAGGTCGGTGCTCCCGGCCAGCTGCCGATCTGGATCATCGTGGACCCCGCCGACCCGCAGTGCGAGCGGGAAGAGCAAACTCTCGTCAGCCCACGAGAACCGATTCGGTTCCATCCAGACCCCGTTGGCGCGACGCAGGTTGGAGCCTTGGGGGATGAAGAGACCCTCCGCTCCGGTCTCATACGCCGCCCAGTAGCTCGTCCGCAAGGATGTAGGGAGGGAATCGATCGACCCTGGGGTCGGTGTGTACCATTGGCGATGCGCCTCGTTGAGCGAGGTCTCCTCATCGCGAGAGAGCCCATCGATGGTGGTGGCGATGTCGGTGTCGATCCCAAGCAAGCGTTCGGTCGCCACTCCGTGGGTGAGCAGGCGCAACTCGGGTGCTCCCTGCCGGAGGGCCGCGGCGATCTGCGCATCCCGGTCGGTCGGG
>JAHFTX010000055.1 GCA_023265395.1 Thermoplasmata archaeon
GCCGTGATGTCGTTGCCGCGGAACTTGCCCACGGCCGCGACCGTCAGCGTCTGCTTCTTGGGCTTGACCTTGACCGTCAGTTCGACGGTCTTGGACTCGCCCGGAGCGAGGCTGGCGATGCTCGTGTCGGACGCCAGGGCCGTCGTCCCATCAGAGATGGTGACGTTGACGTCGGTCACGGTCCCGGTCCCGGTGTTCTTGACCTCCACGCTGACCTTGGCGGTCTTCTTGGCACCCTTGGCGACTTCGCCCTTGATGTCGCCCGAGGTGACGTTGACCGTCAGGCCACCGGTGAGGGCAGGGGTCGTGGTCACGGCGCTCGAGTTGAGCTGGCCGCCGGCCATGTCGACGCTGAACACCCAGCTGCCCACGGCAGTCGGGGTGAAGGTCGTCGTGTTGGTACCCTCGGCTCCTGCGACGAGGTCGCCCAGGTTTGTGGTACCGACCTTGGTGCGGTCCCCCGTCCCATCGGACTTCTGCACGTAGACGTCGAGCATCACGTCGGCTGCCAGGGCGTCACCGTGGTTGGTCGCCTTCACGCTGATCGTGAAGGAACCCTGGGTGAGCTCCAGCGTGGTCTTGTCGACGGTGACGCTGTCGGGGTGCACCTCGGCTAGGTCCACATCGCCGGGGATGGTCGTGTTGTCCGTGTCCCAGGCCATGTGGTACATGTCGCCAGCGCTGACGTTGAACTCCCAGACGGTGTCGTTCTCTGCCGTCAGTGCGGAGAGGTTGAGCTCCACCGACCAGGAGGCGGCAGGTGCCAGCGCGGCCGGGGCCGTTGCGTCGGCGAGGGCCGGATTGGTCTCCTCGCCCAGGGTGTAGATGCTCACCTTGGGGCTCCCAGCGGCCTCGCCGATGTTCTTGACGGTGACGTTGACGGTGAGGTTCTGCGCATCACCGACGTCGTCCTGCGCGGTCAGGCCGGAGAACTCGATCGCGGTGACCTCGTACATCGGACGGCGGGGACTGCCCACCACGATGTTGATCTCGTCGGACCAGGAATCGCCCGAGACGTCGGCGGCACTGACCATCATCGTGTGGTTGCCCACATCGGCTGCGGTGGTCGTCCAGTTGAACCAGACGGTCTCGGTCTCCCCCATGGGGATCCCGCCGATCTCCTGGGTGTCGACGTCATCACCGTCGAGGGTGAAGATGACGGTGACATCGGTCGCGTCGGCCGATGCGAATAGATCGTCGTTGAAGATGACCACCGTGATGGTGACGATGTCCTCGGCCCGTGGCGCGGTCGGGGTCGCTTCGAACGAATCGTACACGAGGTAGGACCTGCGCTCCTGGACGAGGATCATGACGTCACCGAGTGTCCCTTGCAGGATCAGCGGCGTCCCATCGTCGATGGTCAGCTGGAAGGTGATGAACTCGCCAGCGAAGGGTAGGGTGGCGTTCCACTGGTAGCTACCGGTCCAATCGTCCCCGGCTGCCAAGGAGAGCCCGGTCCAGGTCTCGACGTTGGTCGTGACGTTGACCCCAACGATCTCGATGAGTTCCAGCGCGACGTCGAAGTCCAAGGCGTCGCCCAGGCCATCGTTGCTGACGGTCCAGGTCAGGTTGACGCCGTCGCCAACGAGCAAGCTGAAGATGAACAATCCCGTCAGGTCGTGGTCGAACGCGCTCACCGACAGCTCGGGTCCGCTCCAGTTGACCCACAGGGTCGCAGTGTTGTTGGTGGTGTTCCCGACATCCTCGTTGGCCGAGGAGAGGGTGATGGTGATCTCATACACCAGGTCCGGGGTGGGTGTGAAGCCCGACTCGGTGGAGTCCCACCAGAGCGAGACGGGCCCGGTGACGGTCCCGTTGCCGCCGACCTCTTGGCCGACGGGCTGCATGCCCCCGGAGAGGTCGAAGACATCCGTCCCGTTGGCGGCCTCGACAGCGTACATCACTGCAGTGTCGTTTTGGTCACCATCGTTCTGGACGCTGAAATCGATCGTAATGTTGTCACCGATGCTGGGGGTGGCGTCCGAGATGCTCTCTAAGGTCACGATGTGGTCGATGCCACGACCGGACTCGGCAGTGCTAGGCGCAGCTGCCAGAGCGATCACGGACACGAGCATCATTGCTACCAGCCCGAGGGCTGGAAAGGGGTTGGTTCGTGCCATGGGTTTCTCTTCCCGTTCTTCTCTCTTTCTCACGAGGACGAGATGAACTCGTCGAGCGGGAGCTCGCGGTTCAGCTCTTAAAGGTTACGTGGGCTTCCCTTTCGATGAGGTCCCTGCGCGCGGGCGGTGGAGAACGCCCGCGGCAGACGTTGCGGAATCCGGTGGATGCCGAAGCGAAGTAACCCCTTCAGGCGCGGCGTGCCTTGCCGCGAGCCAGCAGCAGGGCGACACTAAGCGCAGCGATGAACGCCACCGCCGAGGGACCGGGGATAGTCCAGCCTCCTTCGGGTGGTTTGGCGACCTCGACGGTGATCTGCGCCGTGCTGACCTCACCGCTGCCATCGGTGACGGTGAGGGTGATCGTGTGCGTGCCTGCGGACTTGAGCTTGACCCCGCTCAGGGTCGCGTTGGTCCCCAGCGTGCCGACCTTGTCCGACTCCCACAGATAGGTGAGCGTGTCGTTGGCGTCGACGTCGGAGGAACTCGAGCCGTCGAGGTCGAAGGCCTCTCCAAAGCCGAGCGCCAGCCCGTCCTCTGGGGCGTCGATGGTCGCCGTGGGCGCGTCATTGGTGTTGAGGACGATCAGGGCCACGTTCAGCCTCGAGGTCCCGGTGCCGTCGTTGAGCTCCAGCTGCACCTCGTGGCGACCGACCTGGTCGTTAGTGGGAGTGCCCCGCAGCGAGAAGGTCCCTGCTGAGACCTCCTCGATGGTCAGCCACGACAACGAGAGGTCGAGCTGCTGCAGGTCCATGTGGTCGCCGTCGACATCGGTGACGGCCACCTGCACATCCATCGCTGCGTCCTCGAGGATCGCGATCTCCATCCCCTCCGTCGGGGCCGTGCCATTGAGCAGGGTGAACAGCGGAAGGTCGTTGACCGGATCGATCCGGAGCGCGACGTCATGGCTGATCGGGGCGTTGGTCCCGTCGCTGGCGACGAAGTGCAACGTGCCGTTGCCATTGTAGTTGTCCCCGGTGGTGACGATGACACTCCCCGCTGCATCGCGCACGGCCTCCACTCCAGTGACCGTGGGTGGGTTGAGGCCCACCAGCTCCATCGTGACCTCCAGCGGCTGCCCCTTGGGATCGGAGAAGATGTCCTTGGTCCCAAAGGGGAGGTGCGTGACCGAATCCTCTGGCACCGAGGCCTTGGTCGGGGCGTTGGTGCGCACCACCGGGGCCGGATCGGGGTTCTCCCCCGTCGAGTAGGTGAAGGTGTAGTCGTCGGCGAGCGTCCCTCCGGAGACCGCGGCAATCCCCGCAAGGACTGTCACACTGACCGTGGTCTGCCATGGGGCCGTGGCAAGGGCCGGGGTGAATACCAGGCTGCGCGGATCGCTCCCAAGGCTGAGAGTCCCCTCGACGGC
The DNA here is from genome assembly GCA_023265395.1 of Thermoplasmata archaeon. Taxonomy (GTDB): domain Archaea; phylum Thermoplasmatota; class DTKX01; order JAHFTX01; family JAHFTX01; genus JAHFTX01. The sequence goes on from JAHFTX010000055.1 coordinate 3,487, forward strand.
CACATCCCCCAGCGCCTCGACCGCAAGCGAGCCAACCTCAGTGACGCTCGGTGCCAGTGGCTGGTTGAAGGTGATCTCGATGGGGTCGAGGGCACTGACATTGATGGCTGCATGGATCGGCACGGTGTGGATCACCCGCAGTGGCGCACCCGAGCCCTCGGAGCTCCCCATGGTCAGGACCTTGAGGTTGATCCGCGAGGGGGTCCCGCCCAGTGCGGTGAACTCGTGCCCGGCGGGGAACACCGCGGGCAGGGGGAAGTGCCAGGTGGCGCTGGTCCCTGCGCTGGGTGGCGAGCTGAACTGGGTGAAGAGTGCGTTGAGCGGGACCCAGCGGCCCTCCATGTCGATGAACGCCATGGTTGCCTCCTGGAACGAGTCGAAGCCCCCGTCGAACAGGATGGCGAGGATGGGTTCCCCGTTGGGGTTCGAAGGGATTGCGACCTGCAGCTCCGAGAGCCCGCCACGATGGAGGGATCCCGTGATCTCCACTTGCTCATCCATGGCCATCCCGCCGGGGCCGAAATTGCTGCCGACGGTGGCGCTCAGGTACTCCAATCCGTCGTCGGTATCGACGCTGTCCCATGCACCAGTGGGTGGGACGCCCGTCCAGTAGTGCTTGGTGAGGTCGGTCGAACCCGCGGGCACATCGAAGGTGATGGTCATCCTGCCTGCCCCGTCGGTCAGGCCGCTGCCATTGGCGATGACCTCGTCAGCGGCGAGGACGGCGTAGTAGACCAGCTGGTTGTCCAGCAGTTCCCCTTCCTCACTGACCGTGGTCACCTCGTCGACGTGCTCAGCGTCGCCATAGGGTGTCCCATCATGGTCGGTGCTGACCTCCAGCGATGGAGGGAAGAAGTCCCCAAAGGATGCGAAGAGGCTCGTCGACACGATCTGGGAGAGGGCGTAGCAGGTGAAGTTGCCCAGGATCTCGATTGTCCCGAAGAGGGGCACGACATCGACGGTGACAGAACCGTCGGCATCGGTCTGCTCCACGAACGAGACCGGTCCCTGAGGGTCGACGTCGTCGATGCTCAGGTTGAACGTCCCCTGGAGGGGGTCCCCGTTGCCATCGACGGCATAGAGATCTGCGACGATGTGGTCCATCTCGAGGGTCACGATGTGCTCCCAGATCGTGGCGTACTCGATCGTCAGCATCGCCGCGAAGCTTTCCGTGACGGTCCCTCCGGGGACGGTCAGGGTGACATCAAGGCCCAGGCTCATCCCGCGACCGAGGTCGGTAGGCACGGTGAACGTGCCCTCGTAGGTGCCGGTGCTCGCCTTGCGCAGCGCGACCTCCCAGGTCGGAGGGTCGCTCCCGGACCCGGACCACGAGGTCACCGAGACCTCCAGGTCGACCGCGGTCGGGTCATCGAGCTGGTCGCCCACCCGGGTCTTGACCGTGATGGGGACGACCTGTCCGGGGACCACCAGGATGCCGACCTGGTACAGACCGAGCACCTGCGGCTCGATGTTCCACTGTTGCTCGACCTCCACCATCATCGTCTCGGAGTCAGAGTCGTCACCGATGGACGCATCGAGGTCGATCTCGACGAACACTCCCGAGAGCGCCCAGGAGGGCTGGAGCACCACATCGGCCTCGTAGTGGCCCGGTTCGGTGGGCGAGAAGGAGCCGGTGATGTCGACGTCCTCGACATCCTCGCCATCGAGGATCCACACGAAGGCCGAGAACTCGGTGGCGTTGGTGGGCACGCCGGCGTCGAAGACCCAGAACGCCAGGTGGGCACTCTGCCCCAGCGGGTGGGTGACCCCATCAGCGACGGGGACGATCTGTACCGAGGTCTGGGCGCTCACCGGTACAGCGCACAAGGTCAACGACAGCAGGAGGACCGCGAGGATCGACGCGGGCAGGGCAGGGTGGTTCATCGGCCGTTCCACTCAGATACCCGTATTAAAGGTGATGAAGGGGTTTGTCCAGGGGCATCCCATGGTCGGGCCTCCGTGCAGGGGTGCCCCTACTCCTCCGAGTCGCCGGGCTGGGCGGCGCGCTGACGCCTCGCGCGGCTTGGCCAGCCCGCCTGGTCGACCCGACCGGCGGGGACCTCCAGGTCCAGCTTGGTCAGCAGGAACCGCAGCTGGTCGACCTCGAGCGCCTCCATGGAGGTGCGGTGTCGGGCGCCCTCGGTGGTGCGCACCTCCCAGGCCTCACCCTCGTCGATGACCCGCACCGAGGCGACCTGCTCCCAGGGGATGAAGTAGCCCCAGAAGGCATACCGGAGCGGCTTGCGGTAGGGCTGGAACCCGCCGTCGTAGATGCGGAAGTAGGGGGAGTAGGCCGAGAGCGGCAGCCCCAGCAACATCAGCATCCCCATCGCCACCACCGCTTGGATGCCACAGCCCTCGGGCAGCTTCAGCAGCAACAGCCCGATCGGCACCAGCACGGGCGTGACGGTCAGGGCCAGCACGCCGATGGAGCGCAACAGCGTCGCCGACACCGAGCGGTGCGCGACGATCAGCTCCCCCGTCTCCGTTGCAGAGAAGAGGCGCGGCGTCAGGCCCACGGGCACCGACCCCCGGCGGCGGGCTCAACCATCGGCGGGCCGAGCCACCGTGAAGATATGGTCCCAGGATCCCAGCGCGACGCCGACCCGCACCCACAGCGGGACGCTCGCCTCGAGCCACCGCGCCGCCTCGATGCCCCCCATGTCGATGGTCCCTGCCCAGCCCAGCCCCTGCAACAGCCGCGTCGTGGTGGCCTTGGCCTCGGCGTCGTCCCCGGCGATGAACATCCGCGGCACGCCCATGTCGACGCTGGGGTCGATCATCTGGCTGTTGCCGACGGTGTTGAAGCACTTGACCACCTTGGCCGATGGAGCTCCCCGCTGGATCCGCTCCGCCAGCGAATCGGTGGTGCCGACGAACAGCCCCGGCGGCATCCCCTTGCTGAAGTCCAAGGGGTTGGTGGCGTCGAGGAGCACCTTGTGGGCGAGGTTGGCCGGAGTGGCCAGGGCGATCGCCGACTCAGCGGCGCTCCCAAGGACGGCGAGGATGACGACCTCGCCAAAGGCGGCGGCCTCGGCCATCGTTCCGACCCGGGCGCCGTGCCCGGCAGCGGCCGCCCACGCAAGGACCTTCTCGGCCTTTGGGTCGCGCGTCCCCAGCAGCACCTCGTGTCCATGACGGGCTAACCCGCGTCCGAGCGCCTGCCCGACATCCCCACTGCCGATGATCCCGACCTTCATGCGCTCCTTACCGACCTCTTGCGCATAAGGGTTGGCGGCAGCGGCGACACAGCAGCCTCAAGCCGATGCGGACCGTGCATCGCCAACGGAGAGGGACCATGGCCCCGTTGTGGTTGCTCCTGGCGCTGCTGGGCGCGGTCTTTGGCATCGGCATGGTCGGTGCACTGGCAGGCCTGGTGCTGGGCAACCTGCGGCTGCCGCTGCTGCTGCTGGTGGTCGCCCCGGCACAGGCGGCTGGGACCAACATGGCCATCTCCGCCAGCGGTGCGGTCAGTGGGGTGCTGGCGCACCGCTCCTCGGGCCACTTCGACCAGCAGGCCTTCCTGTGGATGCTGCCGACCTCGCTTCTGGGGGCCTTCGTCGGTGGGATGCTCGCCTCCCGGCTCCCGGGCGCCTGGCTGGTGCTGCTGATCGCCGCGCTGCTGGTCCCCCAGGGGCTGTCGATGGCCCTGGGCAGGACACCGGGGGTGGCCTCGCGCATCACGACCAAGGGGCGGATGCGGCTGGCCTACCTGCTCAGCGGCCTTGGGATCGGGCTGCTCGGCGGCATCGTCGGGCTGGTGCTCGGGTCGATCCGCCTACCGGTGATGCTGCGGCTGGGGATCGACGTGCGCGATTCGGTGGCGACCAACCTCGCCGTCGGTTCGGCGGTCGGCGTTGCCGGGGTCGCCGGTCACCTGGTCACCGGGTCCGTCGACCTGACCTTGGCGCTGCTGCTGACGCCCGCCGCGATCGTCGGTGCGCTGCTAGGCGTGCGGATGATGGAGCGGCTGACCGACCGGCGGCTGCACCAGGCGATCGGTCTGATCCTGCTGGCGATCGGTCTGCTGCTGGCGGCGCAGACGCTCCGCACCTGGTGAGGGTGCCCTGGGTCGGGCCTTTAGGCGTGCCGTGCTCGGGCGCGGCCGCCGGCGGTGGGTGCGCGGCGGCGCACGGAACGCTTGCCCTTGGGGACCTTGGGAGGCAGCGACGCCGCATAGCGCAGCGAGCGCTGCACCCAACGGCGGGCGACCTTGGGCTCGTCCTTCCAGCGCGAGGGCAACCGCACGTACTCGGCCATCGGCCGGCCCTTGAGCGGCTCGAACAACCCGCTGTCGGGCTCCCGCATCAGCGCCTTGCGCCCCCGCTCGTCGAGGCGCAGGAACAGGTCGCTGCCGAAGATCCCCAGGAACATGTGCTCCTCGAGGAAGGCCGCATAGTTGCCAAAGAGCGGCTTGACATGGATCTTGGGGTCGTTCGGGAGCAGCGCTTCGAAAAGGGCCTTGGTCTGTGCGTCGGGCTTGGGCATGGACACGGTCGGTCTTCCCCCACGTGCGGGTGGTGCCGGAGGTCCCATCGTCGCGGACCGGCGCGCCTCGGCAGGCTGCCGAGGCTGGTTAGAATCCCCCACGCCGACCCCCTGGGCCTTTCGACGGGGGGGGACATGCGCGTAGGGTGGAAAAGCGTTTGCGCTCAGCGGTGAGCGGTGCGCGTCGAGCGCCCGCCGCGACGGCTCGACGCGCTGCCGCCGCCCTTGCCCTTGGCGCTGGCGCCACTCCCCTTCGCTGCGCCCTTGGACCGGACGATTGCCGGGGCCTTCTTGGCCTTCTTGGCCTTGGGCGGGAGCCTCCCGACGTAGGCCAGGGAGCGCTCGATCCACACCGCGGCCGCGCGCGGCTCGTCCTTCCACTGCTGGGGAAGGCACAGGTACTCCCGCATCGGCTTGCCGGCCATCGGTTCGAAGGGGACGCTGCCCGTCTGGGCCTGGAGGCTCTTGCGGTCGGCCTCGCTCAGCCGCACGAACACCTGCGTGCCAAAGCAGCCGAGGAACATCTGGTCGTCGTAGAAGGCGGCGAAGGCCCCGAACATGGGCTTGACCCGTACCCGCGGGTCGGCAGGGACCACCTCGTCGAAGAAGGACTTGGCCGAACCGTCGAGCTTGGGCATGGGCATGTGAACACCTCACCGCCTGGGCGGCTCCATGGGACTGCCTTCCCGCTCGTTGAGGGCGACCGCCTGGCGCACGAACCCCTGGATGACGACCGGGTCGATGTCGTCGATCCCTCTCAGCCGCAGATAGCGCAGCCGCGTGCCTTGCCCCTGGAGCAGCCCCGCTGGGTCCTCCAGCCGCACGCCTTTCCAGAAGTGGAGGTTGACCGAGTCCTTGTGGGCCTGCACCGAGGCGATGGGGCCGCCTGCGTCGTAGACGGGCTGCCCCCACTTGATCGACGCGGTCACCGCAGGGGCGGCGGCACGCACCAGCCCGTCGATGGCCCAGAGCACGTCGGCCTGCCATCCCGTGTGCTTGTCGATGTAGGCATCGACCGGCTTGCCCTTGAGGGGGGAGACCTTGGGCGCCGCAGCCGAGCGCGCGGCAGGTCGCGTGGTCGCCTTCGTGACCCTCGTGGCGCGCGCCTTGGGGCGCACGGTCGCCTTGCGGGCACCCCTGACGCTCCTGCGGCGGGCAGGCTTGGCACGAGATGGTGCGCGGCGGCGCGGCGCGGTCGTGGCGGCCGAGGCCTTCGTACGCGGTGCCATGACGAACTCCCGCCAGGACGAAACGCACGCCAAGGCTTGGGCGTTACGCCTCGTCCGGGCGCGGCCAGCGCCCCCAGTGCCAACCCCGATGCGGGCGCCTACGCCCGCAGGTGCGGCATCGAATCGGGAGCGAACTTGTAGCCATAGTGGATGACGCCCTCGGTGTGCACCGTGCCGATCTTGCGGAACACCGTATGGACCCGCATGCCGATCGTGACCTGCGGAGGGTCGATATCGACCAGCTGGGCCGTCATGCGCGGCCCCTCCTCCATCTGGATCAGTGCGAGGATGTAGGGCACCTGCACCCCAAAGCGCGGGTCGCCGTCGTGGACGATGGTGAAGGTGGAGACGGTTCCCCGACCCTGCAGCTTGTAGGGATCCATCTTGCCGATGCTGTGGCGATGGCAGTCGAGGCAGATGCTGCGCGCGGGGAAGTAGACGCGGCTGCACTTGCCGCAGCGGCGACCGATCAGGTTGTAGCGTGCGCGCATGTCGCGCCAGTAGCGGATGCCCTCGGTCTGGACCATCTAGGTCGCCTCCAACACATGCACGGTCACGGTCGCACCCGAGCCGCCGACGTTGTGGGTCAGGGCGGTCGTCGCGCCCTTGACCTGCCGCGCGCCAGCGCGCCCCTGCAGCTGGAAGACCGCCTCGACCACCTGGGCGATGCCGGTGGCGCCGCAGGGATGGCCACGGGCCTTGAGGCCGCCGCTGGTGTTGACGGGCATCTGCCCTCCCTTGAGGTGGAAGCGCCCTTCGGCGACGGCAGCGCCGGCTTCCCCGGCCTTGACGAAGCCCAGGTCTTCGAGGGCGATCAGCTCGGCGATGGTGAAGCAGTCGTGCAGCTCGGCCAGATGGATGTCGGCGATGGTCTTCTTGGCCTGCGTGAGCGCCCGCTGCCCGGCGACCTTGGTCGCCGCCATCGAGGTCAGCTTGGGGCGCGCATGCAGCCCCAGCGTGTCGGTGGCGATGGTGCTGCCGCGGATGATCACGGGCCGCTTGGTGTGGCTGAGGGCCTTCTCGAGGGGCATCAGCACCAGTGCGGAACCCCCGTCGCTGATGGGGGAGCAGTCGAAGACCCCCAGCGGGTCGGCGACCATGCCGGCATTGAGCACGGTGTCGAGGTCGATCTCCTTCTGGAACTGGGCGTTGGGGTTGAGCGCGCCATGGGCGTGGTTCTTGACCGCCACCTGGGCCATCTGCTCGCGGGTGGTGCCATGCTCCTGCATGTGTGCCCGCGCCATCATCGCAAAGAGCGCGGGGAAGGTCGCGCCGAAGAAGGTCTCCCACTGGGCGTCGGCGGAGGCTGCGAGGATCTCGGTGTTCTCGGCATCGGTGGCGTCGGTCATCTTCTCGGCACCCCCGACGACGACGGTGTCGTACATGCCCGAGGCGACGGCCAGGTAGGCGTTGTGCAGCGCGACCCCGCCGCTGGCGCAGGCGGCCTCGACGCGGGTGGCGCTGATGTGCCGTGAGGAGAGGCCGCTGTAGTCGGTGATCAACGCTGCGACGTGCTCTTGGGCGATGTAGCGCCCGGCGGCCATGTTGCCGACGTAGAGCGCGTCGATGTCGTGGCTCTCGATCTTGGCATCCTGGATCGCAGCGAAGCCTGCCTGGATGCCGATGTCCCGCAGGCTGTCGTTCCACAGCTCGCCGAACTTGGTGGTCCCTGCCCCGACGATGGCGACGTCCCGCATCCTTCTCACCCCTGGAAGCGGACCTTGCCGCGGAACTTGGCATAGGTGGCGTAGGTGAGGTCCTGCGTGTGTGCCAGCAGCTGGTCGACGGTCGGCGCCGCCGCACGGTCGTAGGAGGCGATCTCGTCGGTGACGGTGATGTCGAAGCCGTCGGAGCCGGCGCCGCTGCCATAGGCGATGGCGAAGATCCGGTCACCGGGCTTGGCAACATCGAGAATCGCCGACAGTCCGACCGGGACCGCGCCGCTGTAGGTGTTGCCGATGCGGGGGGCCAGCAGCCCGACCTTGATCTGCTCCTTGGTGAACCCGAGAGTCTGTGCCGCGCGGGTGGGGAACTTGCCGTTGGGTTGGTGGAACACCGCGTAGGTGTAGTCGCTGGCCTTGGTGCCGCGGTCCTTGAAGAGCCGGTTGGCGCACTCGGTGACGTGGCGGAAGTAGGAGGGCTGGCCGCTGAAGCGTCCGGCGTGGGTGGGGTACTCTGCGCCTTCGCGCCGCCAGAAGTCGGGGGTGTCGGTGGTGAAGCTGTAGGTCTCGTCGATGGTGGCGATGACGCGGTCGCGCCCGATGAGGAAGGCTGCGCCGCCGGCGGAGGCGCTGTATTCGAGCGCGTCGCCAGGCGCACCCTGGGAGGTGTCGGCGCCCACGGCCAGGCCAAAGTCGATCATCCCCGAACCGACCAGGCCCATGCAGGTCTGGATGGCCGCAGTGCCTGCCTTGCAGGCGAACTCGAAGTCCGCTGCCGTCAGGTCGGGGCAGGCCGCCACGCACTCGGCGAGGATGGTGGCGCTGGGCTTGACGGCGTAGGGGTGGCTCTCGGAGCCGACGTAGACGGCCCCGATGCGCTGGGGGTCGACCCAGGGCACTCGAGCCATGGCGTAGCGCCCCGCCTCGACGGAGATGGTGATGACGTCCTCGTCGGGCCCGGGCACCGACTTGGCATGCACTCCAAGGCCGCCACCCATGCCCTCGCCCTCGGCGCCCCAGACCTTGGCGATCTCGCTGGCTGCGATCCGGTAGCGCGGGATGTAGGCGCCGTAACTTACGATGCCCACGCCGGTGTTGCTGATCATCGGTCTGTTCCTGTTGGAAGGTCGTGCATCGGGGATGGACAGGTGCGGCTCAGATCGCCGCAAGGTGGGAGAGCAACGTCTCCAAGGGGAGCTGGGTGGTCACCAGCGGGATGCCCTCGATCTCGGCGAGGCGAATCGCCAGCGGGTCGATCCGCTTGGGCTGATGGAACACCACCATGCCCGGCTTCATCGGATGGGAGCGCACCGCGACCATCGGGGAGCGCCCAAACTCGACGCCGGTGAAGAGCAGCGCCCGCTCGGAGGACCAGCCGTAGACCTTGAGGTAGTCTTGGGCTGTGAGCGTCATGATCGCCTTGAGCGAGTCGATGACCGTGTAGCCGTAGAGGGGCCGATCGAGGCGTTCCTCGCAGCCGACCACCTCGCCCTCGATGCTCTCGACGAAGGTGCGCCCGGCCACGCCGACGGGGAACTCGCGGATGGTGTAGATCGCCTGGTGGTGCTCGGCGGGGGCATAGCGCTGGGCGATCTCGCCGCCGCGAGCGGCGTCGAGTGCGATCAGTGCATCGACGAGCTTGCGGATGGTCGCCACCGAGGGAGCCTTGCGTCGACCGCTCTCGAGGTCGGCGACCTGCGAGGGGCGCTGGTGCAGATGGTCGGCGAGGTCCTGCTGGGAGATGGAGAACCCTTCGCGCCACTTGCGCAGGGTCTTGCCCGGCTTCTCGCTGAGGGTGATCTCCCCGGCGATTCGTTCGGCCAGGTCCGATGGCATCATGCGCGCGTAGGCGGCGGGGGTATTTGAAAGTGCCCGTACCGCCGTAATCATCCTACGGTGCGTGCCGAAGCGAGAGGGGGGTGGCGGCCTCGAGCCGCCGCTTCGACAAGTCAATTAAATACGCTGCTGGCTGTGCGCGCCACCCCGAACGTGGGCCCGTGGGGTAGCTTGGTCCATCCTTGGGGGTTCGGGACGCTCAGACTCCGGTTCAAATCCGGGCGGGCCCACTATGACAACGGTCTAGAACCCTCCTTGCTTTACAGAATCCGTCGCCCGCAAGACGCCTGCTGCTGCCATCACCAGCCCCTGGCGACGCTCCAAGCGCCGCTGGCTGCTGGACAATCCCGATGTGGTGCGGTGGTACGGCAACATCTGCCAGGGTTCCCGCAACACCGGCGACGTCTACCTGCGCCGCCTGGGCACCGTCTGCAAGGCCCTGGACACCACCCCGGCTGCCCTGGCCGCCACCGATGAGAAGACCCTGCACGGCCTGCTGCTGGACTTCGTCTCCTCCGAGCAGCAGCGCGGCCGCAGCGGCTCCTACATCCACAGCTCCGTCAAGACCGTGCGCTCGTGGCTGGCCCACAAGGGTGTGCGGGTGACCCGACCCGTGCGCATCCTCGGCGCCAGCGCCACCCCCACGCTGGCCGATGAGGTGGTACCCACGCAGGAGCAGCTGGCACGGATCCTGCGCGCGGCCACCCTGCGCGACCGTGTCGCCTGCGTGCTCATGGCCCACAGCGAGCTGCGTCCTGAGGTGCTGGGCAACTACCTTGGCGACGACGGGCTGCGCATCGGCAAGGGGGAGGTGTCCATGACGACGCCTTGGAAGCGGGCGCTTGCCTGGTTCACCCCCTACCAGGCTGACTTCAACCGGCACTACCACCTACGCAGCAACGTCGAGACGGCGTTCTCGGCCATCAAGCGCAAGTTCGGCGAGGAGCTGCTCTCGAAGGGGGATACGGCCCAGAGGAACGAGCTGTTGGCCAAGATTGTGATCTACAACCTTTCCATGGTGGTGCGGGCGATGCGTGAGCATGGCGTGGACGCGAGTTCCTTGGGGCCACCAGCGCCGAGCATCGAGGTCGAGTTGGAGAGAGGGACGGGTTGGCGCGCACGATATGATTAAGTCAAGGGAAAAACCACCGAGCTCTTCCTCTCTCCCAGCAAGGAA
>JAHFTX010000056.1 GCA_023265395.1 Thermoplasmata archaeon
GAAGATCGCCCCGGGTGTGGTGACCACCTTGCCATCGCGCAGCATGTGCTCGACGAAGGCCATCGAGGGCATCGTGATCCCGACCATCTTGGGCAGCACGTAGAAGGCCCCCTGGGGCACCTCGAGGGAGAAGCAGCCCATCGAGCGCAGCTCCTTGACGATCAGGTCGCGCCGCGCCTGATACTCCGCGACCATCGGCGCGATGAAGTCCTGTGGTCCATCGAGCGCCGCCAGCGCTGCCTTCTGCGTGGGGGCGTTGATGCCGTTGCAGGAGTAGAGGTTGACCTTGTAGGCCTGTGCCAGCACCTCCTTGGGGGCGATGCAGTAGCCGATGCGCCAACCGGGCATCGCGTAGCTCTTCGAGAAGGTGAAACAGGAGGCGGTGCGCTCGGCCATCCCCGGCAGCGAAGCAATCGACAGGTGTTTGGCGCCGTCGTAGATGATCTGCTCGTAGGCCTCGTCGGACCAGACGAACCAGTCGTGGTCGACCGCCAGCTGGGCGATGGCCTTGAGCTGCGACGGAGGGATGACCATGCCGGTGGGATTGTGGGGGGTGTTGAGGATGAGGCCACGGGTGCGCGGCGTGATGCGCTCCTGCAGGTCGTTCAGGTCGAGGGAGAATCCCTTGCCCGGCGTGGTGCGCAGCGGGACGGGCACCGGGGTGCCACCAGCCATCGAGACCTGCAGGGGGTTGGAGGTCCACCAGGGGTCGGGGACGAGCACCTCGTCGCCGGGGTTGACCACCGCTTGGCTCGTGATGAAGAGGGCTCCCATGCCGCCGGTAGTGACTGCCACCTCCGTCTTGGGGTCGGCGTCGATCCCGTTGCGCGCCTTGACCTTGCGGGCGATGGCCTCGCGCAGCGGCTGGATCCCCATGTTGTGGGTGTAGTGGGTGAAGTCGGCGTCGATGGCGGCCTTGGCGGCAGCCTTGATGTGGGGTGGGGTGGCGAAGTCGGGGTCCCCCGACTCGAGGCCGATGACCCCGCTCATGCTCAGCTTGAGGTCGCGTATGGTCGTGATCTCGGAGGCGGCAATCCCCTGCACGCGCTCGGACAGTCGTTGCATCCCCATGTGGGCACCGGCGCCCGCAATCGCCTCGCGGCGCTTAAAGGCCGCAGGGGTGCCGCGTTGCCCGCAGGGGCTTAGGGATGAGTCGAGCGGCGCCAGGTGTGGCCGGCGACCGGCCGGGCCGCCGCCGCTGACTCGGCGGGAGGATTCACCCGCAGTCGCGAGTCGACGGCGACGACCCCCTGTCCCTGTGGCAGCACCAGCACGGGGTTGAGGTCGAGCTCGGCGATCTGGGGGAAGGAGGAGGCCAGGGCGCTGACCCGCAGCACCAAGTCTTGCAGCGCGGCGATGTCCGAGGGTGGCTCGCCGCGCACCCCGCGCAGGATCGGGAAGCCGCGCAGCTCTGCGAGCACCTCGGCAGCATCGACGGTCGTCAGCGGGGCGAGGCGGAAGGCGACGTCCTTGAGGACCTCGACATAGGTCCCGCCCATCCCCACCATCACCATGGGCCCGAACTTGGGGTCGACGCTCATGCCGACGATGACCTCCTTGCCCCCGCGCACCTGGTGCTCGACGCGGATGCCGTTGAGGGGGAGCGCAGCGGCCTTGGCGACCTGTTGCAGCTCTCGCCACTGACGGACCAGTTCCGCCTCGTCAGCGATCCCCAGCCGCACACCCCCGACGTCGCTCTTGTGCACCAACGTCGGCGAATCGAGCTTGAGGACCAGCGGGAAGCCGACCATGGCGGCAGCATCGAGGGCACCCTCGAGCGTGGTGGCCAGCACCGAGGGCGCGAAGGTGACGCCGATGGCCTCGAGCAGCGCCCGGCTCTGGCTGTCGGTCAGGCGTCCCTGTGGCTGCCCTTGCCCGGCGCTCAGCAACGCCCCGATGGCGCTCTGGTCCTGGGGCATCTGGGGGATCGTGCCCTTGTCCTTGGTGCGCCAGCGCGCGTACTCGACCATCCCGACTGCCGCACGCACCGCGCTCTCGGGATAGAGGTAGCAGGGGATGTGGTGGTCCAGCAGATGGGCGATGCCCGGGGAGGTCTGCTTGCCCCCCATGACGCACGCCAGCACGGGCTTGGTCACCCCCGAGGCGGCGATTCCGCGGACGACGGCGGCCGCGACGGGCTCCCCGATGGAGGCGCTCAGAGGGACCGAGAGCACCACCAGCAGGTCGATCGCGGGGTCTTGGAGCAGCAGCGTCGTGGCCTTCTCGTACTGCTGCGGCGTCGCCGAGGCGATCATGTCGACGGGGTTGGTCATCGACGCCTCGCTGGGCAGCAGCGCCCGTAGGGCCGCTTGGGTCGGCTCGGAGAGCGGCGGGACCTTGAGCCCCGCACCTTCGGCGGCGTCGGCGGTCATGATGGCCGGCCCGCCGGCGTTGGTGAGGATCCCCACCCGCGGACCTGCCGGCAGCGGTTGGTTGGCGAAGGCGGCGCCTAGGTCGAACAGCTCCTCGATGGAGGTCGCGCGCAGCACCCCGCACTGCTTGAGCAGGGCCGCCGCGCCGATGTCGGTGCCCGCCAGCGAGCCGGTGTGCGAGCTGGCAGCCCGCGCGCCGGCGGTGGAGCGGCCGCTCTTGACGGCGATGACGGGCTTGCGCATCGTCACCTCCCGGGCGATGGGGATGAAGTTGCGGGGGTTGCCGAAGTTCTCGAGGTACATCAGGATGACCGAGGTGTGCGGGTCCTGGCCAAAGTCGAGCAGCAGGTCGTTGCCGCTGACATCGGCCTTGTTGCCCATGGAGACGAACTTGCTGATCCCGATGCGTTCGCTGTGCGCATGGGCGAGGATCGCGACGCCGAGCGCCCCGCTCTGGGTCATGAAGGCGATCGATCCGATCGGCGGGCTGGTCGGGGCGAAGGTGGCGTTGAGACGCACGCCCGGGTCGGTGTTGATGATCCCCATGCAGTTGGGCCCGACGAACCGCATGCCCCCCGCCTTGGCGATCTCCACCAGCCGCTGCTCGCGCAGGCTGCCCTCGCCGCCGACCTCGCCAAAGCCCGCAGAGATGACCACCGCGCCGCGCACGCCTTTGGCGACGCACTCCTGGAACACCGCTTCGACGGCGGCACCGGGCACGACGACGATCGCCAGATCGACCGGATCGGGGATGGCCAGGAGCGAGGGGTAGGCGCGCACCCCGTGGACGGCGGTGGCGGTGGGGTTGACGGGGTAGACCGTCCCCTCGAAGCGGCCACTGAGCAGGTTGTGGAGGATGACGTGGCCGATCTTCCCCTCGTCGCGGGAGGCGCCGACGACCGCGACCGAGCGGGGATGGAAGATGACGTCGAGGGCTCCCATCGCTCCACCGGCACGCCGCGCAGGGGATGCCGCTGCACTAAAGTCTAGCCCTTGGTGCGCGGCCGGTTCTTGAGCAGCTCATCCCAGATGCCGACATCGTCATCGTTGGCCCCAGGCTTGGGTGGTTCGTCCTCGACGACCTCGAATCCCTTCTTGGGCGCCTCGTCGCTGCCCGACGCGGGGGGCGGGGTCTCTCCAGGCAGCGGGACCTCGCCGGCGATCTCCTGTGGCGTCGGCGCCGGCACGACGATCCCGGGGGTCCCCGCCAGCGGCGGCGCCAGGGGCCTCGTCCCCTCCTCGGGCTTGCGCCTGGTGGTGACCTTGAGCTTGGGTCGCTTCACCTTCTTGGCCTTCCGCTCCACCGCCGGTGGCAAGGAAGGCTTGGACGCGGCAGGGACTGGGGCGGGCGCGGCCGCTGGCGGGGCGTGGGTTGGGAGCGGCGGCGACGGGGCTCGGAGCTTGGGCCGTGGTCCTGGCGGCCGCTGTGGCGGCGCGGGCGGCGTCTCCTTCTTGATGACCTCCGCCTCGATCACCTCGGCGTCGAACACCTCCTCATCGTCGGCCTCCGGCGGCGGTGGGCTGAACTCGAACTCGGGGACCTCCTCCAGCTCGGCGCGCAGCTGCTCGATCGAGTCGAGGTGGCTGGGCAGCGGCACACCGGCGGCGGCGGCGACGGGCTCGCGGTCGGTGCCCTCCGCGGTCAAGCCCTTGCGGTGTTCCTGGTAGACGGGGCAGTGGAGCGCCACGGGCTCGTTGATGCGGAAGCAGACCGTGCACAGCCCGAAGCTGGGCCGCACCGCGCAGGGGCTCCGCGGTAGCTCATCGAGGAACTCCCGCAGATTGGAGCGGGCCCCTTGGTCGCCTGCGGTCGGTGCCGGTGTCGCAGACATGGCCGTGCTCCGCAGGAAGGGTCCCGCCTATTTCAGCATTGCCCGTAGCAGGGGGCACGCAGGACGCTTCCGATGAGGTCGGCCGTGGGGGGCATAGCCTTTATTGCACAGGGCACGGCAGTGCGCTCCCCAGGTGATGCAGTGGTCAAGGAGGACCCAGAGTTGCTGGCGCTGCGCAAGCGCCGCATGGAGCAGCTGGTGGCCGCCGAGGCCGCTTCGGGCGTGCAGCCCCTGACCGACGCGACCTTCGCACCCTTCCTCGCGGCACACCGCCGCGTCCTGGTCGACTTCTGGGCCCCGTGGTGCGGCCCTTGCCGCATGATCGCCCCCATCGTCGCGGAGCTGGCCAAGGAGCACGGCGGGACCGTCGCATTCGCCAAGCTCAACACCGACGAGAACATCACGACCCCCAACCAGTTCAAGATCTTCTCGATCCCGACCCTGATCACCTTCCGCGACGGGGCGGTGGTCGAGCGCGTGGTGGGAGCCGTCGCCAAGGCGCGCCTCCAGCAGGCCGTCGCGACACTCACGAGCGGCTAGGCAGCGCATCGGCGCGGGTGCCCAGGGTCCCAAACCTTTTTGCGCCCACCGCTCCGGTATGGAGTTCTGGCGGAGCGGGGCACGCCCGCATGCCCTGAGCGACCCCATGACCAAGCGCCGAGCAACACGTGAAGAGCGTCTCAAGAGGATCTCCAAGAGCAGCACCCGGCGCCACGAGCTGCTCAACATGCGCAATCGCCAGCTGTTCTCCTTCGACATCAAGGAGGTCCTCAAGGCGACGACCATCGATCCCAACACCGGGGCGCAGTTCGTCGCCCAGGTGATGGCCCGAGCCTCGCGGCAGGGGATCGACGAGGCCAAGGACTACGTCGTCGAGAAGCAGAACGAGGGCATCGTCGACGAGGCACTGGCGGACCAGGTCCTCTCGCTGCTCGACCGCTACTCGCGGTACCGCTGATCGGCGACCCTAGGTGGAGTGCCGATGGCCCCGGGCAGACCCTCCGACCCGTTCCTGTACGCCCACACGACCCCGGGCATCGTCTGGATGAGCCAGAACACCAACCACTTCCCGCCGCACCCGGCTGTGATGGCGGCGCTCAGCGCCGCCATCGCCGACGAGCGATTCCACGCCTACCCCTTCGCTCCGGGGTTGCCCGGCCTGCCCCCGGCGGTGCTCGAGGACCTGGGGCTTGCGTCCCCCCCCTGGCAGGCGCTGCTGACCGGCGGTGGCACCGAAGCGCTCTACATCATCATGCGCGCGCTGCTGCGCCCCGGCGACGTCGTCCTCACCCACGACCCCTCCTACCAGATCATCCACCACTTCATCCGCACCGCCGGAGCCACCCCCACCGACATCCCTGTCTACGAGGGGAAGCTGCGCTACGACGTCGACACGTTGCAGGACCACATCACGCCGGCGACGAAGATGATCCTGCTGATCGACCCGATCAACCCCCTGGGCACCGGCTACCGCCGCGACGAGGTCCGGGCGATCTGCGAGCTGGCCAACGACCACGACCTGCTGATCGTCGACGACATCACCTATCGCGACTTCGCCTTCGAGCACACGCTCACCAGCGAGTTCTCCCCCGAGCGGACGCTGATCACCTACAGCTTCTCCAAGAGCGCCGGGTTGGCGGGCATGCGCACCGGGGCGCTGGTGGCCCAAAAGGAGCTGATGGACCGCTGCCGCCCCTACAACACCAACGACCTGTCGATCAACATCCTCGGCCAGGTCGCCGCCCTGGCCTCGCTGCAGACCAAGGCGCAATGGCTGCCACAGGTGCTCGCGGCCTCGCGCCGCAACCAGGCGCTGATCAAGGATGCGGTCGCCAAGGTCGACGGGGCTCGCCTGCCGGTCTATCCGAGCTCGGCCAACATGTTCGTCATCGACATCGCCGACACCGGGATCGGCCCCAGCGCGCTGCAGGAGGCGCTGCTCTACGAGGACCAGGTGTTCGTCCGCAGTGGCTCCTACCTCTCCAAGACCTTCGGGGAGCGCTTCATCCGGACGAGCTTCTCCATCCCGACGCCGGGGGTGGAGCGCTTCTGCGACGCCTTCGTCCGCCAGGTGCAAGCGCTCCGCCGCTAGGGCTGCTCAGCGGGTCGCGGCGAAGCTGGCGACCTCGTCGAGGAGCGCTCGGTGCTCGCCCAGGTGTTCCCGCACCGGTGCCAGGTGGTCCGCCAGCGCCTGCGCGACCGCCGACTTGAGGTCGCTTGGGTGGAGCGCACCCCCGACGAACGCACGCTCGAGGTCGGCGTAGCTGGCGAAGGTCACATCCCCGCCGAACTTGGGCGGACGGCTGATGGACAGCGCTGCCGATGGGCGCGAGAAGAGCACGAAGCGGGCCAGCTGCAGCAGCGGGTTGCCCTCGACCTCCTTGGCGGGGCAGTAGGCCTTGGCGAGCTTGTCGCGGAGCGCCTGGGGAGTATCGTGCAGATAGAGGGCGCTGGAGGGGTCGGACTTGCTCATCTTGGCCTCCAGCGGGTCCATCCGGCTTGCACCTCCCTTGAGCGAGCACAGCAGCGGCGTGTGGATGGCCACCGCGGGGGTGCGCCCCAGCTTGGGGGCGACGTCGCGCATGAGCATGTGGGCCTTTCGCTGGTCCATCCCGCCGAGGGCGATATCGGCCTGCAAGAAGAAGATGTCCGCCACCTGCATCAGCGGGTAGAGCATCTTGGAGCTGTCGAGGTCGGCCTCATCCTCCGAGCGGCCCATGATGGTCAGGGCCCGCTTGATCCGCGTCAGCGACGCCGCCTTGCCGACCTTGATGACCAGTTCCCAGTAGGCTGCATCGCCGATGTAGTCGGAGGCGTACACGAAGCGCGTCGTGTGCCGGTCGACCCCCAGTCCGAGGAAGCATTGCTCCATGTACGCCCCGCACCGGCGGATGCGTTGCAGGTCCCCGCCGAGCTTGTCGTTGATGTAGGCGTGCCAGTCCGCCAGCAGGATGGTGACGTCGAAGCCGCACGCCTGCAGCTGCTTGACCTTCTCGACGGCGATGAGCCAACCGACATGGGCCAGCCCTGAGGGCTCGAAGCCGATGTAGGCCCGCTTGGGTCCGCTGCGCTCGAGCAGGCCATCGAGCTCCTCGAGGATGACGACCTCGGCGCACGGGTCGGCGCGCAGCATCGCGCGATGGTCGTCGCCAGCCACAGCCAGGAGACGGCCGCGTGAGGGTTAACCCTTGCGACGGCTCAGAGGATCCCGACCGACAGCACGGCGACGTTGACCCGCAACCGGTCGACCCCGTAGAACTCCAAGTGCACCGTGCCCGCGGTGGTGTCGGAGGTGACGTTGTACTCGGGTGCCAGCAATGCGCTGTCATTCTCGAGGCTGGCGCTGAAGTAGGCCGACCATAGTACCGGGAACTCGGTGCTCAGGTCGATGCCGATCTGCGCGTCGGCGAGCGAGAAGTCGTTGGTGTCGACCACCTCGAGCGTGCTCTGGATGACGTAGCTGCCCGTGCCGCTGACCTGCTCGCGATTGCCCACCAGCGCAGGGACCGTCAGGGTCACCTCGTAGTCGCCACGGGTGGTGTTGCGCGCCAAGAAGTGCGGGGGGACCTTCATGACCGCCCCCTCGTCCTGGGCGATGATCAGCGCCCCGATCTCGTAGCTGAACCGCTGCTGGAGGTACTGCTGGTTGGAGCTGTTGAACGAGATGGTCCCGCGGCCCAGCCCGTAGGTCTCGTTGGCATCGAGCAGGTTGTACACCTCCAGGCGGCCGGCCAGCGGGTTGACGTCGAGCGCACCGGTGGTGCCACCGACACCGAAGATCGGGCCGCCGTCCTGGCCGAGGCTGATGCGGGTGTTGACCGTGGTGCCCACCGCTGATTCGGGCGAGACCACCTGGGTGTCGAGGGTCTCCTTGAGGGTCAAGAACTGCCGCTGCGTCTCGGCCATCTGGTCGGCCTCTGCGTCCTTGGTCCACATCGGGATGTAGACGCTGTAGATGAGGCCGATCACCGAGCCGATGATGAGGATGATCAGCATCGCCGTGATGGCGCCGCTGACGCCCTGCTCCTGCTTCAGGGGCGTGGGCAGGCGGACCTGCCGCCGACGGCTTCGACCCTCCATGGCGTTCCCCATCCTCACAGTTCCACCTTAATGACCGCGGTCGCCAGCTGGAGTTGGTTGACCCCCTCGACCGAGAACACCACGGTGTCGCCGGTGCGATTGACCTCGAAGTCGGTCCCTTGGGTCAGCCCCGCCTCTGCGGTGGCGTACTCCACGAGGAAGGACTCCCACACCGGTGCGTAGTCGCTGACGATGGTGATGTTGACCCGCTGCCCTGCCAGGAACTCGGGGGTGCCGCTCAGCTGCGCATGGACGACCACCTGCACGGTGGTGCGCACGACGGCGTTGGGCGCTCCGGTGACGGTCCCGGGGTCCCCGACCATGGTGTAGGCGGCATAGACCAACACGCGCTCCCCCCCGCTGGTGTTGCTGATCGACAGCGGCGGCGAAGCGAACATCGTCCCACTGTCACCGCCCTCTTGGTAGCGCAGCACCGCGCCGTTCTCGTAGATGTAGCGGACGTTGGGGTACTGCTGGTTGCGTGAGGTGAAGTAGACCGCTCCCTTGGCGGTGCCGTAGACGTCGTCAGGGGAGGTGCCCGAGATGATCTCCTGGGTCTCGGTCTGGGCACTAAAGCCGATGCTGCCCGTGATGACCTCCCCGCTGACCCCCATCCACGACTGGGGGCGGTCGGCTCGCAGCGTCACGCGGTGCCCCACCGGGAAGGGGTCGGTGGTGCGCACTTGCGCCTCGAGGCCGTTGCGCATCTGGGTGAACTCGGTGCCCACCTCGCGAGCGTGGTGGTTCTCGCTGTTCTCGATCCACACAGGGACCGACAGCGTGTACATCGCCGAGATGATCAGGCTGAGCATCGCGACCACCAGCGCGGCGGTGATCACCCCAGCGACACCCTCCTCGGAGGAGGAGGCGACATGACGTCGCAGGCGCACCGGCTGATAGCTCATGCCCAGGCCCCCGAAGACAACGCTCCGTCGCGCCGGATATTTAACCCCTCACCCGCGGCACCGGCGGGTCGTGCCAGCCTCGGCCTTGAAGTATTCCTGCGCCATGCCGCAGGCCGATGGGCCTCAAGGATGATGCCTGGATCGCCGCACGTGCGGCCGAGGGGATGATCGAGCCCTTCGCCAGCGGAGGCAAACGGCCCGGCGTCGTCTCCTTTGGCTTGAGCTCCTATGGCTACGACTTCCGCCTCGCGCCACGCTTCGTGGTGCCAAGTGCGCCGCCCACCGGTGGCAGGCCGCTGCTCGATCCCAAGGGCTGGCGCGGGGAGGGCGGCGCCGTGCTCGAGGCGCCCCACTATGACCTGCCTGCAGGTTCGCTGGTGTTGGGGCAGAGCCTGGAGTACTTCCGCATCCCCGCAAACGTGCTGACGCTGTGCCAAGGCAAGTCCACCTATGCGCGGCTGGGGATCATCGTCAACGTCACACCCTTCGAGCCAGGCTGGGAGGGCAACGCGACGCTCAGCATCCTCAACGGCGGCCACCTGCCGGTGCGCCTGCATGGGTCCGAGGGGATCGCCCAGCTGCTGTTCTTCGAAGGCGACGCCCCGCCGCAGGTCACCTACGCCGACAAGGGGGGCAAGTACCAGGCGACTGCGGGGATCGCCACCGCTCGACTCGATGGCGACCCCACCGGGCAGAGCCGGTGAGGTCGCCGCCGACCGCCTAGTAGTCGCCATCCTCAGGTCCGCCGATGCGCACCATCGGTGCCGAGGTTGCGGCAGGGGTCTCCAGCGGCAGGGAGGGCTGCGGGCTCACCAGCTCGGGCTGGAGCGGCTGCTCCTCGACCAGCGCCTCGCTGGTGGGTCCATCCATCCCCTTGCTGTGGGCGGCCTCCTGCTGCAGCGGGCGCAGGCTCGCTGGCACCAGGTAGGGCGTCGATGAGGTCCCCTGGTCGTCATCGAGACCGTAGTAGGCGCGCCAGTCCCCGTGGGCAGCGCGGCCACCCAGCACCGAGGTCCCGACCATCTGCACGTCGTCGATGAAGGTGCCACCATGGCCACCCTCGGCGATGGTGTACTCCCGGTCGGTGAACGCGGGCGCCACCAGCATGCGGAAGCGCAGCTGGATGGTGAAGCCGGCGAACCCGGAGAGGTCGTAGAGCATCGCGGGCGCATTGATGGACCCTCCCGAGGCCGAGTTGAACCAGTTGGTGTGCATCACATCGTTGCGTTCCCACCCGTAGATTGGGTTGGGGGCGATGTTGAGCGGCGGGTCGGTTCGCGCCGTGGTGAACCCGGTCGCATCGGAGTTGAGCCGGATCCATTCGAGCCCATTGTTGGCGGTGACCTCCACGATGAAGCCGTCAGGCGGGCCGCCAGCGTTGTAGTAGATGTTCATCTTGATCCAGAACAGCAAGGTCGCCGTCTTGGCGTTGGTCAGGTCGATGGGCACCGAGATGAGCGAGGCATCGGCGTCGTTGCCGTTGTAGCCGTCGACGGTGTTGCCCACCCACCACGAGTAGTATCCGCTGTGGGAGTTGCCTGCCATGTTCCAGCCAGCGAAGCCATCGAAGATGGTGTTGTGGCCCGGCAAGGCTGCGTCATTGTCGACGTAGTGCCAAAAGTCCTTGCCGCCGCCGGAGAGCTTGACGACGATGTCGTCGATCGCCCAGCCGTAGCCGAACGCCGCATCGTCGGCGGTGTCGCCGGCGTTGCCGCAGATCATGAACTGGATCTGCACCTGGTTGAACCCGACGTAGGCTGAGAGGTCGAACTTCTGCTCGTACCATCCCTTGGTACTGCCGACCGACCCATGGTTGAAGCCAGCCACCGGGTCGGTGGCGTCGCCATCGGCGTTGAGGTCGCCGCATGCCGACTCCCAGGAGTTGCCGGTGTAGGGCGGGTTGGCGTTGAGCAACTGGCTGAAGGTGACGCCGTTGTCGACGCTGATGCGCACCACCCCGGCATCGGCGCCAGGGACCATGTCGTACTTCTGCCAGAAGCTGAGCTCGGCAGAGGTCACGCCCAGCAGCGACATCGTCGACGTGGTGAACGTGCGGCCACCGAGGTCGTCGACCCACCAAGCGCTGCAGCAGGTGTGGACCCGGTTGCCGCCGAGGAAGGGCAACGTCACCGTCGGTGCCGCCGTGGCCACTCCTTGAAGGCTGAACTGGTCGATGAAGAATCCCTCTGTCCCGGCGTCAGCGGCCACTCCCAGAGGGTTGATCCAGCGGATTCTGAAATCTGCAGTCAGCGCCGCCGCGGGAACTGCGATTGATACGGACTTGCACGGGTTGACCGCAGTCAGCCCCGCTGGAGCAACAGCGCCCGTCAGGTCGAGTGGCGCAGCCGAGTTCGGGAATGCGTAGTCATCGTGGTAGGCGCCGCTGTAGAAGAGCTGCACCCGCACCGCATCGGCTGCCAGCCAGTTGGCGTCGCGCTTTGCGATGAAGCTGATACTGACTTGGCGCATCAGTGAGAGGTCTCGGGTGTACTCGACCCACCGGGTGTTGGCTCCAGTCGCCGCGGCGTCTCCGATCTGCAACCGGATGCTGCGGGCACCCAGGCATGGAGTCGCAGCGTCCATGGTGGTGAAGCCCCCGCCGCTACTAGTCCAACCAGCCACCGGCGGGAATGCAGCGGCGTCGAGCGTATCGAAGTAGTTGATGTCCGTGGTGGTGACGACCGGGATGTTCGTGTCCGTGACGATCGCCCAGGTGTTGGCCCCGCCGGCAGCGACACCACCCTGCGGGATGCCGGGCATCTCGCCAGTCTCGGTGCCCGTCTCTTGGTAGGCCAGGCCCCAGTGGTCCCAGTTGCCCGTGCCGTTGTCCATGTCGTCCCAGAAGAAGGTCGACTGAATGGTGCGCGTGGCGATGTTGTTGACCCGGGTGATCTCCCCACCGTTGTCCTGCGGGTCGGTGGTCAGCGGGATCGAGCTGCTGGGGTCGATCTTGACCTTGATGGTCCGGGCCCCGGCGTAGAGGGGGGTCCAGATGACCTCGGAGTCGGTGTAACCGTGGCTGACCTCGCCATCCTCGTCGATCTCCGAGGGGGGCACGAAGGCCGTCGTCGAGCCGATGATCGTGGTGCCGTCGACGAACCGCACCGTCACCCCTGCCGAGGTCGAACCGAAGTTCCAGATGGTCGCCTTGAGCACGTAGGAGTTGCCCAGCACCGGGTGGACCGTGGCAAAGGGGATCGTGGGTTGGCTGTCGCTGCTGAAGTAGAGGTCCAGCGGGCTGACCGCCAGCTCGATGCGGCTGTCGAGGGCACCGAACCAATGGAAGGCCAGGTAGTAGAAGAGCATCTCCTCGTCGCCATTGGTCAGGAACGCAAGGTCCGATCCACACACGATGACCTTGTAGTCGACACCGGTGTCGTTGTGGAACGCCGTGGCGTAGGTCGAGGCCGGCGTGCGCTTGTCCTTGAGGATCGCGTGCCCGGCGGCGATCGGCGTCAGTCGGTCGGCGAACTCGGCGTAGTATCCGGTGGCGCTGCTGCGACTGTCGATGCCATGGGTGAGCGGGTCTTCGAACACCCCCGCAAGTTCTGCGGGGTTGGAGGCGTTGTTGGTGAACGAGGTGATCCCGATCAGGTCCATGAACGCCAGGTCCGTGGTCACCTGTGCATCAGTGCCGATGCCTTGACCGATGACCATCAGCGCACTGTTGGATCCTGCAAGGTAGTTGGTCAGGTTCTCGCGGTCGCTGGAGGTGAAGGTGTTGACCGTCTCACCGCCCGTGACCCAGACGACGGCGTTGTAGTCGGTCAGGTAGCCATCGTCGGGGCCGTCGTCGCCCAGGGCGATGACCCATTCGTCGTAGGCGTAGCCCAGCGAGGTGAGGCTGGTTGCCACCGACGCCGTGGTGTTCTCGTCGGGCACCGAGGGCAGGCGGCCGTTGTTCTCCGAGCCGTCGTCGTCGACCACCAGGATGGCGAAGCTGACGAAGACGTCGTTGGGGGTCAGGATGCTGTTGATCTCGTTGTTGAGCTCGTTGACCTCGGTGATCAGGCCGTTGGGGTCGACCAGCACCCGGATGAAGTGCAGGCCCACCGAATCAGGCTGCCACCACTTCTGGACCGTGTAGTTGCCGCCCCGACCGGGGATGGTGGGGATCTTCAGCGGCGTCGTGCCCGTCGCCGGCAGGTCCCCACCGGGGGTCTGGACCGAATCGGACTGGAAGGGGATCACCCGCTCGCCGAAGGCGCTGACGTCGGTGATCAGCACCTCGACGTTGGTCTCGTCGTTGAGCCCGTTGTTGCGGATGTCGGCGTCGATGTGCACCCACTGTTTGTAGACCGGTTGGTCGGGGGCGAAGACCAGGTTGGAGACCGCCAGGTCGCGGCCCAAGGTCACGGTGGCGTTGAACCAGTCGAGCAGGATGTAGGTGACGATGGCGCGGTTGGCGGGGCTCTTGATGTGGGCGAACTCGAAGCCGAAGAAGGCCGCCTGGAAGCCAGTCTCGTTGATCAGCACCGTGTGGTTGCTGTAGAGCGGAGCGCCCGAGTCGAAGGCGTCCTTGGCCTTGCTGTCCCGCTGGTCGAGGATGTCAGCGCCGTTCTTGAGCAGCGCCGGTGGGT
>JAHFTX010000057.1 GCA_023265395.1 Thermoplasmata archaeon
TACGACGGGGGCACCATGGTCACCTGGAACCTGCCAGGGGACCTCGAGGGCATCACCGTCGCCGACCCCAGCAGCGACCTCGTCTACGTGGGGGTCGAGAACCCCGATGCCGTCGTCGAGTTCGACACCATCAGCGGCCTCGAGCTGCGCCGCTTCGACCTGACGGGCTGGATGCAGTCGGTCAATCCCAACTCCGGCCTCGAGGCGCTCGATTTCGTACCCGACGAGGACAACCCCGAGGGAGGCTCGTTCTATGCCGGGTTGCAGGAGAACGGCACCATCTTCGTCTTCGACCTGCCCATCGTCACCTCCAACAGTTCCACCGTCGTGGCCCTCAACCACACCATCCTGACCAGCCGCAGCGACATCGCGGCCCTCGACTACGTCGCCGAGGACGATGTCCTCTATGCCATCTTCGACGGGGCGGATCGCCTGCAGGTCCTCGACCTCGATGGCACGCTCGAGACCGAGGTCGCCATCCCGGGGGGCCAGAACGAGGAGGGCGTGGCGACTCTGGGGTGCCATCTGATGTTCCTCGCCCAGGAGGATGGCGTCAACGACGGCACCGCCTGGCGCTATGCACGGGAATACACCCTCGAGGCCCTCGCCGGTGCCAACGGGACCATCAGCCCGCTGGGCAACGTCACCCTCCTGCACTGGCAGAACCAGAGCTTCACGGTCACCCCCGACGTCGACTACCACATCACGGACATCCTGGTCAATGACGTCTCGGTCGGCACCAATGCCACCGTCGACTTCGTGCACATCGACGCCAACGTCACCATCGAGGCCCTCTTCGAGCACGACAACATCCCGCCCATCGCGGCCTTCTCCATCGACCCGCCCAACCCCCAGGCCCTGCAGCAGGTCACCTTCACCTCGACCTCCAGCGACCCCGACGGATCCATCACCGCGTTCCGTTGGACGCTGGGCGATGGAAGCCCCAACCAGAGCACCGACATCGCGCTGCACGGCTTTTCCCGCTCGGGCACCTACAACGTCACGCTGCAGGTGCGCGACGACGACGATGCCACCACCAACCTGACGATCCCGTTGGTCATCGCCAACGCCCCTCCCGTGGCCTCCTTCTCCCTCGCCCCGACCGCCCCGGGCGAACGCGACGCCGTGCTGCTGACCGACCACTCCTTCGACCCCGATGGGGACCTGCTGGGTCGGGCCTGGGACCTGGGCGATGGCTCGACCTCCACCCTTGCGCAACCGCCGCAGCACCACTACGCCGACTCGGGGACCTACGACGTCTCCTTGACCGTCACGGACGACGAGGGTGCCAACGCCACCGCCTCCCAGACGCTGCTCATCCTCGAGGGTGCGCCGGCGCTGGTGGTGGAGCCTTCGCGCAGGGTGCCCGAGGACTCCCCGCTGCTGCTGGAGGCCTCCGCGTTCGATGGGCCAGCCGACAGCGTCGCCTTCAGCGTGGCCTGGGACTTCGACGACGGCAGCGGTGCGCAGGGGGACAACCTGCTGAGCGTCGCTCATGCCTGGACGACGGGAGGTCTCTATCACGTCGGTCTGTCGGTGCAGGACAAGGATGGGCAAGAGGCCACCGCGACCATCACCGTGCGCGTCGACAACCTCGCGCCCTCGCTGGTGCTGCTCTCTCCCGCCGACGGGTTACAGATAGACGAAGAGAGTCCATTGGGGTTCTCCGCCGCGGGCGACGACACCCCCTCGGACCGCGATGGCTTGCGCTACACGTGGGACTTTGGCGACGGCACCTCCACCGGGTGGGGCGCCACCCCCAACGTCACTCACACGTACACCCGTGCGGGCACTTGGTCGGTGCGCGCCAGCGTGCGGGATGGCGACGGCGCCTCGGCGGCGACCACCATCAGCCTGACCTCGGTCAACGTCCTGCCCAGCGGGTCGCTGGCGATCACCCCTGCGAGCATCGACGAGGATGGCAGCGCCACCGCGACGGCCTCTGCGCTCCTCGACACCCCCGGTGACCGTGACGGACTGCAGGTGTTGTGGACCTTCGACGGCCGTGGGGCCGGTTCAGGCCGGAGCGTGACCCTGTCCTCCGCTCGGAGCGGTTCCCACCAGGTCGTCGCCCACATCCGCGATGATGAGGGCGGCGAGAGCACCCTCAACGGCACCCTGCAGGTCCTCAATGTCGCCCCCGCTGCCATCGCCGCCGCCAACCGCACCGACGCGGTGGTCGGGCAGCCGCTGTGGCTGAGCGCCAACGGATCGACCGACACCCCCTCCGATGCGACACGGCTGACCTACCGCTGGAGCCTGCCCGATGACACCGCCGTGCAGCGCAAGGTTTTCCAGTGGAGCCCCAGCGTGGTCGGTCCCCAGGTGGTCCGTCTCGAGGTCATCGATGACGACGGGGCCCTGAGCACCGCGTCGGTGACCCTGCAGGTGCGTGCGCCGCCGCCGATCACCACCACCCCGCCGCTGCCGCAGGAGCAGCAGTCGCCGCAGGACCACGACCGCGTGGTGCATCCGCAGGAGCAGGTGCTTCCCGCTGCCGCACTGGGGGTCGCGGGTCTGCTCGTGGTCGGGCTGGTGGTCCTGCTCCTGCTGCTGCGCGCTCGGCGCAAGGGTGCAGCAGCCGACCCGCCCTCCGCTCCTGCGGTGCCGCCACCGCTCAGCGACGAGCCTGCGACGGACAGCCCCACGGCGCCGTCCGCAGACGTCTTGGCCAAGAGACCGGAGCACTCGCCCTAGGGGCGTGGCGCAGGACCGATGCTTCGCTAGCTGCCTGCGGCCGTCGTGTGGTCCCCGTGATGCGGGACGGTGACGATGACCAGCCCCGGTCCGTTGAGGGCCACCGATCGGTCGGAGCTGTCGAGCAGGTACCGGCCGGGGGCGTTGCCGTGCAGCAGGATCGCGTCGATCTGCCGCTCCTTGGCGAACGCCAGCACGTCGCGTCGCTCGTTGCGCACCAGCAGCAGGTTGGTGCGCAGCTTGCCCAGGTGGCCCACCCGCACCCGCTCGAAGATGGAGAGCTCCTGCTGCGCCGCTGGTGAGAGCGGGCCCTCCTCGTGGCCCTGGGGCGTGTAGATCGAGTAGAGCGGCGCGGTGCGGGGCACCTCGATCACCCGGGTGGCCACCACGTCGACGTTGGGCACCACCGAGTCGGCCGAGAGCGCCGTGGCGACGTCGAAGGGGTCGGGGTGGAACTCCCCAAAGACCGGGATGAGCAGCCGCGAGGGCCAGAGTACGATCTCCGGTTCGGTGCGTCGCGGCGCCACCAGCACCACCTCGAAGGGCGAGAGGGCCTCCAGCCACTGCGGCGCCGCGCCGCGCAGGATGCGCCGCGACACCGGTACCACGATGGTCGTCGAATCGCTCTTGCGCGCCAGGCGTCGCAGCGCCACAGCGACCTCGGTCTGGTCCTTGGGGTTGCGCAGCTCGAGGTCCGCGATCTCGAGCTTGACGCCCAGCGAGTGGGCGGCACGGGTGGCGGCCAGTTCGCTCTCGGCGAGCGCAGCGCCCTTGGCGTACTCTCCCAGGGGTCGGATGAGCATCAGCGACGCACGGTTGCGACGGGCCAGGCTCAGGGCGATCGGCAACGAGCCGATCGCCTGCTGGCCCAGCGGCAGCAGGTAGAGCACGGGCGGCCCTGGCTTCTCCCCCTGCAGGCTCACCGGGGCGCGCCGCGGCCAGGTGCGGGCGGCCTCCCTGGCCACCTGCTCGGTGTGCCAGTGGAACACCGGCGTGACCACCGCCGTGGTTGGGAAGAGCAGGCGGGTGATGCCCTTGCGCGACTCCTCGATCAAGACCACCAGCGGCGCCAGCGTCAGCAGCAGCAGCCAGTCGCCAAGCTGCAGGGGCGCCGTCTGCATCATCCCCTGCAGGGGCGGGACATAGATCAGCGCGAGCAAGGTCCCCATGGCGGCGGCGATCCCCGGCACCACGTAGCCGTTGCGCCGCAGCGGGGCGGCCGTCAGCGGCGCGATGTTGGTACGGCGCACCAGCAGGTTGCCCATCTGCCCGATCATGATGCCCGCCAGGACGATGGTGGCGCCGCGCAGGTAGGTCTGGTGGTCGGGCACCTCGGCCATCCCCAGGTGCCACCCCGATTGCGCCCAGACGTTCATCGCCATCAGCAACGACAGCGTCCCGATGACGACCCCCAGCAAGGTGGCGACCAGCAGCGGGCGCAGCCCAAAGAGCCGCAGCCCCAGCGCCCGCGGCGGGGCGGCCATGACCTCGGGCTCGGGCGGTTCGGCCGTCAGTGCCAGCGAAGGGGGGATCTCCATGACCAGGTCGGTGGCCAGGACGAAGACCACCGACACCGCCGGGGGGACGCCCATCAGCACGAACGCGATGAACGAGACGAACTGGGCGAAGTTGTGGGTAAAGACGTAGGCGAGGAACTTTCGCAGGTTGTCGAAGACCGAGCGCCCCACCTGGACACCCTCGACGATGGAGGCGAAGTTGTCATCGAGCAGCACCATCGCCGCGGCCTCCCGGGCGACATCGGTACCGGTGATGCCCATGGCGATGCCGATGTCGGCCTCGGCCAGCGCCGGTGCGTCGTTGGCACCGTCGCCGGTGACCGCGACGATCTCCCCCTTGGCACGCAGCGCCTTGACCAGGCGGAACTTCTGCTTGGGGGTCATCTTGGCGAAGACCAGCTCGTCGCTCTCGATCAGTCCGGCGACCTCCTCGTCGGACATCTCGGCCAGTCGCGCCCCGGTGACGACCTTGCTCGTGGGTTCCTTCAGGATCCCCACCTCGCGGGCGATGGCGGCGGCGGTGGCCTCGTGGTCCCCCGTGAGCATGAAGATCCGGATGCCAGCCTGGCGCGCCTTGGCGACCGCCGCGGCAGCATCGGCGCGCGGTGGGTCGTGGATCGCCACCAGGCCGGCGATGATCAGCTGCTGTTCATGGCGCTCGCTCTCGTAGCGCTCCGAAGGACCCTCCAGGTCGCGATAGGCCAGCGCCAGCACGCGGAACGCCTCGTCGGCCCATCGCACCGCCTGCGCCTCGATGGTCGCCTTGAGCGTCTCGTCGAGGGGGACGACCTTCCCCTCCCAGCGGATGGCCGTGGCGCGGTCGAGGATGGCATGGACCGCCCCCTTGGTGTAGAGGCGCACGCCCCCGCCGGGCTCCTGGTGGGCGCTGCTCATCATCTTGCGACCCGAGTCGAAGGGGATCAGCCCCAGCCGCGGTCGGCTCGCCAACGCCTCGCGCGGGCGCACCTGCCCCTTGATCGCCAGCACCAGCAGCGCCGCGTCGGTGGTGTCGCCGACAGCCGTCCAGCGCTGCTTGCGGCGGTCCAGCGGCGGGGCGATGACGGCCTTGTTGTCGAGGGCAGCGACCTGCAGCAGCAGGTGCAGGTCCTCGATCGTCGCGGGGGTGATGGGCAGGTCGTGCTCGAGCAACGTCCCCTCAGGGTCGTACCCCTCGCCGCTGACGCCGAAGCTGCGACCCCCGGCGAAGACCTTGGTGGCGGTCATCTGCCCGGTGGTGACCGTGCCGGTCTTGTCGGTGCAGATGACGGTGACCGACCCCAGCGTCTCGACCGCCGAGAGGCGCTTGACCACCACGCGGCGGCGGGACATCGCCACGCTGCTGAGGGCCAGCGCCAGCGTGACGGTCATCTGCAGCCCCTCGGGCACCAGGGAGACCATCACGCCGATCATGAACAACAGACCGTCCTCGGGGCCCAGTCCGCGCAACGCCACGCCCAGCGCCAAGAACACCAACCCGGCGACCAGCGCGAGCAGGAAGTTGATCTTCCCCGTGCGATTCATCTCGTTCTGCAGGGGGCTGGGGGTCTGCACGACGCCCTGGGTGGTCTCGACGATCCGCCCGAACTGCGTCGAGACCCCGGTGGCGAAGACCAGTGCGGTGCCCGCGCCGCCCGAGACGACGGTCCCGGCGAAGACGAGGTTGGGCTGTTCGAGCGGACCCAGCGAGGCGTCAACCGCCGGGGGCACCTCGGTGCGCTCGACCGGCTCCGACTCACCGGTGAGCGACGATTGCTCCAGCTGCAGGTTGAACGCCCTGAGCAGCCGCGCATCGGCGGGCACCCGGTCGCCCTCCTCGAGGGAGATGACGTCGCCGGGGACCAGGTCCATCGACCGCAGCTCGGCGATCCGCCCATCGCGCAGGACCTTGACGTTGGCCGGGATCAGCCGCGAGAGCGCTTCGACGATCGATTCGGCGCGGCGCTCCTGGGCGATGCTGAAGACGATGTTGACGACGACCACTCCGAGGATCGCCAGCCCCATCTGGTTGGAACCGCTGTCGCCGTAGACCAGGCCGACGAAGAGCGACAGGACCGCCGCCACCACCAGCAGCACGTTGAAGAGGTTGACCAGCTCGCGGAAGATCCGCACGTGCAGCGGCGTGCGCTTGGGCGGCGGGAGGCGGTTGGGGCCCACCTGCTGCAGCATCGCCTGTGCCTGGTCGGAACGGAGCCCAGCCTCGCTGGAGCCAAGCTCCGAGAAGAGGTGCGGCAGATCCCCCGTGGCGATGGCCCGCAGGTCGTCGGGAGATTGGGTGTGGAGCGCCACGTCGGGATCCCCCTGCTGGTGGGCCCGCGTGCGCTCCCGGGGGTCGGGACGGCACGCTTGCTACGGGGACGCCGGCGGTTGTGCTGCTGACACTCCGGAGTTTGGGCTTAAAGCTTCTGTGAAACGGAAAAGCGCGGATTCATGCACGCGCGCGCTGTGCCGGGGTCCGAACGCGAGCGTTCATCATCCCGCCCTTGTGTGCCACTCCGATGCGCACTGCCGCGCCGCGCAGCGACCTGCTCGAGTGGTACGTCGCCGGTAGCTGCACGGCGGCGTGGGATGCGCTGATCCACGCTGGGCCGACCCATCCGCAGGCGGCGGCGATCGCCGCCGAGGTGATGCGACGCCTCCTCGACGACATCGAGCTGGTGAGCATGCGTCTGGAGGAGGCGGGTTTTCCCGTGGTCGGCCGACAGCCGCTGGCGGAGGAGGAGCTGGCCGTGCTGCCGCAGCTGGAGCGACTGGTCGGGCCGCTGCCGCTGGCGCTGCGTGCGCTGTGGGAGCAGCTGGGCACGCTCTGTCTGCAGCACCGCGGCTTCTGGCTCCATCAGCAGCAGGTGGAGGCGCAGTGGCTCCCGCTGCTGGAGGCAGACCCGCTGTGGGTCGATGGTCCTTCGGCCGTGCTCGGCGCAGCGGTGCGCTGGGCGACCCCACCGGCCGGGAAGCGCGGGCCGCTGCATGTCCCGCTCTCGCCCGACCGGAAGCAGAAGGCACGCAGACCGGCGGAGCGCCCGTGTGAGATCCTCCTTGGGCGCGCCGTCGTCGACCCTCATGTCCTGGGGGTGCCTGACAGCTCGCGGTTGGTCGATCACCTGCGCGGGGCGCTGTTGACCTGGGGCGGGTTCCCCGGGCTCGCAGACCTCGAGGAGTGGCAGCCCTTCGTCCTGTCACTGACCGAGGGGCTCGAACCCTTCTAGCCGCCACGGTGCGGTGCGCCCGCCTCAGCCCTTTGCGGTACCCACCGCCGGGTCGGAGGACGAGCCGGTCGTGACGGCCTGCGTCGCTGGTGCCGCCACCACGACCGGGGGCTGCTCCGAGGGGTCGTGCGGCGGCGGTGAGCTCAGGGTCCACTCCAGCGAGGGGCCCCTCCACGGATCCTTGCCCGCAGGCGCGCCGCGGCGCATGCTTTGGAGCAGGTTGACGATCAACAGCAGTTGCGCCACGCCGAAGATGATCGCCCCGACGGTGGCGACCTGGTTGTAGGGGACCCACCGGGCGACATCGTAGGTGGCGATGCGCCGTGGCATGTCGGTCAACTCGAAGAGGGGCAGGAAGTTGAGGTTGAACGACAAGAACGAGATGCCGAAGTGCCATCGCCCCAGCCGCTCGGAGAGCATCCGACCGGACATCTTGGGGAACCAGTAGTAGATCCCCCCGATCAGCGCGAAGGTGGTGCTGCCCACCAGGGTGTAGTGGAAGTGGGCCACGACGTAGTAGCTGCCGCGCAAGTGGGTGTCGAGCGCCTGGGAGGCCAGGAACACCCCGGTGATCCCGCCGATGGTAAAGAGCGCCAACGAGCCGAGCGCCCACAGCGCGGGCGTGCGCAGCCGCAGCTTGCCGCCGTGGAGGGTCAGGATGTAGCACAGGACGATCACGGCAAAGGGTATCGAGATCGATTCGGTCAGCACCACCTGCACCTCGAGGAAGCGCTGGTCGATGCCGGTGGTGAACATGTGGTGGCCCCAGACGATGACCGACAACACCACACCGACGACCATCGCCCCCATGATGTAGCGGCGGCCGTAGAGTGGGCGGCGCGAGAAGGCCTGGAGGATCTCGGCGGTGGTCCCCAAGGAGGGCAGCAGCAGGACGTAGACCTCCGGGTGGCCGAAGAACCAGAAGAGGTGGTCCCACAGCAACGCGCCATTGAGGGCGCTGTCGAAGAAGTGGGTGCCGAAATGCCGGTCGCTCACCAGCAGCAGCAACGCACCGCCTAGGGCGGGGAAGATGATCAGCATGATCAGGACGGTCATCAGCACCGACCAGGTGAACATCGGTACCTGCCACAGCCCCATCGTGGGGGCGCGCAGCCGCAGGATCGTCACGAGGAAGTTGATCGTCGAGATCGTCACCGAGAGGAACAGCAGGAACAGGCCGATCCCCGCCAGGTCGACACCCAGCCCCGGGCTGTAGGTCGCGTTGGTCAGCGGCGCGTAGAAGGTCCACCCGACGTCGGCCGCGCCGCCGACGAAGAAGCCCGAGGCAGCGACGAGCGCCCCCAGCAGGTAGAGCCAGTAGCTGAGGGCGTTGATGCGCGGGAAGGCGAGGTCCCGTGCGCCGATCTGCAGGGGCACGAGGTAGTTGGCGAACGCAAAGCCCAGCGGCGAGAGGAAGAAGAGCGCCATGATCGCGCCGTGCATCGTGACCAGCTGGTTGTACAGCTGCGGTGAGACCAGGTCCCCCGAAGGACCGGCCAGCTGTCCGCGCATGACCATCGCCAGCGCGCCGCCGACGAGGTACATCAGCAGGGAGGTCACGAAGTAGAGCACGCCGATGTCCTTGTGGTTGGTCGTCGTCAACCAGTGGAGCAGGAAGCGCCCCAGCGGCCCGCGCACCGCGGCGGGGGGCAGCAGCAGCAGGACGATCAGCACGGCCAGCACCAGGCTGAGGACCACCACCAGCGGCAGCGGGAACCAGCGCTGCAGCAGCGGGGTGTGCGTCCCGCCCTGCGGCTGAGGGATGCCGCCAGCGCCAGGACCACGACTGGTGAAGGTCGCTCGGTTCCACGAATCGGTCGAGGATGGGGCAAAATCCCCATCGACGCTGTTGACCAGCAGGCGGAAGGTGACGATGTGGTCCTCCTCCTTGGGCGCCATCCAGGCGACCTGCCAGGTCCGCTGGCCGTTTCCCGCCGTGGTGTGGGTCAGTTGCCCCTCCTGGCGCTGAGTCGTGTCGTCGCGGGTGAGCAGGGCGCCGTCGCTGGCGTCGAGGTTGAAGCCGCCCTGGTGCTCGCCGCCAGGGACGGGCCCGCCTTGGATCTGGACGGTCAGGTTGTAGCTCATCCCCGCCTCGTAGGTCTGCGGCACCCCCAGCAGCAGCGGGGAGACCGACGGGTCGGCTCCCCCCTCGCCGTGGCAGGTGCATCCGTTGGCGACCCGCTGACCACCGATGCCGCCGGAGAACCCGCTCATGAGCGGTGCGAGCGACACCAGCAGCACCACGGTGCACAGCAGGGAAACCCCCAACACCCGCGCACTCCGCTGCATCAGCCACCTCTCGCGACCCACTGGTCGTACTCTGGCGCGGACAGGATCCGTAGGCTCCCGACCATCGCCCCGTGATCGGTCCCACACAGCTCCATGCACTGGATCCGGTGGGTGCCCGGCGAATCCCCCTTGAACCACAGCATCGTGGTATGGCCGGGGATCGCGTCAGCCTTGAGCCGCAGCTCGGGGACCGCGAAATTGTGGAACACGTCGGTGGAGGTGATCTTGAGCACGACGGTGCGGTCGACCGGGACGGTCAGGTTGTCGACGACGACCGAGCCGTCGGGATAGGTGTAGGAGAAGCCGTAGCGGTAGGCCACGACGTCGATCCGCAACGCATCGGGGTCGTTGGGTTCGTCGTGGTAGAGGGCGATGGTGTCGAAGGTCCCCAGCGAGACCGAGAAGAGCACCAGGGTCACCAAAAGCGCCAGCACCAGCGGCACGCGGCAATCGCCCCGTTCGATGGGCGCGGCGCCGGCGCGGGGCGCGTCGGGCGGGTCCACGTCGCTCGGACCAGCGGCACGGTAGCGGTGGATCAGGTAGGCCATCAGGGAGAAGACCAGCAACGCAGCGACGATGCCGATCCCCAGGTAGAGGGCGAAGAGCTGCTCGTAGACGGGACCATGCAGGCCCGTCACCGGCAGGCGCAGCGGAATCAGCGGGTCCATGGGCGCACCTCAGACGATTCGCAGGTAGAGGACGGCAAAGAGCACCAGCCAGACGCCGTCGACGAAATGCCAGTAGATCACGCCCGACCACAGCCCACTCCAACGGCGCGCACTCAGTCCACCCTGCATCCCCAGCAGCAGCAGCACGCTCAGCAGCACCAGGCCGCCGGCGACATGGACCCCGTGGACGCCCGTCAGGGCGTAGAAGGCGCTGCCAAACCCATGGTCGGCGAAGCTAAAGCCCAGCGAGAGGTACTCGCGCAGCTGCCCGACGAGGAAGGCCAGGCCCAGGACGATCGTCACCGCGAGGGCGCGCATCGCCGCATGGGCCCGTCCTGCCCGCAACCAGTGGAGGCTTAGGTGTGCACTCACCCCGCTGAGCACCAACAGGGCGGTGTTGAAGGCCGGCATCCGCAGGTCGTCGAGGGCGTGCGTCCCCTGCGGTGGCCACGGGCCGGCAGCGTAGCTGCGGGCCCAGAAGTAGTAGGTGAACAAGACGCCAAAGAGGATGGTCTCCGTCACGAGGAAGAACTGCAGGGCCGTCTGCCGCACCGTGCGGACCTTGCCGCTGGTCGGCTTGGCGTGCAGCACGGTCCGGTATTCCTCGGCCATCCACCCAAGTGCGCCGACCCCCAGCAGCAACAGCCCCAGCAGGCCCAGCGGCAGGGCCACCAGCCCAAGGAACAGCAGGACCGCCGCCAGCGCCACCACCAGCGGCCAGGGGCTATGGTGGACGTCGAGCGAAAGGGGCGGTGGGGGTGGGGCGTTCGCGGTCGCCCCGACGACCTCGACGCGCATCGCGTCGTGGTCCGTGATGCGCTCCATAAGCGTTGGTGACTCCCCTCACGGCCCTGCAACCCTCCGAGGAGCCGTCTGCGCAGAATCGGAGTAGAGCCTTCTGAGGGCACGGGACCATGGTCGTCCCTGGCCGGTCCGCCCAGGGAAATCCCCGGGGTCGCTTCAACCCCTCGGACCCACTGGAGGGGTCCGTGGGTGCGTTCTCCCCCGACATCCCGCAGCAACCTTGGCCCGACCACGTGCGCTACCGGCTTGCGGTCGTGTTTCCCGGGATGCTCGCCACCCCGATGGTCCATATCGCCCTCGAGGGGCGGCCCGCTGGGTGGATGGCGGTGCAACAGGACCCCGAGACGATCGCCTTCCAGCCCGTGGGCGAGGCCCAGCCGTTGGGCTGGCTGCGTGGCAGCACAGCCATCGTCCCGATGAGCACCGACAACCCGTCGTTGATGGGGGCCTTCGATGCCTCGGGGCTGCTGCTGGGGCGCATGAGCGGTCTGCTCTCGCGCACCCAAGGGGTGGCCGCCCCCGACGGGGGTCGCCTCCTGATGCTCCAAGGGGTCCACCGCAGCATCCTCGGCCAAGACCAGTGGCGCTACGCGGTGACCCATCCGTGGAAGAAGAAGTGGGTCCGAACCTCAAAGCCCGATCGCGAGGAGGTGGTCGGTTTCCTCAGCGGCCTGCGGGCGGTACCATGGGTGTCGGTGGGCATCGGCCCGGTGCGGGTGATGCCGCAGATGTTCGACACCATGCAGGGGCAGCTCCTCCTCGACCTGCACAAGGAGTACAACCCGCTGCTGGCGGTGCTGCTGCTGATCCGGACCAACATCCTCGACGACTTCCACCGCGCCCAGCGCGGGTTCCGGCGCTGAGGTCACGCCGCAGCGGTGCCTCATCGCCCCTGGGCGAGCCACTCCAGGGCCTGCTGCTTGGTCTCGAAGACCCGGAAGTCGCGACGGCGGGCCATCGTCGAGACGATCTTGGCCTGGACGCGGGTCTTGAGGGTGGAGCTGAACACGGCCGTGCGTCGGACCCGGTGCTCGTAGTCGCGCATGTGCTGGGAGAGCACCTTGCGGGCGAGGTTGTCGTTGCGCCCCAGCCGGTCGAGGTCGCTGAGGGTGTCGACGAGGCGCGGGTCGCCCAGGAGGGCGTCCTTGAACGCCTGACCTCCACGATGGGCCTCGGCGGCATCGAAGTCGCCGACGTAGGTCGCGGTGTCGAGGTCCCCCTCGATGGTGATCAGCGGTGAGGTGCGCTCGGCCTAGGACGAGTGCTCGTCGTGGGTGGGGTGGCCAACGTCCCCAAGACCATTGTCGGCGTGCTCCTGGTCCTTCTGGCCAAGGTGGGCCTCCCCCTCCTCTTGGGGTTCCGCCTCGCTGGGGTCGGCGGGGGGCGCCGAGATGCGCAGGGCGATGTACATCGTGATGCCCAGGACGGCCAGGACACCGAGCAGGATCAGTGCAGATTCTTCGGTCCAGCCCCCCGCCGAGCTCTGGGAATCCCCACCCTCCTCGGCGAGGGCGGCGGTGCCAAGCGCTGCGGCGAGGGCCAGCAAGCCCACGGGCCCCCACAGCAGGGGGTGCGAAACCTTCCGTGACCTCCTGGCGTTCAAGCCCAGAGTGCGGAGCATCGGGGTCGCCGATGGAGGGGCCCCCTTTAGGTTCTGACGGTCAGGCCCTCGATCGCCCCGATGCCCATCGTTCCGATGGGGACACCCGCCCGGTTGCAGGGCCAAAGGCCTCTGGCGTCTGGGGCTCGTTGCTGGGTGCGTCACTTGCTCATGTGGCTGCACGACCCGCACTCCTCCCCCGTCCTTTGTCCTGCCACCAACGTTCCGACTCTCCTCACTAGGGGCCAGGGGCCACGGGGACACAGTGGGATAGGGTGCACCTGCAGGGCGACCCTGTGGGCCCATCTCGTTCACTGGGGGTAAGAGGCCAAGAAAGTGCAACTCCACAAGTTGAAGTAACGTTCCTCAATAATGCCGCACGCCCTCCTCAGATCCCTGGTGTGGGAAGGGGCATCCCGCCCAGCGACCGTGTCATGGTCTGGCATGACCACGCCCATCGATTCCGTCAGCGAGGACTCCTCGTTTCTGTGCAATACCTGCCTCGGCTGGCAACTTGATATATGAATATCTGCGTAATCTTTATGGTGAGGCTTGGACTCGGTTGGGATAACGCGTGTGGGAAACCACACCGAAACAAACGACTACGGAGTGTAGCAAATGCGAACAACGAATGGCAAGATCGCCTTTGGGTTGATGGCGCTGATTGTGCTGTCGGTCTTCTCGGTCGCCCTCCCATCGGGAGCGACTGGGGGCCGCGCGGCCGACCTGACCATCAATACCCTGGTGGCCGACGATACGACCCCCGGCTTGGGCGACAACATCAGCATCACCATGACGATCCAGAACGTGGGCCAAGGCAACGCGACGGACGTGGCAG
>JAHFTX010000074.1 GCA_023265395.1 Thermoplasmata archaeon
GCCGCGGCGGCGTCGCCGGCGGCGATGCCCAGCGCCGGGGCCGCCTTCGCTGCGGCGCCGAGCTGCTCGAAAACAGCCCTCACCAGCAGCGGCGAAGCAGCTAAAGGGGAAGCGGGCAACTGCGGCACCGGCGCCGAGTCCTTCATCGGCTGGCCGAGGGACTCGGGCACTGCCGTCCCCTTGCCCTTTCCGAGCCACACAGCCTGGCGGATGGCCAAGCCCAGCGACTTCGCCGCGGGCTGCACCTTCAGGGCGTACTCGTTGGCGTCCATGCCGCGCGGAAACTGCACCCGGTAGCACTCGAAACCCTCGGCCAGCATCCTCTTGGCGAGCACCTCGGCCGCCTTCTCGCCGGCGTCGTCCCTGTCGTAGGCGATGAGGATGCGCGTCACGCCGTGGCGCTTGAAGGCGGCCAGGTGCGCCTCGGTGAAGCCCTCGACGCCGTAGGCCGCGGTGACGTTGCGAAAGCCCGCCACCCAGAAGGTGAGCGCGTCGAAGAGCGCCTCGCAGAGGATGACGCTCTTGTGCAGGGCCAGCTCGGCCTCGTTGAAGACGCCGCGGTGAGGGCCGGGCAGGTAGAGGTGCAGCGGCGTCCCGGGGCGCAAGGAGGGCGTCACCTTCCGGCCGTACATGGAGACGACGTTGCCCTCGGTGTCGCAGATGGGCACCACCAGACTGCCGC
Source organism: Thermoplasmata archaeon (assembly GCA_023265395.1). Lineage (GTDB taxonomy): Archaea > Thermoplasmatota > DTKX01 > JAHFTX01 > JAHFTX01 > JAHFTX01. Next base: position 683 of record JAHFTX010000074.1, read on the forward strand.
ACAGGTGTTCGTGCCCGCTGTCCCGGAGAATACCGAGGCGCCGCAACCGGCCGCGCAGCTTCTCCCCGTCCTTGCGGTTCGACTCGGGCAGCCGGTAGCCCAGGGTGCGGTTGGCGAAGCCCAGCTTGAAGTGCTTCGCCATTCCCTCAGAGGCCAGGCCGCGCTTCTCGAGGTAGCCCAGCGCCTCGGGCGAGGCGAGCAGTTGCTGGTGGTAGTAGGCGGCCACCTGGTTGAGGACTGCGGCGTCTTCCGCATCCGGCTGCACCGGCGCCGGCAACCGCCGCACCGTCGACGCCTTCGCCGCCCGCGCCCCGGCCCCGCCCGAAGCCGGCAAGTCGGCGCGGAGCAGTTCCACCGCGTGGCGGAAGGAGACGCCCTCGGCCTTCATCACCCAGTCGACGACGGAGCCGCCGGCCTGGCATGCACCCAGGCAGTGCCAAAGGTTTTTCTCCGGGCTGATGACGAGCGACGGCGTCTTGTCGTCATGGAAGCAGCACTGGCCGATGAAGTCCTTGCCGTGCCGCCTCAACTCGACTCCCCGCGCCTCGGCCAGGCGCTGCACGGAGACTTCTTTCTTCAGCCGCTCGAGCTCGCCATCCGAAACGCGCGCCATCGGGCCCCTTCCGAAACCCTGTCAAGCGGGTTTCTGCCGTTCCGTCGGTCAAATTCAATGACGGAAAAGCTGGACGGACTATATAGGCCGTTTCTATGTTTCACGACAAGCACCAGGAAGCCGCAAGCCGCGGCGCTCGGGACTCGGCCTTAGGCTCTTTGCTCGTCATGAGCGCTGAGCGACTAAAGAGAGGGCCCCGGGCTGCCGCTGGGAGAGGTGTTTCTTCTCAAGAAAGAGAAGCACCCGCGGAGTCCCTTGGCCGGAGGGTGGCGCGCCTGCGCAAAGAGAAGGGCATCACCCAAGTCGAGCTGGCCGAGACGCTGGGCATCACCCAGCCCGTCGTCTCGGAGTACGAGCGCGACGGACTCTCCTTCCGGTGGGACCAACTGGTTACCCTCGCGCGCCTCTTCCGCGTCACCGCGGACGAGCTGTTGGGCCTGAGCCGGGAAGCAGCGCCACGCCGGGGCCCCAGGGACACCCGCCTGGCCCGCCTGGTCGGCGAAGTCGAAGCCCTCCCCCGCCGTGACAGGGACGCCCTCGTCCGCACCATCGAGGCATACCTGCGGCCCAAGACTTCCCCCTGGTGACGCCGACGCCGGTGCCAGGCCGGCCTGCGGGGTGCGTCAGTTGCACGCCGCCGAATCACCCCCGCGCGCGGCTCAGGGCCCAACCTGCTGGGAGCATTCGCGAGGAGTGGCAGGCGCCTGCGGCGTTGCTCATGTCTGCGGCGCGAGATCGCTCTTGCCCAGGTTGCACGCCGAGCAGAGCGTCTTCAGGTTTTCCAGCGTCGTCTCGCCGCTCTTGCTCCAAGGGGTAGCGTGGTCCACGTGCAGTTCGACCCCGACGGCCTTGGCCGGGCTCGCGCCGCAGCTCTGGCAGGTGAATCTGTCGCGTTGAAGAACCTTGAAGCGGAGGCGCAACGAGGGGTCTCGGCCCGTCTTGCGCCCCGCGCCCGCTGGATTCGGCGCACTGGGCGGCGCCTCGGTCTCAGTGGAGTTCGCGAAGTCGACGAACGCTTCAAGGGCGGCGCCCCAGGAGCCGAACCTGCGAAGGTAGGGGCTCTGCGAAATGGTCGAGGGTGGGATGGCGAGCTCGCTCCGCCGAGGCTGGCGCCCGTAGTGCTGCCAAAGCACGAGCACGTTCGCGAAGAGCTTCTCGTCGGAGAAGCCGACCTCGTTCGAGACGGCGAGCCCCGCCGCGCGCAGGGCTGCATTCCAAGAACCGAAGCGACGGCTGCATGTGGTGTCGTCGTACTTGCCGAGCCGGCGGTAGGTCTTTTGCTGGACGGACTCTTGCCCAAGCTGCTTTGCGACGGCACGAAGGTCGGCGAGGAGGTCGGCGTCCGTGACGCGGGCGCCTGTGACTCTCTGAAGTTCGAACTTCGATTCCAAGCTGGGATCCCCTCTCGTTGCCGCGCCGTGGAACGTTGGGACCTACTCCAATCAGTCGAGCGTGAAGAAGTGCTGCTTCCTGACCACCTTGCCGTCTTCACCAAATTCGACTGCCCGAATCCTGTAGTCGCCAGACGTTGTCCCGCTGGACGAGTAGTACCAAACCTCGACGCAATCGCCCGCCTCGAGGCGATTGAGACCGGCGCAGCTTCCGTAGGTCTTTTGCCTCAGGGGTTCGCCGAGAAGTTCGAGCACCCTTGCCTTCGAATCACCCTTCCCCACGCGCCAGAACGACCAGGCCGAGTAGCCCGCAGAGAATCGAGTGTCTTCGTGGCCCAGCGTCGCGGCAATGAACCACCCGTCGAGTCCATCTAGTAGGAAGACGTGTGCCATCCCCAGCGCGAGCACAACACCCGCAACGAGATACCACCGCCGATACTTCCTCGGACGCGCCGGGTTCGTGCGAGAGGCGGCCGCAGCCTCAGAAGCCACAGCCCAGCTCCCCAAGTGAGCGCAAGCTGATCGCCTGACACTGGGGTGGGATCTGCAACTCCACGGTCGAAGGCGAGGGCCAGCCGTTCGCCATCGCAAAGCCTGCCGAACTCCAGTACCGCGGCACCGGGCTGAAGGGCACGGCCAGCCGGGCGCTCCACCGGGACTCGAGGTTCTTCGACTTCTCTTCCTTCGCCACCTCCGCCACCGGCGGCGGGGCCGTCGACGGCAGGGGCAGAGGCACGACGTTGTTCACTTCCATGGACACTTCTCCTGTTGTGAAGGAGAGGCGCCCTCGTGCACGTGACGCGACTCGCGAGCGCTCCGGCGCCTCTCCGGGTTGGCCGCCGCATACAGCGACGGTGCCTCCATTACTAAGACGCCGAGCGGGCACACGCCAGTCCGGCCCGGAAAATCGACCGCCGAAGGGCGGAAGCCAGTCGCCGCCCCTCCAATTCTCATGCCTCTCCCAGCTTTAAAGCTGGGTTTCGGCATGTTCTTGCCCTTGTTCTCATTATGGCGGAAGGCCATCGCCGAGTGGCTCACGTCAGCCGCCGGCCCTCGGCGCCCAGTCGCCGAGGGGTGCCGGCGCGGCGCCGGGCCCCCGGAATACGTTTCGTTGCACGTCGCCCTCGGCCGTCGCATTGTTGCCCTGCGACTCGCGAGCGCTTCGGCGCTTCGCAACTTGAAGGGGCGCTCGCTTCGGTGGGCGCCTCTTCTTTTTTCACCGCGGCCGGCGGCCTCGTATGGGTGCCGGGGCAATGATCACCAGCGCCGCAGTTACCAGGCGCAGGCCTCAAACAACCGACTTCCTGGCTCCAGCTTCAGGACGGAAACAAGTTCCTGGCCGTAGTAGCAGAGCGCCGTGTCTCGGTACACCTCGCAGGAGTTCGAGCAGAAGGTGAGCAGTCCACTCTGCTTATCGGTCCTGCCGCAGCGACCCTTGCCGAGTTCGAATGTCCCGCAGCTCGAACCACACACCTTGAGAACGGATTCTCTCGTTGATCCGATTGTGGTGCGGCAACGCCCACGAGAGGACGGGATGTCGGCCTCTTTCGAACAGCCAATGACGAGGAGCAGCAATACCCCCCAAGCACGACGAGACTTCACGGGGTCTCTGCCGAGTAGTAGTAGGCCCCGACCGCCGTGAGAGGGAAGATGCCGAAGTAGTCGCCGGACTCGAGCAGTTGCCGTGCAAACGTATTGCTATTGGGCCCAGGGTTCGCGACGTACATCGGCAAGGAGGCCCCGAGCTCCCTGAATCGCTTTCGTATGCGGTCTTCCGAAGACTCACCGGGCGTGTAGTCTGTGTCCTGGTAGAACGCGATGACTGGGTCTTCGACGACAGGACCACGGCCGCTGAAAGACGGATCGAATTGAAACTCTTTTGGTCGCCCCCTGCCCCCTGACGTCTCATCCGGTCCCCAAATCTCCAAGGTCACGTCGTACGACGACAAGCAGGTTTGCTTCTCGGAGGTGACCCGCACGAACGAGTGCACAAAGAACAGGCCAAGGAAGCCGTGCCCGACGATCTGCTCGGAATACAGCCGTACGCTTAGGCCTCGCTGGTCCTTTAGCACTGCAGGAGATCCGATTGCGTACTGGTAAAGGTTCGGCCCATCGACCATCCCGAGCTGGTCCGGCTGAATCCACCTTCCAGTCGCCGGGTCAAGATCGCGGTAACCCATCCTGATGAGCCCGGTAGCGTCGTGCTCCTGACCAGCGAAGCCCTGCGCGAGCATCGGCCCTGTGCCCGACGTCGTCCGCGCCCCGTACACGTCGTAGGAGTAGGTGCGGACGACAGCACCGCCGGCGTCGGTGACCGCGACGACGCTGCCCAAGGCATCAGTGAGCGGGTATTCACCGGGACCCGACACGACTTCGTCGTACTCGAAGGAATTTCCCCAGTGCGAGTCGCTGCTTGAAACGTCTCGACCCCAGATGCAGCTCTCGCTGACGAGGCCGAGACCCCCGA
>JAHFTX010000029.1 GCA_023265395.1 Thermoplasmata archaeon
ACCCTGAAGAGCGGCGGCTGGGCGATGTAGACGTATCCTGCTTCGACCAGCGGGCGCATCTTGCGGAAAAAGAGAGTCAATAGCAGCGTGCGGATGTGGCTGCCGTCGACGTCGGCATCGGTGAGGATGACCACCTTGTGGTAACGCAGCTTGACCAGGTCCATCTCGTCACTGACCCCACATCCCAGCGAGAGGATGATGGTCTCGATCTCGGCATTGCGGAGCATCTTGTCGAGCCGCGCCTTCTCGACGTTGAGGATCTTCCCGCGCAGGGGAAGCACCGCCTGAAACCGCCGGTCGCGGCCCTGACGACAGGTCCCTCCGGCGCTGTCACCCTCGACGATGAACAGCTCGCTGCGCGCCGGGTCGTGCTCCTGGCAGTCGGAGAGCTTCCCGGGCAGGCCACTGCCACCGAGTAGCCCCTTGCGCCGGGTCAGCTCCCGTGCCTTGCGCGCGGCGTCGCGGGCCTGGGCGGCGAGCACCCCCTTCTCGATGACTCGGTCGACTTCCTTGGGATGCTCGTCGAAGTAGGTGCCCAAGCGATCGAACGTGAAGGTCTCCACCAGGCCGCGGACCTCGCTGTTGCCCAGCCGCGTCTTGGTCTGACCCTCGAACTGGGGGTCGGGCACCTGCACCGAGAGCACGATGGTCAAGCCCTCGCGGACATCGTCCCCACTGAGCCCCCCCTTGTGCTTGGCGTACTCCTTGGAACGTTGGGCCGCGAACCGGTTGATCACCTTGGTGAAGGCCGCCTTGAACCCGGACAGATGGGTGCCCCCATCGTGGGTGTTGATGTTGTTGGCGAAGGTGAACAGCCGCTCGGAGAAATCGTCGGTGTACTGGAACGCCAGCTCCACGCGCACGTCGCCGGCTTGTCCTTGGAGGTGGACGACGGGATGGAGGGCCTGCTTGTTCTCGTTGATGTAATCGACGAACTGCCGAAGCCCTCCGTCGTAATGGAACACCGCCTCCTTGGGGCCACTTGCTGAGGCATCAGCGGGCCGTTGCTCAGCATCGTCCTCCGTGCCCTCGGTCGTGCTAGGTCCGTCTGTCGGCACAGGCGCCGCCACAAGGACCGTGGGCCGCAGGTCGCGGAAGGTGATGATGATGCCGCGGTTGAGGAACGCCAGCTCCCGCAGTCGCGAGGCCAGGGTGTTGTATTGGAACGTGGCCACAGGGAACACCAGGGCGTCGGGCCAGAAACGCACTGTCGTTCCCGTGCTTGGTCCAGCCTCGGCGATACCACAATCGGTCAGCTCATGGGAGAGTTCGCCGCGGCAGAAGGCGATCTCGTAGCGGTGCCCGTTACGGCGAACGCTGACCTCAAAGCGACTGCTGAGTGCGTTGACGACGGCAACGCCGACCCCGTGCAATCCGCCACTGACCTTGTATGCCCCATGACCGAACTTGCCACCCGAGTGCAGCGAACCTAGCGCGACTTCGATGGCGGGGCGCTGCTTCGTCGGGTGCATCTCGACGGGGATACCACGGCCATCGTCCTCGACCTCGCAGCTCCCATCGTGGTGGAGGGTCACGCGAACGTGGGTGCAGAAGCCCGCCAGTGCCTCATCGATGCTGTTGTCGACTACCTCGTAGACGAGGTGGTGGAGGCCACGGAGGTCGGTGCTCCCGATGTACATCGACGGGCGCTTGCGCACATGCTCGAGCCCTTCGAGGACCTGGATTTGGGCTGCATCGTAGGCCACCTGACCTTCAGGGTTGGTCTCGATCGGTGACGTTTGCATAGCCATCTTAGACCCCCTTGACCAATCTGTCTGACCTACCTGCTCCGAAGGTCATGAGTATATAAAAGGCCTTCTAGACGCGCGCGCGCGCACGCGAGCTCGATGCTCAACAGGCCCCTAGGTGTGGGGTGTTTGGAGCAGCACTGGGAGGGGCTAGCCCAATGGATGCTCGACCCATGGTCCAGGAATGGGCGGAACCAACCATGCTGCACCTGGAGAGCCTCCAACTGGGTGGGAGACACCGCGCAGGGTCAGCAGACTGCCCCAGAGGCAGAAACATCCTCAAAGGGAAGCTGCATGAAGTAGCCCCGCTCTGCCGTCCCATGCAGACTGCGGTTGGTGCCCACAACCCCCTCCTCGTGCTCGATTCGGCGGCAATCCTCCAGGGTGGGACCTTCAGCGCAGACTCCCCCATGGCGACGGTTCCCCTGGTCGCTGAGGAACTGGCCGGCGAGCCCTATTTCGAACGACTGTGCGCAGCCGGCCTCCAGATCCTCGAACCCACCAGGGGTTCCATCGCCGCCGCGCGATCGGCCGCAGTCGACCTGGGCGAAGGACGGACCTTGAGCGCCGCCGACCTGCAGGTGCTTGCCCTGGCGCACGAGCGACAGGCATTGGGCCCCGTGGTGCTCCTGACCGACGACTACGCCCTCCAAAACGTCGCTTCTTCGATGGGGCTCCCCTTCGAACCCATCGCCGAGGTGGGAATCCGCGCCGTGCGAACATATGGGCGCCGTTGTCGTTCCTGTGGGCGATTCGCCCAACGAGGTGAGCCGGAGCAGGAGTGCGTCATCTGCGGTGGCCCCATGCACCGAGCACGACAGCCGCCATCTCCAAGGTAGCCCTTCCCCTTGCCCAGGGGGCGTACCTATCCGATGCCTGCATCTTTAAGGGGGTCATGGGCATAGCCGCTCCTCAGATGCGGTAGGTGAAAAGAAATGGCGGACCATCCACCAGGGCAGCCCCACGCTGATTCACCGGCCACCAGGAACGAGGATGATCACCTCGAGCTCCTCGAACGCAAGCTCAGTTCCTACCTCCAGACCCACCAGACCTCGATCCAGCATCGTGCCGAGGAGCTCGGTCAGCGTGAGGCGGAACTCAACCGCTTCCGTGACGAACTCGAACAGATCGGTAACCAGTTGCGGGTCAAGGAGAGCCAGCTGTTGGAGGCCGAGGAGAGGCACAAGGAGCTCCTCGACCAGTTGCGGGGGCATGAGCAAGCAATCGCCGCGCGTCAGGGTGACCTTGCCACTCGTGCGACCACCCTGGAGACCGCCCACGCGGCACTAGCGACCCGCCAGCAACAGGCCGCCACCGAGGATGCCGCTCGGACACAGCGCGAGAGCGAGCTTGCAACGCGCCTGGAGAGCCTCGGCAGCCGAGAGCACGCGCTCGAGGAGCGGCTGGCGCATCTCGAGAAGAAGGAACACGAGCACCAGCAAAAGGCGGCTCGCCTCGAGAAGCTGGTCGAGTCGCTCCATGCCAAACTCGGTTCCTCGTGAGCCGCAGTCGCACTTTCAGGGGAGCCATTAAGCAACCGCGCCACCTCGCCGCGAACGAAGGACCATGGCGCCACCGACCCTCTGGTCGCTCGACACCTCTCGCACCGTCCGCAACCTGACCTGGTGGTGGTGGTGGTGGGTGTTCTTCCTCCACGATGAGGAGCACCCCGATCGAAGCCGTCAGTTGATGATTCTCTGGTCAACCAAGAACTGTGACCACATCCTGGTCGATGAATTCGACTGGCGGCGCAACCAGCCGATTCTCAACTCCGGGAACGATGTGACCGGCGCGCAGACCTTCGATGGGATGACGGCGTTGTGGTACTATGATGGGACGCGGATGATCGACCCATTGGCCCTTGAGCGCTCAGACCTGCGCAGCTCCTGGGACGGTGGCTCGGGCGCGTTGGAGCCACGGACGGCAAACACCTATCGATACAGTTCCGAGGGCGACCAGCATCATGTGGAGATCTCCACGGAGCACGAGGGCACCCGGTACTCCTTCGATCTGCAGATGCGACCCTGGAACGCGTTCATGAGCCAACCGCGCTTCCACTCCCGTGCCTACACCCGACGACTGGGGTACTCGATCCTGCGCAGGTACGGGCATCAGCTGGAGGGCACGATCGACGTCGCTGGCTCCCGTGAACAGGTGCGCGGGACGGCCTACTTCCAGAAGGTCACGGTCAACGCACCCGCCGTCCCGTGGTACTGGGGGGTGCTCCATGGGGAGCACGGGGACTATCTCGACTACTTCATGCCCCACATCGGATTGCCCATCGTGCGGCGCACCGAGGCGCCGACCTCGTGGCTCGACCGCGGAAAGATCTACCTCTCGCGCAACCTTCAGTTCTACCACCACCAAAGCGGCGTCCATCACACCCTGCAGAAGGCGCTGAGGATCCGCTATGGGGTCAAAGAAGGGCTCCCGACCTTCCGCCTCGAAGGCGATGACGGCACGATGTCCGTGCGCATGACACTCCAGCCTTACAGTCGGGCGTGCTGGCGTTTCCAACAACGTTACGCATCGGGACTGCGCAGTAGTATCCTACATTACAACGAATACCCCACCCAGCTGGTCGACTTCGAGTTGCGTGCCGACACGTTGCACCTGCGGAAGGAGGACCTCGGATGGACGCACTGTAACACCGAGCACGCTTGGGGCTGGCTGGTGTAGGCGTTCGCCGTCCCCGTCTGCGGTCGCACGACAAGGCTTATCCTGATGGCATCGCTGCTGTGGGTAGACCCAAATGTCCGAAGCGGATCTCTCCGAATTCGAAGCGCGGCTCTTCGCATGGATCCGCGAGCACGACTTTGTGGCGTACCCCTGGTCGACACCGGCGGCGGCCCAGGCGCTGGGTAGCACGACCGATGCGGTCTACGAGGCTTTGCCCAACCTCGTGCGCCACCTCAAGGGTCAGTTCTTCCTCTACTACCACGAGGGATCGCTCCACATGGAATCGGAATGAGCCTTCGGGCCCTCCCAAGGAGCGCCCCCTGGCCGGCCTTGTACGGGTCGCTACCTTTAGGGCCTGCGGCACCCATCCTCGGGACTGCCGCGCCATGGCTGGGACACGTGGATGACCGCAGTGCCGGAGATTGCCCCCTCCCCGATCGAGGAGACGCCCATCCAGTGGGTGCGGGTGACGATCGACCCCAACCGCCAGCTCTCCTTCGGCTCCGGCCAACGGGCGGGCGTCGAGAAGTCGCGCAAACCGGTTTTCGGTCGGCGGCCCCTGGGCTTCAAGGTCCAGCGCATCGAGCCCCCGCGTGATCCGCGCAAAGTCCTCGTCCGGGGCACACGGGTGTCCCGGGGCGTAGATGGCGACGTGGTGTTTCGTTTTGATACGCAGCGCCAAGAGCGGATTGATGCCTACCACTCTCGTGGCTTCGATTTCTACAAAGAGGCACATGCCCTCGATGGCGTGGCGCGTACCGCTGCCGCCGAGGGACGGGGCAATGACTTCGCCGTCGCCCGAGGTGTGGCTCTGGACCGCTACCTGCAGTCAAGCCACCTGTTCGAACGGGTCATAAACATTGACCGCACCGGCCCAAAGGCCCGCACTGCCTCGGAGAACCTCGCACGTCTGCAGCCACTCATCGCGTCCCTCAAGGAACTCAAGCCCTCTCCGACGAAGCCCGTGAGGGCCAACGCCCCGGAACAGGCGCCGACCATCACGCCCGAGATCGAAGCGCGGCCGTACGAATCAGTCTCATCAGCCTTCGGTCGGTCTGTCACCCAGGGGCTCGATGTGCTCGACACGACGCTTTTGCGCGGGGGGACGCTGCCCCCAGCTGATGCTGGGAGGCAAGAGGCCTCTGATCGGCCGGACAAGCTGACGCGGCGTAACCGGCGCAAGAGGCAGGATCAACCGGCCCCAGAGTCCGCACCGTCCGCACGCACCGAGCCGCAGCCCCTGCGTGCCCCAGTTCCATCCCCCGGATGGGTCGCCCCGCCACCAGGTACCGCCCCCCCTGGATGGGGGCAACGTCCTGCCCCAGCGGGCACCGAGGCTCGCTGGGGAACGGCCAGCCCGCCCCGCTGCACCCAGTGCGGAAGCCCCACCACCGGGCGGATGTCCTACTGCCCTACCTGTGGCTTGGACTTCATGCGCTATCCCCCCCGTATGTTCTGAATCGTCCTGTCGAGGTGTGCTATGGTGAGCGTCTATCTGTTGCTGTTGATCGCGTTCCTCGTGCTGACTGTGCTCATCTACGGCACGGGGTTTGGCGACTTTGGCGTCGATGCAACCGCGGATGCCGATCTTGGTGGGGATGCCTCCCACGATGGCGGCCTCCACCACCCCTTCACCATCAGCGGGATTCTCTTCATGGGGCTGATCTTCTCTGCCGTGGGGTTCATCCTCGAGGACGGCAACGTCGCTTCCAATCTGATTCCCTGGGTGGCGCTTCCGATCGGCGCGATCGCTGGTTCGGGCGTCTACTACATGTTCTATCGTTTCTTCGTCCGTTCCCAGGGCGATTCGACCGTGCGCGCTCAGGACCTAGTGGGCATGAAGGCGGTCGTGACGGTGCCCATCGCCCCTGGGAGCGATGGCCAGGTGGTCATCATCCACGACAAGAGCGGCCGCGTGCTCTACGGTGCGCAGTCAGAGGAGAGCCTCAAGCGCGACGCCCACGTCGTAGTGACCGACCGCGTCGGCTCGATCCTCGTCGTCCGCTCCCTCTCCGCTCTGCGGGAGGGGGAGAAGGATGGCTGAGGCACTGTTGCAGGCTGACGCCATCGGCGTCCCCCTCCTTGCCCTGCTCGTCCTGTTGCTCATGGTAGGGCTGGGGGTGCTCTTAGCGCTCCGTGGCCCGGCGCTGACGAGTCCGCAAGGGTCCACGGGAATCCATCCTCCTTCGCTGGTTGCGCGGATCGTCAAGGGTCTAGGCGACGACGACGAGTGACGGAGAGCGAGAGGGCTCCGAGGGCAGCCCTCCGGAAGCTCTTTCTGTGGAACACGCGTCGGGAGTGGGTACGGAAGGGAGCACGATGGCCGGATTCCTACCCCTGCAGAGCGACGGAGACGCCAGCAACTGGATGGTCTTGGTGGTTTTCGCTGTGATCCTCGGGATTTTCGTGGTGATGGCGGCCTACGTCCGCCGCTACAAGAAGGTCCCTCCCAACCAGGCGATGGTCATCTACGGCGCCGGCGGCTACGAGGTGATCACCGGTGGCGCCAAGTTCGTGATGTACGGGATCAAGGCGGTGGCCTACATCGCCTTGGATGTCCGCACGCTCCCGTTGGCCGTCCACGACATCGTCACAGACGTCGACAAGGCGGGTGTCAAGATCAACATCGAGGCGGTTGCAGTGGTCAAGGTCGGCAACGATGAGCCGTCGTTGCGTACGGCGGCCTCGAGCCTGCTGGGCAAGACCGACGCCGAGATCAATGACATCTGCCGGCAGGTGATGGAAGGACACGTCCGGGGTATCTGCGCCGGCATGACCGTCGAGGTGATCAACACCCGTCGAGATGAGCTGCAGAAGTCGGTCCAAGACCAAGCGGCCCGGGACTTCGCCAACATGGGAATCACCATCGTCTCCTTCGTCATCAACAACATCAACGACAGCCATGGGTACATCGATGCCATCGGCCGTGGGCCGTTGGCCGAGAAGATCCGCGAGGCACGCATCCGCGAGGCCGTCGCCAATCGTGAGGCGACCATTCGCGAAGCCGAGGCGGCGCGGGACGCCGAGCGAGCGAACTCCGAGGCTGAGGCGCAGGTATCGGTCTTTCACCGCGACCGGGACATCACCGAGGCCAAGGCCCAGGCCGAGACCGAGAAAGAGCGCGCCAACAAGGAGATATCCTTCTCGCTCCAGGACGCCACGCGGCAACAGGAGCTCGTCACTCAGAAAGTCCAGATCGACATCGTCGACCGGCAGAAGCGCATCGAGTTGCAGGAGAAGGAGATTCTGCGCAAAGAGAAAGAGATGATCGCGCTCAACGTCATCCCTGCCCGAGCCGAGGCGGACGCCAAGGTCGCGGCCGCCGAAGGCGAGAAGGGACGTCAGATTAAGCTCGCTGAGGCCAGCCGTGAGCAGCTGCGCATTGAGGCTGAAGGCGAACGCGACAAGCTGAAGCTCCTTGCAGATGGCGAAAAGACCCGCCTCGTCGAGGTTGCCGACGGTCAGGCTGAGCGCATCCGCAAGGAGGGTACGGCTGAAGCCGACGTCATCAAGCTCAAGGGCCTGGCTGAAGCCGAGGCGATCCGAGCCAAGGGAATCGCCGAGGCTGAGGCGATGACCAAGAAGGCCGAGGCGTGGAAGCGTTATGGTCAGGCCGCTATAACCCAGATGATCATCGAGCAGATGCCCGAGATTACCCGTGCGGCGACCTTGCCGTTGCAGGGCGTCGAGAAGGTCATCGTGCTGGGCAGTCAGGGGCCTGCTGGGCTGGTGGAGAAGACCATCGGTATCGCCGCGCAGATGCCCGCGCTGGTCAAAGGTCTGACGGGCTTGGACATCACCGAGCTGGTCAGCCAAGTCGCAGACCTTACTCAGCTCGGGGCCGAGTCGAACCAACCCCCCGCGAGACCTCCTGCGACGCCCTAAGGAGTCGGCCGATCGGTGGTGGTCCCACTGGACGTCCGGTGGTGGGACCACCCCCATCTCGACCTCTCCGCCGTGGTCGAGCTGTGGGCCACTACGTCGGCGACTGCAACCATCTTGGTGGTGCTCGCTGAGGATGCAGGGATGTTGCCGGAGGGCTCGCGACTTCGACCCCCTCAGTGACCCCCATGCTGCCCTGCGCCATCGCGCACCCGCACGGCCATGCCGCGGGTGACCGCCCCGACCTCGTGGGCCGCCATCTCGAGGCGGCCCACCGCCAGCAAGCCATCGTCGGGGTCGACCACGAGGCACTCGTCTCCTGGGCGCAGCTGCGAATCGATCGCAAGCACGTGGCCAGCCATGACATTGCGCCCCTGGAGGATGACCTCACGCACGCGAGGTTGCGCGACCACCCGCAGCCCCGGCGCTGGCACGGACGCTTTCAGCATGGTCGCCGCCGCGAGCTTGAGGGTGACGCGGCCATCTGCCGCGCGTAACGAGAGCAGATGGCACGCGCCTGGTGGCGGGTTGCGGCTGATGGCGCCGCAGTCCGCCCCGGTCGCAGCCAACACATTGCGCAGCCTTCCCGTGGAACCAGCGACATACTGCAACGGGGCGTCTGCGGCAGTCGCGCCTACCACTGCATCTGTTCCCTGCGGTCGACCAAACTGCTGATCCAGTGTCGCGCGGAGCACGAGCCAATGGAGCGTCGCATCCCATCGGGTAGCCAGGGCAGTGCTCGGGCCTCCTCGCGGTTGTGGGGCCAACCCCAACCTGTTGCGAAGCGATTGGCAGGTGGTCTCCAATGCTCCATCGGAGAAGGACCCGACGTCGATGCGGGGCATATCAGCCACCATCCGCTGCGCCAGAGCCGCTGGGGCGCGCCCTGAGCCCGCCGCAAGGGGACCTGCTGCCCAGTCGGGAGGCGCGACATGCTGACCGAAAGGGTAGATTGTGGTCAGTTCCATCGGGACCAGACCAAGTGGGGTGCGCAACAGGACCGAAGTCGGGGCGACCTGCTGCAGCCGACCCCACCAGGTTCGCAGGCGCACGCTCAACGGTTCACTCTCCCAGGGCAGGACCACGATCGCGGCCACACTCGGGGGCGCGCGGTAGCGCTCATCGAGTCGGGTACGATGGAGGTGGAGCTGCGGGGGTTGCGGATCTCGACCGCCGGTGAGGAAAAGCGCCTGGTCATGACTGGGACGGGCACTCCTGCCGGTGAGGTCCTTCCAGCGGTCCAATCGTCGGAATGCCGCCTCCAGCGCTGGGTGAGCGCGACAACGTGCGGCCGCCAGCTCCCAGAGGGTCCCCTCAGAAATCGCTTGACGCACCGATGAGAGCTCCTGCATCGTCGCCCAGAGGTTGTACCGTGCCAGCAGGGGGGTGCGCTGGGCCACGGACATAGCTTGGAGGCCCTGCAGATCGACTCCGACGAACGCCGGGGCGCCTGCGGGCAACTCCGCAAGGTCTCGCAGGAGGCGTGTTCCATCGGTGAAGACCAGGCGATCGGCGGCGGCGAAACGCGCATACGCAGCACTGTCGAACAAGTCGCAACCGAGCAGGCACGCCAGCGCCAGCATCATCGGGTGACCTGCGCCGAAGAGGTGAACCGGCCGGCCCGGGTGCAGGCCTCCCTGAGCCGCGAGCACCGCGTCGAGCACATCGCCATAACGGTACGCCTCGAGCAGGGGCACGACCCCCCCGATGGGATGTAACGCACAATCGGTGGTCGCGAGTTCCGCTGCGCACCGCTCCCGAAGTTCGGGGTAGACGGAGCCTTGGACCGTCCCGGCTAATGGTAGGTCTGCTCGCAGGGTCGGGTCGGTCGCCGCTCGCACCCGCCGGAGGGTCTCCTCGACGTCGGCTGTTGCCCGCTCATAGGGAACCTCCCCTGGGGAGATCACGTCCAGGACCGTGCCCAGGTCGACACCGATGTCGCGCTGGAACGCGACCACGGCGATCGGGTCGGGGTCCACCGCAGCGTATCGGCTCACCTGGAATGCGCCGCTGTCCGTCATCACTGCCCCGGGAAAGTCGAGCAGCGCATGGATGCCACGTCTGAGAGCGGCGTCTCGCAGGGCCTCCTTCTGTGAGAGGATGTAGGCGTTGGTGATCAGCATGCGGACGCCAAATCGTTCGTAGAGTTCCGAGGGAGGAATCGTCCGCTCGTTGGGGTTGACCACGGGGAGGAGGGTCGGGGTCTGTACGATACCGTGTGCGGTGTGCAGGCGACCGAGGCGTGCCAGCCCATCACGATGAGTCGGTTCGAAGAGCAGCGTGCGGTCGCTCACCGTTCTTTCTCCGTCGGGACGGACTTTTCCATCGGGGGGATGAGCAGGGGCTCCGCCCTCCCAAGTTCGATGCACCGGATGAACCGGTCGGGCTCAAGGACATCGACGACGACCTCCTCGAAGGATTTGCCCTTGAAGTGCAAGTCCGCATCGGGGTCGAGGCGCAGCAGCACGCGGTTCGAGCGCTCTCCGCTGACGTAGAGCGTCCCCCCGCGGACGAATACGCCTAACCGCCTTCCCCTCTCGTCTGTGTGCCGCGCCGATTCGATTGCCGACCAGGGGATACGCAGGTCGATGGCGTATCCTTGGTGGAGATGCACCCCCTCATCGTCGACACGATGTCGCGTGAGCCGAGGCTTGATCGTCCAGACCCACATCGCTGCTACGAGGACCCCGACGATCAGGAGCATTTCCATCAGCACGATCACCTGCCTCTCGATGTGCTGGGGCAGCTGCACGAGCCACGCCAGCGCAATCAACGGCCAGGTCGCGACCACGAACAACTTGAACAGGGTGTGAAACCGGCCAACGGAATAAGGAAAATCCTGCGGAACGAATATCTCCTCGAGTGCGACGACCGAGTCCCTAGGCGTGTGCCCCCCACGGATGGGCGCGCGGGTGCGTGGAAGTCCATGCGGGTCAGCCCTCGACGCAAGCTCGGGGATGGAGTTGACCCCAACCTCCCAACTACCCCACTCGCTGCCCTCCTGATTGCCTTGGGCCGATGTCCGCTCAGCCAGAGGCCCCCACTCCTGATCACGGACCACTCTGCGAACCTGTGCGGGGGTGCCATCTCCCTGTGGTCGGCTGACGCGGACGCGGCGGCCCATCACTCGTAACCCTGCGGCAAGGCCGCCATGAGCAGGCAGGGTACCCGAACATAAAGGCTCCACAGGAGTGACCGAGCTTCGGCGCGGTATCCCAGGAGCACCCGTCCGACCGACATGATTAAATACGCGCATCCCGGGCTTGATGATGATGCATGCCACCCTCAGGAGCCGCTGGCTCCTGACCTACCTGGCAGTGCTCCTGACCCTTGGGCAAGCGGCTCCGCTTATTGGCACTCTAGCAGCTGAGGCCCCAATCTGCGGGTCCTTCCCTGAAGGATTCGATGCCCAGGTGGGTATCGTCACTCCCAGTTACCTGCACGATAGCGACGACGATGGGATTGACGACCGCCTCGAAGAGGCTGCCATCGCCCACCCCTTGGGAAGCGCCGATGTCATCGCGGTGCTCTCCCATCCCCTCGACAGCGCCGGCAGGCGGGACCTCCGAGACCTTGGCACGGTACCTACCGAGCTCCATTCCCTCAACCTCGTGACGTTCCACGACCTGCCACTGGTGCGGCTGGGATCCCTAGCGCGCATCGAGGGCGTCGCTCAGGTGCAGTATGCACCGCCGGTCCGACCAACCCTCGATGTCTCGCGCGAGAACATCCGGATCGCGACATCCTTCCTCTTCGATCACACGGTCCTCAACGATTATGACTATGAGGGCACAGGGGTGACGATTGCCGTGCTGGACACAGGGATAGACAATGCCATCCACGCCTCGTTGGATGACCTCGATGACGACTCTGGCACTTCCGATCCCAAGGTCGCCGGTGGCGCAGATTCCTCAGGAGCGGGGATCAATCCCGCCATCGATCCGGCCGACGACGACGGTCATGGCACCGCTGTGGCGGCGGTCGCCGCGGGCACCGGAGGCAACGGGAAGTTCTCCACCTATCGGGGCATGGCGCCCCGATCGCGTCTGGTCGACGTCCGCGTCCTCGATGGAGGGGACACCATCGACACCGCTGCCGACCTCATCGAGGGGATTAACTGGGTCAAGGGCAACGCTGCCATCTTCAACATCACGGTGGCGATCATCGCGGTGACCACCGACGAGGACGACGATGGCACCGGCGCGGTCTCGCAGTCGGTCAACACCCTCGTCAGCCAGACCGCGATCATCCCCGTGGTCGCCATCGGCAACGACGGTCCTGCGGCACGGATGGGCCAACCCGCTTCGGCAGATCTGGCCATCACGGTCGGGGCCTACGATGATGCAGGCACCCCCCAGCGCAGTGACGACCACTCCTGGGCGCTCTCGAGCCGTGGACCGCGGATCTCCGACGGGGATGCCACGACCACCGACGAGCTCAAACCAGACGTCGTGGCACCCGGCGTGCTCATCACGACCGCCGAGGCTGGCTCTTCGGACAACGTCACCACTCTCAGTGGGACCTCCCTTGCTGCTCCCCATGTCGCCGGCATCGTGGCGCTCCTCAAGGAAGTGCACCCGGCCATCACGCCCGCGCAGGTCAAGAACCTGCTGCGGCACACTGCGACGATGGAGGGTCCCGCCTCGGCCCCTGCCACGGATCCGAAGTGGAACAACGCCACCGGTGCTGGGCGCGTCGACGGTTACGGTGCGGTGCGCCGTGCACTGGATGTCCAAGGGCTCGTGATCAGCGGTCCACAGACCGCCGCCGCCGGCGAGCAGCTGACCTATGACGTCGAGCTGCCGTTCTTCCGCACCGATTCGACACGGACCGATTCGTTGACGCTGAGCCTGACCCTCCCGCTGGGCTGGGGCCACCCCTCGGCGACTCTGACCGACTCGGTCGGTGGGGGAAGCATGCCGACGATCACCGTGACAGAGCTCGTCGGCGCCACGCTCATCAGCGGTACCATCAACTACACCAGTGCCCCGCCTGCCGAACGGTTGCAGCAACCGCTGCTGAGCGTGACGACCTTCGCCCCCAGTAGCGGAGGTGCACCGGTACTGACGGCCAGTGGCGATCTGAGCGACCTGCCCCTAACTCCTGCAGCTCAGCAGGTCACCATCGACGGATCGACCAGCCTGACCTACGACTTGCGCATCAGCGCGGGTGACGTCCTCGCCTCTGATTCGACCCCCGCCGCTGGTGAAGTGGTCAACGTCTCGGTTACCGTCCATAACGACGGCACAGGCGGGGTGATCGCCAATCTCAGCCTCACTGACGGCCCCCCGCCCAACGGCCTGCCCATCGGCGCTTTCGTCGTTTCAGTCCCGCCCGGCGGTGCCGACGATGTAACGCTACCGTGGCTCGCTACCGCGGGGACCCATGAGCTGTGGGCCACGGCAGACCCGACCAACGGCGTCCCAGAGACTGACGAGACCAACAACGCGAACTTCACCATCGCCGCGGTCGTCGGAGGAGTCAACAAGGGACCAACCGCAGTGCTGAGGGTGAGCCCCACCAGCGCAGGAACCGGCCAGCCGCTGCACTTCGAGGGCAACGACAGCAGCGATGAGGATGGCGTCGTCGTGCGGTACAACTTCCACTTCGATGATGGTACCGTCAGTGGCTGGGTGACCACCAACACCGTCGACCATGCCTATGAGGGTGCGGGGGGCTTCGACCCCTACCTCGAAGTCCAGGACAACGGGGGCCAATCCAGCAATGGGAGCACACCGGTCCACGTGACCATCGCACCTACTCAGGAGGCGACCAAGATCCTGTTCCTGCGGGAAGAGAACTCCCTCCACTTCGCCCACGGGAGCGCCGAGGCTCCGTTGACGATAGCGCTGCCCGACACGTGGGTACCCCTCTTCCCCGGGTCCACCCAAGGGCAGCAGGAATGGCAGTCGCTGGCGGCCTTCACCACGGACCCGCTGCGCAAGAACGCCACCCTCGACGGTGATGCGCTGCTCCACCTGTGGGTCCACAACAGCGGCTCAGCGACCCTGCAGGGCCTCCAGCTGGGCGGTTCGCTCCTCAAGGACACCACAGAGTTGGCCTCAGGCCGGACGACGGCGACTGACGTCGCCCCCGATGAGAGCATCGAGGTGACGGTCAGTGCCCCCCTTGCGTTCACCAACATCACGGTCGGCGACCGCCTGCGACTCGAACTGGAGGTCTCGGTCCATGGCGGCGGCGGTGAGCTGCTCTATGGCAGCAAGGGCGCGCGAAGTGGCATCGACCTCCCATTCAACAGCTTCGTGGGCACGCCGCCGAGCGTCGACGGCGGGGATGACCGGGTCGCCTCTGTGGGCAAGAGCGTGTTGCTGGAGTTCGACGCGCAGGATGCGGATGGCGAGATCGTCGAAGTGCGTGCCGACTTGACGGGCGATGGCTCCGAAGATGTGGTGACCACCGCGCTCGACCCCCTGACCCACACCTACGAGAGCGAAGGAACCTTCACGGTCCGACTGGTGGTCGTCGACGATGATGACCAGGAGGGAAGTGATACCTTCCTGGTCAGCGTCACGACCAACAATGCCGCACCGGTCCTGACGCGAACTTCTCCGACCGCTGTGGAGCTGAGCGTTGCCGTGGGCCGTTCACAGGTCTTCACCGCCGGTGCCTCCGACCCCGACGGTGACCCCTTCAACCTCTCA
Organism: Thermoplasmata archaeon; assembly: GCA_023265395.1. Taxonomy (GTDB): domain Archaea; phylum Thermoplasmatota; class DTKX01; order JAHFTX01; family JAHFTX01; genus JAHFTX01. Next base: position 14,972 of record JAHFTX010000029.1, read on the forward strand.
TGGCGGTTGGACACGACCGACCTTCACGTCAGCACCAACTCCTACAACTTCACCGCGACGGAGCAGCAGAAGGGCGAACACACCCTGCGCGTCCAGGCCACTGACGGGCTCGCCACTACCGAACTGACTTGGAAAGTGACCGTCAGCGATCTCAATCTCCCCCCACGAATCAACGGCACGTATCCCAACGCAGGTCCGGTGACCGTCTCGGTAGGCACCGAAGCGCAGTTCGGCATCGAGGCGATCGACCCCGAGGGGACGAACCTCACCTACCACTGGTCCTACGACACCCGCACTGTCGGGGCGGACCAGTACTTCTTCCTCTTCACCCCCAGCGACCTCGACATCGGTACCCATGCGGTCTCCGTCAGCGTCACCGATGGCGTCAACGCGGTCGAGGTGCAATGGCAGCTGAGCGTCGTCGCCGTCGACCTGCCGCCCACGGACGTTCGCATCAGCGTCCTTCCCGACAAGGCCGACTACACCCCTGAGGAACTGATCTCCTTCGAAGGGAGCGGCACCGACCCTGAGGGACAGTTGCTGACCTTTGCCTGGTCCTCGAACATCAGCGGCTCGCTCGGAGGGGGCAAGACCCTCAGCGTCCAACTTGAGGAGGGGACACACAGGATCACCCTCACTGTCAGCGATGGTAGTCATCCGGTGACGGCGAGCGTCGAGATCGTGATCCTCGCGCCCACCACCGGGGAGCCTCCGGTCAGTGCGTGGGTGCAATACGGCCCGGTGGCAGCGTTGCTGGTGTTGCTGCTCATCGTGGTGGCAGCGGCACTCTACCACGGTCGCGGGGGTCCAAGCGAGGACCTCCCCCGATCCCGTTACGACCGAGACGATGACTGGGATGATGACCTCGATCAGGAGGAAGACGAAGCGCCGGCCTCCCCGCCGCGTCGCAGACCCCCAGCGCAGCTGCGTGGATCGACCTACGCCGACGAGCAGTACGACGAAGACGAGGAGGAGGAACGCGAGTACGGCCCTCCCCCACGTCGCAGCAGCACGCGCCGCCCTTCGCCCGAGCGCGTGGTCGTGCGGGAGGATGATCCATTCGACCCCGAGGTCGATGAGGAGATCACCGACCGGCTTCACGAGCTCGATTCAGAGCTGGGGCTCCCACCCGCGGTCGCACAGACCCGTCCACGCCGCTCCAGGCAGGTGTCGCGTCCTCGGCCGCGGCCGCCACGAGTGGTCGATTCAGACGAGGAAGATGAGGACATCCTTGAGGCAGAGCCCATCGCCGAGGTCCATCCAGAGGATGTCGACCAAGACGTGCTCGAGGGTGCCGACGATGACGTTGGGGCTGCCGTCGAGGGGTATCAGGGCGACACGCTCGGATTGGAGGAGGGCCCCGATGTGGACGAAGGGGACCACGACAGCGATTCCGACGCCCCCGCGGCCCGGTTGCCGCCCCGGGGGGGTTCCTTGCGCCCTCAGCAGCCGCGCCGGGTAGTCCGACGAAAGGTCGTGCGCCGCGGTCCCATCCAGCCCGTGCGGCGTCGCTAGGGTGCCGGCAGAACCCTTTTGGGCACCTCGACCTTGCCCCGATCATGCACCCGCGGTTCGCAGCCCGCACGGTGGGAATCCAGACATCTGGCATCCGCAAGATGTTCGAGATCGCATCCAAGGACGCGGTGCATTTGGGGTTGGGCGAACCTGATTTCCAACCCCCGGCTGAGGTCCAAGCTGCCCTTTCGCGAGCCGTCGCAGCAGGTCAGAACAAGTACGCCTCCATCTCGGGCATTCCTGACCTGAAGGCTGCCATCGCTGACTACAACCGGCATTATCGCCCAGACCTCTCGGCCGAGCAGGTCGTCGTCACCATCGGTGGCAGTGAGGCACTGTGGGTCGCGGCGCTGGGGTTCTATGACCATGGCGACGAGGTGCTCATCCCTGATCCAGGTTTCGTCTTCTACGGCCCTCACGCACGGTTGATGGGCGCGACCCCCGTGCCCTATACGTTGCGGCAGGAGGATGGGTTCCTTCCCCGGGAGGAGGAACTCAAAGATCTCGTCGGACCCAAGACCAAGGCCATCGTCGTCAATAGCCCCTCCAATCCCACGGGCGGAGTCTTCTCAGAACAGCACGCTCGGGCCATCGCTGACCTTGCTGCCGACCATGACCTCGTCATCATCTCCGACGAGGTCTATGACCGACTGGTCTACGAGGGGAGCCACCACAGCATGCTCACATACAGCGATCGCACGGTGATGGTCAACTCCTTCAGCAAGACACTGGCGATGACCGGTTGGCGCCTAGGATACCTGATTGCCGACCACGAGGTCGCCGAGAAACTGGGGATGCTCCACTACTATACAGTCGCGTGCGCCCCCACTCCCGTCCAGGTCGCAGCGGTGGCTGGCCTCTCCTCCGACGGCACCTTCCTCGCCGCCATGAAGAAGGCCTTCCGCGCCCGTCGCGACAGGATTGTCGCGCGGCTCAACGGCATCGAGGGGTTCCACTGCCCCGCACCGAAGGGGGCGTTCTACGCCATGCCGACCGTCGACTTCAGGTTGCCGGACCAAGAGCTCGCCATGCACTTGCTGCGCAATGGGGTTGTCTGCTCTCCGGGCTCTGCCTTTGGAGCGGCAGGGGCGGGCCACTTGCGCTTCAGCTACGCGACTTCAGAGGCGACCATTGACGAGGGCATGGACCGCATCGCGGCAGCCGTCAAGGACCTCCCTCGCACGTGATGACGGCGGCACCTCCCACGAGGGCAGTTGCTTTGCCCTGTCACCGATGGAGGCGCGAAAGATACTTGTAGGTCCCGTGCTAGTTTGTACCATGCTAGAGATTGACATGGCTCCGGACTTCCCCCATCACCTACTGGGGGGAGCCTGGGGGCCCTACCGATGATCGGTCCGTAGTCGTGGACCGGGCCTCCCGGCCTGCCATCCGGGAGGCCGCATCGGAGATGCCCGCAGGAGCCAGGTCTCCTCCAGCTACGGCGAAGGGTCTGGGGCAAGACCAACGGAGGAGGGCAGATGAACCCAGCTACGCGCATCTGGCGTGCCGAGGCGGCGGTCGCCGGTCCGGTGGTCACGGTAATCGCGGTCGGGTTGATGGCCCTCTCGGGCTACTTCTTGTGGTCGACCGTCCAACTAGCTGCACCCCCAGCGACCTCGGCACCCCGGCCGGCATTCGCCATCGGTGTGGTCACGGCCAGCTGCGAGCCCTGGGAGGTCGATGGAGTGCCTGTGGTGCGCCTCTCGGCGATGCTGGTGGAGATCGAGATGATCCGCGGGGCGCCGATACCCCCCAAACTCGTCCGCCTGGAGCTCAGGACCCCTTCGGAGCGCATGCTCTACTTCCCCGGCGAGAGCGCGACGCTGCCTCAGCGCTTCGCCTACATCGCCGACACCGTACCGGCACTCGACCGCGAGTTGCCGCAGACGCTGCAGATCTTCCTCGACGATGACGATCCTGATGTGCTCGGAGGTCAGACCTTCACGCTGACGGCCGCTGCCGACGCCGCCCATCCCGCGGGGAGCCGTACCATGCAGCTACATGACTGTCCCAGCGGCGGGGCGGTGATCCTCTAGGCGCCGATCAATCGCTCGGGGACCTTCTCTGAGGCGACCTTCATGGCCACGATGAGGCCCAGCATCTCACTGATGGCGATGTCCTGTTCGCGGAAGTGACTGACCGAAGGGCTAGAGATGACCACAAGCCCCTCGACCTCGATGCCCAGGACTACCGGGATTACGAGCATCGAACGCACCTCCATCTCCGGGAGTTTCTCGTGATCGGGGTCCTTCTCGGTGTCGTTGCAGAGCACGACCGTGGCCATGCGGTAGGCGCGCCCAAGCAAGCCCTGCTCGACCGAGTGGCGGGTCCACAACTTCTGTTCACGTTTGAAGTTCCCCGCCGTGTGCGTCAGGACGAGCTCCTGCACCGCCGAGTCGACTTGGAAGTAACCGCAATTGGCATAGCCAAAAGCCGCCTGAATGCCCGTCATGGCCTCCATCAGGAAGGCATCGAGACTGCCGCCGCGGAGGGCCAGCTGTCCGAGCGCACGGACGGTCTGCGACTTGCGTGTGAGATCCTTGACGGCGTCTAGGTTGCGCTGGCGCTCGAGGGCGAGACCGAGCAATTCGGTCAGCGGCCGCAGAAGCGCGACGTGCTCCTTGCCGAAGACCTCGCTCTCCCCCTTGGCGTCGCTATCGAGTTCGAGGATCCCGACGGTCTCGCCGCGAGCGACGATCGGGAGGCAGATGTAGGAGCGGATTCCCTGCTTAGCCAACGGGCTGTCTGCAGGCGTGCTGCTGCTGGTGATTGGGCGGGCGACGACCGCCTCGCCAGTGAGCACGGCCTTCCACGGGCCATGGTAGAGCTTGGGGATCGAGAAGCCCGTGACTACCTCCCCTGGCAGATCGTCGTGCAACACGTAGGCCAACAATCGCGCACGCTCGGTGTCAAGGAAGGAGACCACAATCCGCTGGACCAGCATCACCGTCAGCAGCTGGTCCTTGACCAGATCGTAGATGTCGTCGAGGTCGAGGTCCTGTTGCAGGGCGTGGATGACCTTGGTCAGGATTGGACCGAGTGCGGTTGCGACATCACCCTTGACCATTCTCCACCAACGGGCGCCAATGGGGGTCGAGTAATAAGCCTTGCAGGTGGCCGCGCGTTGCCCGAGACTGGCTGTGGCGGCAAAGGTTGATGCCACGCCTTCCCATCGTACGCGCATGGAGTGGCGGTCTGGCGCACGCGTCGCGCTGATGATTGTGGCGTCCTTGCTGCTAGCCTCCCTTCAGGTAACATCGGGGCAAGAGGGATCGAAACGCACCGACCAAGCCGCCGTGCAGATCCTCGATCGCGTGCAGAGCGATGACCTGCTGGGCGCGTCACGCATGGGTGGGAGCTCGGTGATCTTCGCCGTTGGCAATCACGGCGCGATTGTCCGTTATGATGGTTCCAGTGGCTCGTTGGCCACCCTGACACGGTCGACGGGACTCCCGTTGCGAGCTATCGCCTTCCAGCCTGGAACGACCCGTGCCCTGGTGGTCGGTGGGGGTGGCCATGCCTGGTGGATGCAGAGCAACGGCTCGATGAGCGGGCTCCCCACGGGGACGACCATGGAGCTGTATGACGTTGATTGGGTCAGTTCCGGTACGGCCATCATCGTCGGTGGCACGATTCCCATCGACGACCGCCCGGGGGAGGGACTGGTGCTTCGCTTTGACGCCACATCTTCCAACTTCACCCGCCTCCCGACCCCCTCGGTCCATACCCAACTCTACCGGTATGGGAGTTCCCCTGGCGGGGAGGTCGGCTACGCCGTCGGTCTCGACCACACGGTGCTTCGCATCAGCGGAGACTCCACCGACCTGGTCCAGCATGATCGCACGCAGTTCCCCGCGGACATCCTCAACGGCGTGGCTTTCCGCAACGATGGCCGGCCCTTCTTCTGCGGCTCGAGCGGGACCGTACTGACCCTCGACGGGAATGGTCGAACAACGGTGGTGGTCACCGGTACGCCCAACCGGCTCTTCGATATCATTTGGGACCCGACATCGGACACGGGCTTACTCATGGCCGACAGCGGCCTGATCCTCCGCTACAACGGTGCGGTACCCAGCATCCGGGACGTCAGTTTCTCCGTTGTCAGCACGCACGGCAACTTCAACAACCTTTTCTCTGCATCCTTTGGCCCTGACGGGGCGTGGGCCCTTATCGTCGGCGCCAAGGGCACCCTCGCTCGGTGGCCGGACGCCACGTCGACTACGACGGCGCCCTATGACAATACCGTCGTCTATCTCGTCATCGGGACCGTGATCACTGCTCTTGTGGTACTGGTCGTCCTGCGGCTTCGGGACGCGGTGCACACAGAGGAGTTGGCCGACGCCGCCAAAGGGCGGCGTTCCGGCCGCTCGGGCAAGCGGGCGGCCAGACGGAGCGGTGTGAGTCGCAGCGGCCCTCGGCGACGCTAGGGCCTGGTCCACTGGTCAAGGGTCGCGTTTCGCGGGTCAATCCCGCGGAGCAGCTGGGCACGCACCCCGATCAGGTCGACGACAGCTGCCACGTCTTCGCCATCACGCACCACGAAGCTAGGCCATCGCACCCCGCCATAGTCGCGAGCGACCTCGACAATGGCCAACAGGTCATCGCGGACCTCTCGTGCCTGCAGGAGCACCGGCAACTCGCTACGGCTCCGTATCGGCACGGTCACTGCCGCGTTGCGTCCCCACCGGAGGTGACACAGCTCTTCCAGGCCAAGATAGAAGGTCGGCGCCCAGATGCGCGATTGCCGATCGTAGACTAATCCCTCGCTGACGTCCGGTAGCTCACGCAGGGACCGCCGCACGCCAGCGAGCAGCTCCCGCTGCGCCGGCTCAGCCTCTGCCAAGACCGCCTCGACGGTCGGTGCGTCGCCGCCGTCGAGGGTGGACTGTACGGGCGATGCGGCCATCCCGTGGATGTGTCCCTTGGGACGCATGGAATCGGCGTGGGCAGTGGCAGAGGCGCCACAAAGTGTTGTCGTCTGATTATCGACAGTCCCGGGCGAGCGAATCGCACAGACGTGCCAATGCAGGCAAGTCGAGCGCTTCGGGCCGCAGCCGCGGCCAGGGTTCCCCTTCTGCTCCTGCGTGGTCGATTAGCGATTGGACGGCGGCAGGGCGAACCCCAAGAGCAGGGGAACACAGCAACAGAGAGTTGCGGGCTTGCTTGCGCCGGTGCTGGAACAAGCCATCGATGAGGCCCCAGAGCAATCGTAGGTCCTCTACCTCCACCCGTGGCGCCCGTCGTCTGAGGTGTACGATGGCCGAGCGGACCTTGGGAGGGGGGTCGAAAGCCCCAGGGGGGATGACCTCCAGCCGTTCGACGTCATGGGCGTAGGCAGCCTTGGCCGAAAGGCGCCCCCAATCACGCGTGCCGACCTTGGCACACAGCCGTGAGGCGACTTCGAGTTGCACCATCAAGACCGCGCGACCGATGGGATGCGAAACGAAGGGATCGAGCACGCGGCCGAGGACCGGGCCACTGACCTGGAAGGGGAGGTTGGCGACCAACACCTCGACCCGAGGCCAATGCAAGATCGCGGCATCGCCGATGTGGACAGCTACCTTGGAACAGCCTTCCAGCAGCGGCACGCCATAGGCGAATTCCCGATCGATCTCAATCACCTCGAGGTGGGCACCAGTCGCGGCCAGCCGCGTGGTGAGTATGCCCCGACCGGGACCAATCTCCAGTACGCGCTCGCCCGGAACGAGCGCGGCCCCGGCGACAAAGCGGTCGGCCAGCTTACGGTCCCGAAGGAAATGCTGACCAAGAGGGGGACGGCGGCTGCCGTCGCGGCGACGCCGCCGGGTCATGGGACCTCAGGGCGCCACGAAGATGTGGTACTTCTGTGAGGGGTCAGAGATCTCCTGCTCGATACGCCGGGCGATCAGCTTCTCCGGATGGTGCACCAGTGGCACGCGCTCGGAGAGGTCGGCGAGGCTCGCGAAGGGCTTGCGCTTGCGCTCCTCGACGATCTTGAGCATGGTCTTCTTGCCCAGGCCCGGGAGGAGCTCGAGAATATGGAGCCGCGTGCTGACTGCACCAGCTTCGTTGTAGAAGGCCACGAAGCGCTCCTCCTGGGCCTTGACGAGCTGTTCGAGCACGAAGGGCAGCTCATTCTGCGCCGCGGCGGTCAACTCATTCATCCCGACTCGACGCTTGACATGGAGCACCTTCGTTCGCAGATGGACCTCCTTGCCGATGTAGATTCGCTCCCCCAAGGTCAGGGTCGCATCGTCCTTGGGGACTAACTCGAGCAGCTTGAACTCTGTCTCTCCCAGGGCGAACGCCAGCGGCTCGCGCTTGAAGCGACGACCATCGACAGGGCCCTGGGCTAAAAAGTCCAGGATGTACGCGTGGTCCTCCATGGCGGACTCCTCCGACGGCACTGCGTCAGGGGAGGGTGTCCTCGACCAGCGCGAGGATCTTCTCGACCGTCGCGGTCTCGAGACTGTAGCGCTCCTTGGTGAACAGGGCCCGGACCTCCTCAGAACTCCGGGGGAGCACCTCGATGATCTTGAGGCAGACGGCTGGCGAGATGCGCTCGTCAATCGCCTGCACCTTCTTGAGGAGCTCCGCATGGGCGCCGTCGGTCAGAGGGGAGAATGACTCGGCATGCTGCAGGGCCAGCCGCTGTTCGTAGCTGAGCTCGCGGCGTGCACCCTCGGTACTCAGGAGCCGCTTGACCGTTCCCAGATCCACCTGCGCCTCATCCGCCACGTTGCTCTACCCCCTCAGCGATGCGATGGTCACCTACAAGGGCTGCAGGTGTTCAGGCCGGACAATCAGTTTCTTGGCCTTGTTGCCGTTGTAGATTTGGACGACGACGGCCTTCCCTTGGTGACCGAGCACGACGGCAGTGGTGCCCTGGAAGCGGCGGTGCGGCATGCCTGCATGGACCCGGGGCTCGAGGACGACCGCCGCGCGGTCTCCGACCTTGAACGGGCGCATCGTGGCTGTAATGGTCAACTTACCTCGATTTCTGGGGCTGACATGGAGGATGTGACGGGTCTTATTCCGTAGTCCGCGGGAGCGTCGCATGGTCAGCCCTCTGCCCCTTGGGGGGTATCCTCGTCCTTGTCGTGGACGGCGATGACGTCCAAGGCCTCGGCCCGTGCAGGCACTCCCAGGTGGGAGGACACTGAAGGGACCGTCCGGCCTCCGTCCCCAGAAATGAACTCCTTTATATACGTGCCGGACTGGGCACGGAGGGTCATTTCGAATTGGCTGCCCCTCTCCCAGCTGTCGGCCGGGGTGTCGATTCGCAGCATGACGACACGTCGCTGGCGCACGAGATCGGCACGCCGATGGCTGACCCTGCGGGGGGTGCGCTGTTCGAGCGTTATCCCCTGGAGACTTGGCACGAGCGTGCGCAACGCCTCAAGGGATGCGCCGATCAGCGGGGTGTCGGTTACCACTGTCAGGTGGTAGGACTTCTGGGCACCCTCGTCCTTGTAGGCACTCACCAACTCCCGAGCGGCCACTCGTAGTTGTAGCACTTCGACACGACCGGTGGCGAGGTCGTTGATCCGAGACTCCATCGAGGGGACGTCTATCGTCCGTCGTGTGGGCTCGAGCACTTCGATGACGAAGGGCCGGCCACGTCCAAGCATCCGTACATCGATGTCCTCTCGTCCCATGCCATGGAAGCGTGCCCCGCTGCCACCACACGCCTCGATCAAGGTCGGAGCAACGAGTCCTTCGACCGAGATGGCATAGCGCACGCCAGTGCCTTCGCATTCATCGCAGCCGTGCCCGCGACAGCTGCGGCAGGGCCAATGGGTCTGGGGGATGTCCCGGACGAGCTTGCGGTACCGTCCGGCGAAGTAGGTACTTCGCACTTGCACACGTGTGCGCAGGAACAGTGGGTCGACCTGTACCACCAGGTCGGGCATCTTGACGTCTGCGGTCTTGCCTGGGAGCAAGGCGAGCGCCCCTTTGCCCACCTCCCGATTGAATTCCCGTCGTAATGGCTCGGGCTTGGCGACATCCCCCAGTGGTGCCAGCGCCATCCCCTGGGCGTCCTCGGGGGAGCGATCGAGCAAGGCTCCGACTGCCAAGGTCTGGAACTCGTAGGGCGCCGAGGCCTCGACGACGAGCCTGGCCAGACGCGCGATGTCGATGAGGATGCCAAGGCATAACGGGCAATCTGCCTCTGCTGGCAGCCACGTGCGCACCTGCGGCGGCAGCAGCAGTTCCATGCGCTGTGGATTGGTCAACCCATGCCCATAACCGGCGAAGGCCCGGCCGATGCACCGACCACACCATCCGTGCGCGACGAGTTGCCCTGCCGCTGCACATAGGCCATCGCTGACCCACGGCGGTGGCGTCGGCGCCATGAGTCTCCCGGAGCACCGATGGCCGCGAATCGATGTCAGGGCCAGATGCCGCGGGCGCGGGTGGCCTCGGCGACGCGCCCCATCGCGACGATGTAGGCCGCGGTGCGGTTGTCGCAGCTGAACTTCCCCGCAGTGGCGTGCATGGTGTCGAAGGCGCGGACCATCATCTTCTCGAGACGCTCATTGACCGTAGGCTGGTCCCAGAAGTAGCGATATCGGTTCTGGACCCACTCGAAGTAGCTGACGGTCACTCCCCCCGCATTTGCGAGGATGTCGGGGCAGAGAAACACCTCGTTCTCGTTGAGGATACGGTCGGCTTCCGGCGTGACTGGACCGTTGGCGGCCTCGGCAATGACGGTCGCCTTGACGTTCTTGGCGTTGTAGCGAGTGATCTGGTTCTCGAGTGCTGCAGGAATGAGGAAGTCGACATCCAATGCCAACAACTCCTTGTTGGAGATCTTGCGGCTGCCCGGGGCGCCGCTGACACCACCGGTCTCGTTCTTGTGCTTCCACAGTTGCTTGATGTCGAGGGCTTTTCCCGATGGAGAAATCGCACCACCGAGGCTGTCGGTGACGGCGATGACCTTGGCGCCCATGGCTCCAAGCAGCTCGGCGGCAAACGACCCAGCGTTGCCATAGCCCTGGATTGCAATCTTCGCCCCCTTGAGCTGCATGCGCTTGGCCTTGGCAGCCTCCCGCACCACGATGCTCAACCCGCGCGCAGTGGCATCGGAGCGCCCTTCGGATCCGCCGAGCGACAGCGGTTTTCCGGTGATGACGGCCGGTTGGTCTGAGCCCACCAATGCGCTATAGGTGTCGTAGAACCACGCCATGGTCTGCGGATTGGTGTAGACGTCAGGCGCAGGGATGTCCGTGTCAGGACCGACGAACGGAGCGATCTCGTAGGCGAAGCGGCGTGTCATGCGCTCAAGCTCGCCTTGCGAGAGGTCCTTGGGGTTGACGATGATTCCGCCTTTTCCTCCACCGAAGGGCACGCCGACGAGGGAGCACTTCCAGGTCATCCAGATGCTCAGCGCCTTGACCTCGTCGACCGAGACGCCCGGGTGGTAACGGATTCCGCCCTTGCATGGGCCGAGGGCGTGGTTGTGCTGACTGCGGAAGCCGGTGAACACCTTGATGGAACCGTTGTCCATCTTGACCGGGAAGTGCACGGTCAGGATGCGACGGGGGTGCGAGAAGACCTCCAGGAGCTCCGCCTCGAGGTTCATCAGCTTCGCCGCGTTGGTCATCTGCTTGACAGCCGATTCGTAGGGGTTGACGTGCGCCGCCAAAGTGACACCCTCGCCTCCGCAAACGATGGACTCCCTTAAAGGGATAGGGTCATGGGAGGTGGAGATGATGAGCATCCCAAGGGCACAGCAGGTCCCCCTTCGACCCCAGGAGTGCCGCGGAGACGATCTGATGGGGACAACACGCGCCACGGTAATGATTGAGACTTCATCAGAGGGAGCTGCTGCCGCACTCCTTGCGGCTCTTACACCTGACGACCCTGGCAGCGTTCAGCTGAGCCGGCAGGGGGATCGGGTCGTCGTGGAGGTACAAGCAGCATCGGTGCCGACCTTACGAGCAACGCTCGAGGATGTGCTGCGGTGCGCAGCTGCTGCGGAAGGTTCGATCACCCCGAGGGTATCAGATTACTATGCAGACGATGAGTGACCGCACAGCCTTTATGAGTGCGCCCCACGCTTGTGTTGCGATGGCAACCGAGGAGGTCCCCACAGAAACGGCAAAGATGCTGCGGGTCCGCGACATGCCCATCACGGACGAACACATCACGGTCCTGCCAACTCTCTCGCTGCGCGAGTGCTCGAGGCAGATGTTCGCCGCTCGTCATGGGACGGCCCTCGTGCTCGACGAGCAACGCCAAGTGGTCGGGATGGTCCGGAGCGATCAAATCCTCGAGATGGTGTTGGCCCAACGCGACATCTCGGACCTGACGGTAAGAGAGGTCATGGAGAGCCAGTTCCAGGAGGTCGAGGAGAACGTCGAGCTAACGGAGATTGCAAAGCTCATTGCTGATGAACAGACGCGTTCGTTCGTCGTCGTCGACAAGCAAGGACACTATCGAGGCTACTTCAGTTCTGCCGACCTGCGGTCTGCGAGGCAGGTACTCCTGAAGGTCGGCTTCGACCTCTATGGTGACGACGCGCCCCGCTAGTGTCGGATTGCTCCTCGGCGGACCGGTGCCTTGATGCCCCGCCTCTTGCAGTGACGTCCATGCACCGCCAGGTGGAGGCCCGTGCGGCTGTAGGTATCATCGGGGGCAGCGGGGTCTATGACCAGGACGCCTTCGAGAATGTGAGCAGCCTCACCATCGCAACGCCCTATGGTGCACCCAGCGCACCGCTGGAACTAGGCACGTTCCGTGGGGTTCCCACCGCATTCCTGCCCCGGCATGGCAAAGGGCACACCATACCCCCGCACAGGATCAATTTCCGCGCGAACCTCTGGGCCCTTCACTGCCTCGGGGTACAATGGGTCCTCTCGCCCTGCGCGGTCGGCTCGCTGCAAGAGGAGCTGACGCCAGGGATGTTCGTCATCCCCGACCAGTTCATCGACTTGACTAAGAACCGGCCTACCACGTTCTTCGACGGAGGCAAGGTCTACCACATCCCGATGGACCAACCTTTCTGCCCGACTCTCGGTCGCATCATCGCTGCACAGGCCGCTGCGCTCGATCTTCCCCACCACGCAGGGGGCACGTATCTGTGCATCGAAGGACCGCGCTTCTCGACCAAAGCCGAGAGCAAGATGTTCCGCACCTTCGCCGACATCATCGGCATGACCGCTTGCCCCGAGGTCGCTCTGGCTCGCGAGCTGGAGATGAGCTATGCCTCGATCGCGATGGTCACCGACTATGATGTGTGGGCCGACAAGCCTGTCTCGACCGAGGAGGTCCTCAAGACCCTGGGGGCAAACCTCACCAACAGCGCAGCGCTGCTGCGCAAGGTGATCCCGGCGATCCCGTTCACGAAGGACAGCCCCTACAAGGGCAGCCTGCAGCATGCGGCGTTATAGGGGGGCGGATGGCCGAGGAGACGGTCGAGCGCTTCCATTGCACGATGGTGCGCTGGGAGCAGGTCGACCTCTGGGCGCGAGAGGTCGCCGCCAAGGTCGTCGCCGCCGGAGCGCGGCCCGACGTGATCGTAGGGTTGACCCGCGGGGGGTGGGTCGCAGCCCGGCTGTTGTGCGACCTCCTGGGAATCAAGGAACTGCACGCCGTCAACGTCGACCACTGGGGCGTCACTGCGACCCCCGATGGCGCGGCAACGCTCACCCACCCGCTGACCGCCGATGTCCAGGGCAAACGAGTTCTGGTGGTCGACGATCTCACCGACACCGGCGCCAGCCTGCGATTGGCTCGGGAGCATGTGCACTCCCTCGCCCCCGCACGGGTGCAGACCGCAGTGCTGCTGCATATCACCCACAGCATCCTCGCCCCCGATTTCTTCTCCACCGCCATCCCCGCGGACCAGTGGGCGTGGTTCATCTTCCCCTGGAACGTGCGTGAGGATCTTCGCACTCTGTGCCTCAAGGCCCTCAACCACCGCGCTCCGCGCTCGACCCTGCAGGTCGCCATCGCCCTGCAGGATCAGTTCACCATTGATGTCGACACCGAGCTCCTCGCAGCAGTCCTTCTCGAAGGCGTCGAGGCCGGCACGATCCAGTGGAAGGGGGAGGGTAGCGCGCCCTCGGCCGCTGCCGATTCGGCCGAAGTCGTGGGCTGGGTACGCGGCTAGGGATGGCCGCCACCACCTTCAAGGACCAGGTCGCCTAGCAGGGAGCGATGGGCCGGCGGGCTGCGGCCAGGGGGCTGCCCAGCGCTCTCCCGGAGGAGGGCCCCTACGTCGGCATCTACCACCTCGACCAATGCGACCCCAAGAAGTGCACCGGGACGCGGCTGGGGCGGCTGGGTCTTGCCGAAGTGTTCTACAACCTGCGCGGCACCCCCTATGGTGCGCTGCTGCTCGACCCCTCGTCCGAAGTGCTGCTCTCGGCCGCAGACGCCGCGGCCATCGAAGAACATGGCATCGTGGCCTTCGATTGCTCCTGGCGGCAGTTCTCGCAGAGCCTTCGATTGCTGCGGCGACCACGGGTAGTGGGCCGAGCGTTGCCCTACCTGCTGGCGGCCAATGCCGTCAACTATGGCAAGCCCTTGCGTTTGACCACCGCTGAGGCCCTCATCGCGTCCTTGATCATCGTCGGGCAGGAGAACGCTGCGTTGCGGCTGGCACGCCCCTTCCCGTGGGCACAGACATTCCTCGACCTTAACGCACACCTGCTCGAAGCGTATGCTGAAGCGACTGGACCGGAAGAGGTAGAGGCTGCCCAGCTGGCTCTCATGCCCCCGAAGCATGCACAGCAGCTGCTCACGCGCCCGGGTGCTCCCGACTCGTTGGCACCCGCACTCTCGAGCCGCGACCATCGCTCGGGCGTCTCCGAGGGGGAGGCACGAGGTCAGATCGCACCATCCCTGGGTGAAGGCCGCCAGCGACGTCGCCGCATGGCCAAGCACCGTAGGATGGTGCGCAAGCGTCGAGAACGCGAAGCGATCATCGCAGCGCTCCGGCGCCACGGCCTGGAGAGCAACTCCACACCTGATCCCCTCGAAGAGGAGTGAGCATCTCCCAAGACCTGGGGATTCTCGAGGCGGCCGTGGAGGGAACCATGCGCTCCTCCTCTGGGCAGCGCCAGCCCCCTACTCACCCCCGGGAGGACACGACTACCTGCCCTGCGGACCATTCGGGTCGGTGCCCAGGGCATTGGGGCGGGTATACACGTCGATGGTCACGGTATAATCGACCGCCACGGCGCTGGTATAGAGGCCTGCACCAGCATGGATGGAGGTCGCCTCGCGCATGCCGCTGTCTTGCCAGCCGATGGTGAATCCCTCATGGTTCCCCCGGGTGAAACGTGTTTGTTCCTCCTGGTCGAACACTGCCCCAAGACCGCCATCGAAGGACCATCCAGCGAAGAAGTTGGCTTTGGAGCGCACCCCATTGTCCCAGGTGACCGAGAGGTCGAGGTGGTCGACGCTCCCGTCCCAGGGAACCTCGTGATAGTCCTGGTAAGGGGAAAACTCGGTCCGTGAGGTGTAAGGGATGTCTTGGATGCGCCCGAGGTCGGTGACTGTCCCCTGCCAAGTGACGGTGGTCTTCTCGAGGGAGAGCCCACCGCTCCCATTGAGGGCGATCGCACTGAGGTTGGTCGCCTCCATCGCCTGCCAGTAGGCATCGTACCAGCGCCCTGCACCAAAGAGCAGATGGGTCTGGCGAATGGCATCAGAGGCAGCGTAGAAGTCTGGCGCATTCGCCTGCGGGACCTCGCTGTTGCCCATCGCACGCAGGTTCTCCAACCCGGCATTGAGATCGTAGACCGCACGCTCGAGGGTCAGGATCGTGTGGCC
This sequence comes from Thermoplasmata archaeon, assembly GCA_023265395.1. Classification (GTDB taxonomy): domain Archaea; phylum Thermoplasmatota; class DTKX01; order JAHFTX01; family JAHFTX01; genus JAHFTX01. The sequence goes on from JAHFTX010000029.1 coordinate 30,251, forward strand.
GCGCACCTGGCTGCGGCGGTCGATCTCGTCGCCGTGGAAGGAGCGCATGCGGTAGCTCATGATGGTATAGGACTGGTCCGAGATGTACGAATCAGCGTAGACATAGCCACTGCTGGTGTTGATGAGCGAATTCCACGGATGCGTCAAACCGACAGCATGGCCGACCTCGTGGACCTCGACCTGGTAGAGGAAGAACTCGACGTCCTGTTGAGTTGTGCCATACTCATAGACGTCATCCGTCCAGCCGAAGGTCCCCCAGCTCTTGCCGTCCGGCGTGGGTAGGGCGAAACCGTTGATGGAGGCGGGGATTTCGATGCCCTCCCCGCGTGGCAGGATGAAGAGGTTCATGCGCATCTGCACCCAGCCCTCCGGACCGCGAGCATACTTCTCTGGATGCTGATCGATGTAGTTGATCAACGTCTTTGCCTTGTACGCTAGCCCGCCATAGCGGAGTCGCGCCTCCATCATCGCCGCGTACATGCCCGGGTCGTCTTCGGGGAGGTAGAGGACCTTGTGTGAACCATCCCAGGGGACCCAGGGCATGTAATAGTGCATCGCATCGAGGATCTTGTCGAAGTCCATCCGCGCAGCGAGATCGGGTTCGAGTTGGGAACGGTCGAGCACGAAGATGGTGGAGCTGACATAGACGGGGCCGAGTTGGGGCTTGTAGATGTAGGTCTTGACGAACTGGGCCTGAGTGAAGGTCGCGACGTCGACGCCGATCATGGCCGAGAGGTCGGTCCATTCGCCATTGTGGCCGTAGGTGGTCTCCTTGTCGGGGCCGTAGTGCCAGATGGGCGGGTCGACCATGGCCGTCTCGCCTCCCTCCTTGTCCGAGGGGGCGGCGCTCAAGTCGAGGAACATGAAGGTCGAGTTCCCCCCCCAGGCGCGCATGTCGGTACGCTTCTCACCCGGTCCCCACGTGATCACCGGGTACTCCCAGTAGTGGTAGGCGTCGCGAGGCAGATAGCCCGTGGAGTAAGCATCGAGGAGGAACACGGTATAGGAGGGCTCCGCAAAGCCCAGCTCGTACTCGTCGCGGTGGTCGATGATCCATCGCTCGACGGGAGAGACGTGGATAGTCTGGACCTCCGGGTTGGAGGCCAGTCGATTGAGCCCACTGTCGCTGTCATACTGTTGCAGATAGCTGGTTGGTCCATTGCTCCGCGAACTATCATTGGCAATCCCCCAAAGACCTTGGGCGAACTCAGCCGAGGCATTGTGGAACGCGTAGGTGAGATTGTAGCGCAGGTTCATCCCGAACGTGCCGTCGGCAGAGGGTGTGAAGATCCACGCCCGCCCCCAGTCCCGCGGCTCGTAGACACCGGGGACCTCCGCCACGATGTTGTCGATGACGATGGCCTCTTGCGGCACGCCGACGAAAACGACATGGATGGTGATGGCCGCCGAGAGGGTCGGCAAGGGGAGGCTCTGTGTCGACATCGGAGGTCGTGGTCCTGTGGCTTGACTCGGATGCCACAGCAGCAGCGCGGCCAACACCAGGAGCAATACCAAGGCGACGGCGCCCAGGGCACGACGAGCCGAGCGCGAGGTGCGTAACCGACCCAGTGAGGGGAGCCTCTGCCGTACACCTCGGTGCGGGCGACCCACGGATCTTGGGTAAGAATCCTCCATTGGGCTCTGTGGTGGTCAGCCCCCCACCCGGTAAAAGGTGCTTTGGTAGGGGCGGGGGGGGGGTTCAAGGGGTCAGTGGAATCGCCGAGGGACCACTGCGTGTGCGCCGTTGCCAATCAATCGCCTGAGACATGGTGATCTGCCCTTGCAGCACCCGGGAGGCCAGCAGAGTACTGATGGTGACAGTTCCTGCGGAGGCGATCCGGCTGCGCCGCTGCACATCGCGTAACTGACGCTGCGTAGGTCGTTCGCGCAGCGGTGCTTGCACTGGTCTGCCGCGCAGTCGCGCGAGCAGGACCGCCGCGTGCTCATGGGGAGACTGCTGGCCGGTCGAGGTTCCCTCCTCGCGCACCAGCTCGATGGGCATGCCCAGCCGCAAGAGCCCGTTGACGATGCGGTTGCGGCGCACCGTGTCGCCCGCCCCCACTCGAACGACGGTGCGTGCCAGGTCATCGGGAGTGAGCAATTGGCCGACCGCGGTTGGGACCTCCTCGGGCGCCTCGAGCTGGCGGGTGGCCAGGACCAGACCGTCGGCGAGCAAGGCCACCCCAGGTCGAGGGCCGGGGTCGACGCCGACCACGAGCGTCAGCGGACGGCCTTTGCGGTGGGCATCGAGGAGCGACCGACGCGCGCGGGCGAGCAGGTCGGGGATGGGCTCCTCGGGACGGCGCTCGATGATGACGGGCGACCGGACCCCTTGCACGCGGCCGAGCTGTCCACTCTCCCCTTGAGCGGTGATCACCAAGGCGACCTGCGGAGGGATTGGAGAGCCCAGGCGGATGCTCTCGACAGGAGTGTCGATCTCCTTGAGGGCATCCAGCAGGTCAAGGTAGAGGCCAAAGTCCTGTGTCGCGATCGCCAGAGGAGCGGCCACGCCCATGGGGATTGACGGCGCCCCTCCTAAGGGTTGTGCGCCCGCGTGCACTCCTTCGCGCCCTTGCGCACGAGGATAAGGATAAATAGCGTCAGAAGGGTCGAACGGCCATCGGTCATGGTCGCCTCCTGCAACCAGCACACCTGCCTCTTCTGTGGCGGGTGTGTCGCTATCTGCCCTGTAGATTGCATCATCGTCCTCGAGAACGAGTGGACGGTCCAGCAGAGCTGTACCGACTGTGGACTGTGCGCCAAGATCTGTCCCGTGGGCGCCCTCTATGTCCCGGCCAAGGGTTCACGGGCTGCGGTTGGTGTCGCGCCGCCTCCGGAGACGCTGCGCCCGCGCCCGGAGGCCGCCAATGTCGCGGCGGTGATCGCCCCACGGACCTCGCCGGCCTAACGGGGAGGCAGGTTCGATGACGGGGGAGTCCCTCAGGGAGGAGACCTGCGACGTCGTCGTCGTCGGGACGGGACCCGGCGGTGGGATGGCGTCCTTTGGTGCTGCTGCCGGTGGAGCCAAGACCATCGTCATCGACAAGAAGAGCGTCGTGGGCGCGCCCGTCCGCTGTGCCGAGGGACTAGGGCTGCTCACCCTTGGAGAGCTTGGGATCGAGCCTCAGCGGAACTGGGCGCTGGCGGACATCCGCGGCTTCCGACTGTTCTCGCCGTCGGGCCGCAAGCTCGACCTTGCCATCCGTCCCAAAGACTTGCGCTTGATCGTCTTGGACCGGGTCGCCTTCGAGCAGCACCTCATCGACCGTGCGCTCAAAGAGGGGGCGAAGCTTCGGCTCGAAGAACCTGCTACCGGCCTTCTCCGTGAAGATGGCAAGGTCGTAGGCATCCGCACGACGAAGAGAGCCATCCGCGCCAAGGTGATCATCGGCGCTGACGGGATCGAGAGCCGCGTCGGCACCTGGGCCGGACTCCACACAGCGCTCAAGCTTCGTGACCATGCCGCTTGCGCGCAGTACACCCTTGACGGCCTGGACGACCTCGACCATGAATGGCTCGAAGTTCGCTTCGGGCAGAGGATCGCGCCGCGCGGGTATGCATGGGTCTTCCCCAAGGGCGCCAGCAGTGCCAACGTCGGGGTGATGGTCTCCAACGCCGAACACCCAGCAAAGCACTACGCCGATTCCTTCATCGCCGAGCGTACACCACAGGGGCGACCGACCAACTTCACAGTCGGCTGTATCCCGTTGGTCAAGCCGATGGCCGACGCGGTCATCGAGAACGTCATGCTCGTGGGTGATGCTGCGCACATGGTCAACAGTGCCACCGGCGGTGGAATCCCCAACGCGATGATGACTGGGTTCTTGGCAGGAAAGGTGGCTGCCGAGTACGTGACGAAGGGATTGCCGCTCTCCCACCTCAAGACCTACAACCCCCTCTGGCAGGAGCGGGTCAAAGGGATCCTGGAGGACAAGTACCGCTCCAAGGAGATCATGTGGGACGATCAACGGCTCGAGAGGGCCTTCCGCAAGGCACGACCGTTGCAATACCTGCTCCCGATTGCACCACGGTACTTCATCAAGATGCTGATTCGTGAGACCAACTTCTGAGCAAGGGCCCTCGACTCAGCTGAAGCGCTGCTGGCGGGATTGGGCAGGACTGACGCCAAGGCTCAAATCCCCACACGACAAAGCCACCGCCATGGTGCGGTGGAGCCGGTGGGGGGTCATGGTCCTAGCCGTCCTGCTAGTCATTCCAACATCGTTCCCCGCCAGTGCGGACACTCCCCTCGCCCCGGCACCACGGCCCCACGCCGCCTCATCGGTGCTCGAACTCCCCAACGAAGCCAGGGAGGTCGCCGCCTGGGACCTCGATCTGGCGCCCAAGATCTGGGTCCCAATGGTTGCTGATCACGGGGAAGTCGCTCCGATCGGGGATTTCGACGGAGATGGAATCGCCGATTTCTGGGTTGCTGTCGAATGCAGAGGGTGTTTCACCCCGAACTCCGAGCCCATTGGCGTAATCGTTCTCGGCCGTCCCGCCTCGGAGTGGGATAAGGAGGTCAACGGCGGTCAGGGCCTGGTAAGCGGCCAGATTTACGTCTACCCCAATGTTGGGGGGAGTGTCTCATTTGGACGCCTCTGGGGTCACGCTGACTTCGACAACGACGACCATGAGGATCTGGTCATCGGAGATTCAAATGCCTTTGACGGCGTTGCCTATGGCGGCGCAATCTACGTCATCTGGGGCGCTGCCCGCGAGTCCTTCGATACTGAGATCCACTTCAGCGGTGGCAGCCACTTCTCCTCCTTCCCAGCCAATGGTTACTCCTTCGAGGGCCTTGGCACAGCAGGGTCGATCGGCGACGTTACCGGTGACGGCGCACCCGACATCGTATTCTCGATGCGATGGACCGGATGGACCTACGAATTGGTAGTCCCCAACAATCGAATCCGACCGAGCTTCTCAGGAATGACCGCATTATGGTGGGCGACCGAAGGAATCTTCATTTGGGGCAGCCTTGACGACCCGAGCCTTCTCGCCAACATCGACCTCGATCATGATGGGTTCGACGATGTTCTGATGTCTTCGAGCACCAATCCCCTCGACTCAGCGGGAGGGATCTTGGCCATGTCGGGCGCAGCCATCATGGCAAGCCCTGGTATCGTGTCCTCCACCCCTGGCCTATTGCAGACCGGGGGCGCGATTCCGAAGGATTCCTTGGTGGCGGGAATCATCGGGATTGGGGACATCGATTCCGATGGTATCGGTGACATCGCGCTCCCCATCTCGCCAACGAGCTCCACTATCGACCCGCTCCAGACGGGTCTGCTCATCGTCTTTGGGGACCCCGGCCTTCTCACGCCGGGTTGGATCTACCTCGAGGATGCCTCCCACCTCCTGCTCCAGGCGGAACGCCCTGAGATCCTCATCGATTTCAAGACGAGCGCCGCAGGCGACGTTGATGCCGACGGTTTCGCAGACCTCATGGTCAACTCCCCGTTGGCGGGGGCACCGCTCTCGATCGATTGCCTCGCCCCCTGCCCCGGCAATAGCGCGCCAGGGGGGGTGGGGTTCTTCCATGGAGCGGAACGGAGCAGCCTGCTCGCCTCCCAGGCAGCCCCGTTGGTTTTCACGCTCGTTGGTCATGAAGGGAGTTCAGATCGCCTCGGCGCCTCAGCGGCCATGGTCGGCGACATCGATGGGGGCGGCCTGCCGGATCTGGTCGTGACCGCACCCCCGGTCGAGCTGGGCTTGAGTGCCTCTATCACGAGCCTTCCCACGCCCGATAGTGAAATCCTCATCGTCCGAGGTGAGACGCCCAGCTTAAGCCTTGACGTCGAGAACGGATGGGGGATCGAGGAAGATCAAACGGACTGGATTGCCCTTCCCACCAACGGTACGGGTTTGATCTCGTTGACCCTCCAGGGCGCTCCGTCGTGGGTTGTTCTCCGCCGGGACCCCTTCGACTATCTTGAAGCGTCACCGACAGACGGCCAAGTGGGCTCCTACTCCGCAACCATCATCGCCTCCGATCACTTCGGTAATCGTATCGAGCGTCCCTTCCCCATCGTCGTCTCGGACATCGCGCCGACCGTCGGAGCCGAATTCCCGACATGGATCGGGGAAGGGTCGAGCCTGGAAGCACCGCTCTGGAGCGACGATGATGTCGCCCACGGCGGGCGCGGGGTGGACTGGAGCGTCCAACAGCTCTCGATCATTCCTGATTTGCGAATCGACGAACATAGCATCCTCCGCGGGACCCCCAAGGTCTATGGCCTCTCCTCCAACGTGATGGTCCCCCTAGCCATCAACGTGACCGCGACCGATTCTTCAGGGGTCTCCACCTCGCGGATGTTCGACCTGGCACTGGTCGGCCGCGATGAGCCGCCTGTGCTGCTCACGACCTCGTTGCCCAGCGCAGTGGTTGGCAAGCCGTATCACGCGCCCCTCTTGCCGTCTGACCCTGACAGCACGATCTCGCCTGACGTCGCGATCGTGGATGGCCCGTCGTGGCTGGATTACTCATCCGAGGCTCGCGAGTTGCAAGGGACCCCCCCACAGGGGTCCCAAGGAACGGCCACGGTACATTTGGTGATCACCGACATCAGCGGCCAAGTGGCGGAGGCCAACCTCCCGCTGTCCGTCACCTCCCAACGACATCCTCCCCGGCTCCTGGACGTACCCACCGACATCGTGCTGACGGCCGGTCAGCCCTGGCGACTGGTCCTGCGTGCCGAGGACGACAACCAACCCTCGAACCTGACCTTCGTCTTGCTCGATGGCCCGGAGGGGATGGAGGTTCAGAGCCAGACCGGGCTGATCAGATGGACCCCTGCTGCCTCTCAGCTGGGTCAATTCCCAACCAGGGTACGAGTCGAGGACGGAGACCTCGCTTCACTCGACTCCACCATCCCCCTGGAGGTCCGCCCCCCCGAAATGGGCCTCGTCGAACCTTGGGTAGGCCCCATCTCACCTCCAAGCGGACACCGCCTCACCGCGGGCAGCGTCACGCTTCGGGTGACAGCAGGCGACCCGCAAGGAGGTCCGGTGAATGTGACCATCTACGCCAGTGAGGACTTAGAGTCGGTTCGGGCACGTCTGCCCTCCTGCATCCTGGGCAGCGGCCGAGGGCTAACCCAGGTAGTATGGCCGGAGCTCCACCCCGGTGGCACCTATTTCTGGACGGCCAGTGCCGTCGACCTAGAGGGATTCACCTCGACACCATGGGAACCGTGGGCGTTCCACATCGACACTCCCCCAGTGCTAGCCTACGAAGGAGAACTCACCGCCAGGGCAGGTCGCAACCTCACGCTCAGGGCAGTCGTGAGCGACCCCGATACTCCTGAGCAGCTGCGCGAATTCATCCTGATCGAGCAACGCGACGGGCTGGCGATTGACCGAGACAATGGCACCCTCACCTGGGCCGTCCCCAGCCACCAGCGCGCAGGCCACTACACCCTGCGGGTGGCCCTGACCGATGACGTGCAGGAGACGCCCGTCGAGGTCGACGTAGTCGTCACCGGCGCCGATCAGAATGATCCGCAGACGCAGCTACCCCTGCTGACCGCCGGCGCGGTACTCTTGCCCCTCTTGGCGCTCATCGCGGTCGTGGCCGTTGCGGTGCCAGCGATCCGCAACCGACGCAAAGGCGTCTGAGCCTCAGGCCCGAAGCAGGGCTTGAAGCTCCTTCATGGGGGCCTTGACGAAGGGTTCGAACCCTGAAGGGGTCTCGATGGTGACTTGCAGGTGGGTGCCATCGAACCTGTACTTGCCCGGGAAGCGGCCTGTGAGGTTGCCTGCCTTGTGGTCTCCTTGGAGAGCGAGGCCGGCGCGGGCGAGGCATTCGACCACTTGGGGGAAACGCTGCTGCAGGACCGCCAGGTCGACCTCGGTCCGGCAGATGTAGCTCATTGGCTCGGCACCACTACCAGAGCATAATGGCCTTTGTGGTCGCACGGCACGCCTGGGAGCGGCAACAGGAGCGTCTGACCGCATGGTTGAAAGGTCCACACATCGTCGTGCTTGGTGATGGCACTGGCCAATGGGCGTCGCGGCATGTCCCGACGGTGGACTTGCCGTCTGATCGTCCTCGTCCTTCTTGCGGGACCGCCCGTGGCGCTCGTGACCATTGCCGGTGCGACAACAACGACGATGACCGGCGTTGGTGACTTGGCGCTATTCTCGCTCGATGATATTCGGTTGGACACACCAGCAGACGGAGCGGTCCTTGCTGTAGCCCCATTTGGGGTGGCAGGCCCATATGGTCCGCTTGCTGCGACGAGCGCGGTGCGCGCGGGGTCCGCGGTGGCGACGGGGGACTTCGATGGCGATGAGATTCCCGACCTAGTCAGCGGGGATCCCGGTTACAACGGGGGAAATGGCGCTATCGAGGTG
>JAHFTX010000005.1 GCA_023265395.1 Thermoplasmata archaeon
CCGCTCTGGGCGACCACCGAGACGTCCTCGAAGATCCGCCCGCCGGCGAGCTTGACGATCACCGGAACCTTGTCCCCGGTCAGTTCGCGCAGCAGCTCCACGTGCCCTGCGAGGTCAGCGCCGTCGGCGATGTCGAGGTGGCGCGGGGGGTTGCGCACCGGGACGGCCGTGACGTCGAAGACCTCTCGGACCCACTTGTCCATGGTCGTCGCGAGCTCCTCTTGGTGGCTGAAGGCCATGTCGATGACGACGCCCACCCCATGACGCAGGGTCGTGGTGTCGATGGCATAGCGCCCCTTGGACCACTTGGTGAAGTAGCGCCCCTTGTTCTGGTGGAGGACCTCCTGCTCCTCCAGCGATGGTCGGCCGTCCCCCCCGCACAGAGGCACGCCCGCCAGGCATGCGCCCAAGGTGAGGGCGAGCCGGGTGGCATGGTCGACCGTCCCGAGGCTGAAATCGGCCAGGAAGAGCGGGGAGGGCCAGACCATCCCGTCGGAGAAGTGGAGCTCGGCATTGACCTCCTCAGCGATCGCTGGAGCATTGGAGGGGGTGACCACAAGTTGTTCGAGGCCGCCATCGCCCAGCACGGGGCCCCAGCGCCGGGTTGGGGTGCGCCCATGGGCGGCCAGGTGACGGATGTGACTGATGACGTCCTGGATCGTCTGGGCCTGCCCTGCCGCTTGCAAGGGCGACGGCAGCGCCGCCTCTTTCTGGGACGCCACGGCCATCCATAGAAGGCGGGGTATTTGCGGCTTTGGGGCCGGGCCTTTCACCACCGTTGGCTCGCGGACTTAAACAACCGTACCACGGTTGGCCTTAAGGCCGATACGCCTTTATCGCCAGGGTCGCCATGGTGCCGCTGCGACGGGGTGGGAAGGTGGTCCGGCTTGGCCTGCTTGCGACCTTGACCCTGGGGCTGCTGCTGACCGGCCTTGCGCCGCTGGGCGTCGTCGCGCAGGACGTCACCTACCAGGTCGTCGATGCCCAAGGCGACAGCGCCTCGGCCATCGACTCCCGCGACTTCGTCGCAGCGGGGATCATCGAGGAGACGGGCTCGACCATCAAGGTGCAGATCGCCATCGTGGCCCTTGAGTCGATCACCAACCCCAACGACCTGCCGGACCTGCCCCAGATCGAGTACGAGTTCTACTTCACCGCCGGCGGCTCCTCGTACGCTGCAGCAGCAATCATCCGCGTCCACGGACCGCTGGCCGCGACCGCCAGCTACGAGCTCCGCTCGGTCGATGCGAGCACGACCCCACCGACGGAGACCACCCTCAAGGCTGCCCAGGGAGGCAACTACGACCTGGCGAACAACGTCGTCGAGCTGACCATCTCCAAGAGTGACCTCAACACCCCGCAAGAGGGCGACGTGGCCACCCGCACCTACGGCGCGGTCTGGTTCTCGACCTTCACCGGGGCGCCCACCTTCGCCTACACCAACCGCACCCTCGAGGACCGTGGCCCTGACAGCGGCTTTGGCGACGACTACGTCTTCCTTGGCGAGATGCAGGACCGTTTCGAGGTGACGATGAGCCTGACCGGTCCGTCGCTGGCCAACGCCACCTTCGAGACCCCGGCACAGTTCCCCTTCAACGTCTCCAACAACGGCACGGCGATGGAGGACTTGACCTTCAACTACACCCTGGTCACCGGGACCATCAACGACTGGAAGGTCTCGATCGCACCCCCGAAGCTGCAGGTCCAGCCCCATGAGAGCGGACGCATGGTGCTGTCGGTACGCCCCAGCAGCAACAAGGTCGCGGCTGGCAGCCAGCTGCAGCTGTTCGTCTTCGCCAACTCCGCCTCCAACAACACGACCAACTCGGTGAAGGTGACAGTGCAGTTCTCGGCAGGTCCGGCACCGGTGCCCCCCCCAAAGAACCCGGGCAAGGAGGTCGTCGGCGCGCTGGTGGCCTACGCGCCCTACATCCTCGTCCTGGTCGCAGCGGTCGTCGGCCTCGTGCTGGTCGGTCGCGTCCGCGCATCGCGGCGGGCCCGGAAGGAGTTCGATCGCTCCGGCGCGCCCGCACCGCCCGTGGTGCCCCCACCGCCGACCGTCCTGGGCACGGCGGGCAAGTCCCAAGTCGTCGAGTTCGAGGATGCCTGAGCCGGGCCCTGCCTGGGGAGCTCCCTCCTCCTTGGTTCGCCCGCCGTAGCCATCAGGCCGAGCTCGCGGGGGGTCGGCGTGGTCGGGAGGCCGCACCGCTTCGCAGCGCCAGGATCGGCCCGATGGTGACATAGCCAAGGACGAGGGCCAGTCCCACTGCCGCGAGGGCCTCGAAGAGCGGTCGGCTGACGACCCCCGGCCGCACGTACTGGAGCGCCAAGGCTCCCATGACCGCACCGACGCCGATGGCAAAGGCGATCCCGACGCGTCCGCCCAGCTTGGGGTAGGGGACGGGGGAGACCATCAGCAGTGCGCAGAGCATCCCCAGCAACGACGGGACGAGCGGCTGCGCAGCGAACAGCTGGCTGCTGACCACGACGGCGAGCGCCGTCGCCGGGGTCGGCAGCCCCGTGAACCCGACGTACTGGTGGCCGACCTTTGTGTAGCGGACCAACCGCGCCAGCCCGAGCACCCCCACGGCCGCTGCCGAGGCCAGCGCAAGGGCGCTGATCGGGCCGCGGTAGGGCACCCCAGAGGCGACGGCCAGCAGCACCGCCGGAGCGACGCAGAAGCAGACCCCGTCGCTGAGGCTATCGAGGGTGACCCCAAAGTCATGCTTGGTCCCAAAGCGACGGGCAGCGGCACCATCCATCCCGTCGAGCACCAGGGCGACGACGATCAATCCGGTCGCAAGGGTCTGGTCGTGCCAGACCACCAAGGACGCGATCGCCACCAGCCCGCAGGACATGGCACAGAGGGTCAGGATATCGGCGATCCCGACCAGCCGCACCCGCGCCAGCAGGTCCACCGCGCCACGACGGCCCAAGGCACCATCAAGGCTTCGGGACCAGCGCAGGGCTCAAGGCCAACCCCGGTGTTCTAGGGCCGTGGCCTCTCCTGTCGGCGGCTCGACGCACCCAGACGAGGGCGAGCGGATCGACCCCTGGTCGTCGCGCCAGTTTGCCGACTACCAGCGCCTCTTCGACCGTTTCGGGATCGAGCCGTTCGACCCTTCAGGGCTCCCCCAGCCCCAGCGGCTCTTCCGACGGGGCGTGGTCTTTGGCCAACGGGGCTTCTCCTACATCCAGCGCGCCATCGACCGCAAGGAACCCTTCGCGGTGCTGACGGGGCTGATGCCCTCGGGGTACATGCACATCGGTCACAAGATGGTCATCGACCAGGTCCGCTACTTCCAGTCCCTTGGGGCGGAGGTGTTCCTGCTGGTGGCCGACTACGAGGCCTACGCCACCCGCGGACGGAGTCTCGCCGATGGTCGCAAGATCGCCATCGAATCCTACCTGGCCAACTACATCGCGATGGGTCTCGACCCGCAGCGCACCCAGGTCTACTTCCAGAGCAGCCGCACGGCGGTGCGTGACCTTGCCCTGATGCTGGGAACCAAGGTCACCTGGGCGACCATGCGGGCGATCTACGGCTTCGGGGATTCGACGACCATGGCGCATGCCGCGGCGCCACTGGTGCAGGTGGGAGACATCCTCCACGTCCAGCTCGAGCGCTACGGCGGGCCGCGGCCGACCCTCGTCCCCGTCGGCGTCGACCAGGACCCACACCTTCGCCTGACTCGGGACATCGCCGCAGCCCATCGGATGGTCAACATCACCGCCACCGCCGATGGCCGCCTGGGGGTCTTCGTCCGTGGCGACGAACGGATCACCGAGCTGCTCGATGCAGCCCAGGCCGCCCTCAAGGGCGCTGGCTACCGCGCCTTCGAGCGCAACGATCCCTACAAGGCCCTCTATCTGACGGGCGTGGCGCCCACACCGGCCGCCCTGCTCGAGCTCGACGTGGCCCTGATGCCCCTCGAGCGTGCGTTTGGGACCTTCCCCTTCTTCCCCCCCTCGGCCAGCTATCACCGCTTCCAGACGGGGCTGACCGGCGGCAAGATGAGCAGCTCGATACCGGCCAGCTCGGTGTTCATGAATGATTCTCTGGAGGAGGTCTCCAAGAAGATCCGCTCCGCCAAGACCACCGGCGGCGCCACCGTCGAGGAGCACCGTGCCCACGGCGGCAAGCCCGAGGGCTGCACCATCTTCGAGATGCACCAGTACCACTTGGTCGACGACGACCGGGCCCTCGACGACATCGCCCGGCGGTGTCGCTCGGGGGAGCTGCTCTGCGGCACCTGCAAGGGGGAGGCCGCCGAGGGGATGGTCCGCTGGCTCAAGGACCTCCAAGAGCGCCGACCCGTCGCGCTCGAGCGGCTCCCCGAGTTCCTGCACGAGGACCTGAGCGGAGGATAGGCCCTCAGAGCACCAGGTGGCGCGCGACGCCACGTGGGTCGAGTGCCGCCATGATGGCGCGCTGCTGCGGAGTCGGCTCAGGGAGCACCGCAGGCACACCCGAGGGGGGAAGGTGCAGAGGGAATCCCGTGCATGCGGCGATCTCCGCAGCCGTCGCGTCGCCCACGGTCGAGTGAAGCCGCGCCCGTCGACCTGGCGCCTCGAAGTCGAAGACCGCCAGGGGGGTCACCAGTGTGACCGGCCCTCCTCCGAGGAATTCCCGCACCCGTGTGGAACCCGGCGGTCCGTGGCCTGCAGCGGAGACCGCATCGACGCGGGCGACGAGCGTGCGCACATCGTGTCGCGTCAGATACAGGACCACCCGCCCAGCGCGTGCGGCCATGCTCAACCCCGCACTGCCCGGACCGCGGAGCGTCGGCCGCTGCTGGTCGCCCACGCCGATGAGGTTGCAGTTGCCCCAGGCATCGACCTGCAGGCCCCCGGCGAAGAACAGGTCGATCCGCGGGCGACCTTGGAGGTCGAGCGCTGCCGGGAGGTCGAGGAGCGCCTCGGCCATGGTGTACTGCGCGTCGCAGGAGCTGTGGGCCATCGGCGCGAGCGTGGGGTTGACCCCTCCACCCCCACCGTTGATCCACCAGAGGTTGGGGGCGAACGTCGCGCGGGCAAGGCCACAGGCGAGCGTCGGCAGCGCCGAGTTGGCCCCGAGGATGACGACCTCGCCATCGCGCAGCTCTGCCGCAAGCGCGACGACCATGCGCTCGGCAGCGGTCGGTCGCGGGTCAATCCCGCCGGCGCTGGTCGGTGCTGGCTGACACACGGAGTCCATCGTCCCCGCCGGGAGCGCCGAGGCGTATCGTCCTTCGTCGGCGCACCCGTCGACGAATCGGGCGAGATAGGACTGCGCGCCCGCCGCACACTGGGCCACGTAGGTGCGGACATGGTCATCATCGATGCGGTAGCGCCCATGGGAGGCACAGGGGTGGCACCCCATCGGTGCGACCACGAGGGCGTCGACGAGGAAACCGGGGATGGTCGAGGACCTCCCGCTGCTCGGCCCAAGGTGGTCGACGACCTCTTCGACTTGGAGGATCACGTGGTCTGCAGCGTAGGCCATCAAGACGTCGGTGAAGGGCGATCCGAGGAGCTCTGCCGTGCCGAAGGGGTCGGCACGTTGGGCGTGGAGCAACGCGACCGAGGGGCGCAGGGCGGGGACGGCCAGCAGCGGGGGCCCGCCGAAGGGGTCCTGCAAGGGACGGTAGTCGCTCGGGTTGAGGGTGGGGAGGTCAGTCCCCTCGACGCCGCGGGGCAGGGGCATCATCGGCAGCCCCGCAGCGGCTGCGCGCAACCCCTGGATGATGAAGGCCTCCTCAGCCTCTCGCACCCGCAGGGGAGGGTCGCCCTGCTCGACGGCGCGGCGGAAGTTGGGCGCCAGGCCATGATGTTCCAATCCGATGTAGGCGACCACCACCGCATCGACCAGTCCCGACCCGATCAGCAGGTCGGCACCGATGCTGGCGGATGGTGAGGTCACCAGCGTCGCGATCCGCCGTCGGGACCGGATCAGCTGGCGCACCAGCGCCATCGGCACGTTGTGCAGGTGCATCCCGCCGAGCGCGACCATCGCGCCGCTGGGGACCAGCTGCTCGATCGCGTCGGAGGCAGGTGCGAGCTTGGGGCGGCGCGGAGGAGTGGGCATGGACCGTGCACGCTGCAAGGTGGCGTCACGAGTCGCGCGACACCTTTATGGACGTCGCACCCATCCGCCGCGTCGACGATAATCCTGCGCACCTGCGTGGCGCCAGGGAGCCAGGGGCGATCGTCGGAGGCTTATGGCGACGACGAAGACGGGCACCTCGAGTGTGAGCACCCCGGGGACCATCGAGGTGCGCCCGGCCACCGCCGAGGACCACGGACCGCTGGTGGACCTGGTGCTGCAGGCCTGGGACGCCCAAGCCGTCGCCGAGGGGCTCGACCCCAAGAGCCGACCCAGCCAGCGGCGGGTGCGTGCGACACTCGTCGATGCCGGCGAGGATGGGCGCCGCAGCCTGTTGTTGGCCGTCGAGGACGGCACCATCGTCGGCTTCGGGGAGATGTGGGTCCTGCCCGACCTCTTCGTCGGCGGGGAGGTCGCCCTGTTGCGGACGCTCTACGTCGACCCACGGTTGCGCGAACAGGGCGTCGGGACCGTGCTCGTCGAGCGGCTGCTCGAGGTCGCCCACGCCCGTGATGCACGCACGGTGCGGGTCACCAGCAGCATCGACAACGTCGAAGGTCTGTCGTTCTTCCAGCGCCGCGGGCTGCGCAGCACCGGACTGGTCCTGACGCGCAACCTCTAGCCCGATGGCTGGATCGAATCCGACGGCCCTTGCTCCTCGAGCGGGCGCACCTCGAAGGGCTCCCCACAGGTGGGGCAGGCATCGGGGATCCGTTCGGGGTCGACCGCAGCACCACAGCCGACGCAGAAGACCTGCTGGCCAAGGTCCACCACCTCGAAGGCCGCGGCGGTCTTGCGCACCTGTGCCGGCATCGTGTAGCGGAACAGCAGGAACCAGAACAGGCTCACCCAGCCCAGGAAGATCACCCATCCGGCGTTGGCGTGGACCCACAGCAGGTGCTGCAGGCCGTCGGCGGCGGTATCGGTGTAGTAGCCCGTGAGCACGATGATCAGCATGCGCAACAGGTTGGCAGCGTAGGCGGCGCCGATCCCCAGCAGCAGGACCCCCGCCAAGCGCGCTCGAAGGTGCCCGAACTCGACCAGCACATAGCTGGTGAAGGCCGAGGCGAAGATCGTGAAACTGTAGATCCCGCTGCAGCTGGTGGAGATCCCCAAGCTGACGATGCCCCCCTGGGCCAGCTCGAAGTCGAGGTAGATCCCGCGAGGCTGCGCGTAGATCCCAAGGGCGTTGAGCATCCCCGCCAAGGGCGGCGCCAGCAGCGTCGAGCTGTAGATGTCGACGTCGAGCTGCTGGTCGTTGCTGGTGGCCCGGATCACCAGCAGCGGCAGCACCAGCCATACCATCAGGGCCAGCGAGAACATCAGGGCGAAGTCGCGCTCTTTTGCCCAGGAGCGCGGGACGGCGGGATAGGCCACCAACAGCGCACCCAGCAGGAGCGCGACCACATCGGTGGTGCCATAGAGCGTGTCGGGGTCGGCGCGCAGCACCACGCCATTGTTGTAGGCGACGTCGGCGAGTATCAGGACGATCCCCGCCGGCGCGAGCAGCCATACCCGCCTGCCATCGGCGCCGATGACCGATCCGAGCAGCCGCGCGGCCAGGGAGGGGCCTTCGGGTTCCTCCCCAAAGAAGGGGGCAGGTACGGGAGGGTGGTGCCTCGTCCTGGTCGGAGGGCTGGCCTCCACCCCCTTGGAAGCCGCGGCCCGGAGGTCGCGGACCTCAAGGGCGACGTAACTGAGGCCCCCCAAGGCCATCAGGGCGCCGACACCCCACATCCAGGGGTAGACAGCGACGAGCTTGTTGGAGGAGACGGCAAGGTCGACGCCCTCGACTCCGATCAGGAGCGCAAGGAACACACGCAGGAAGGTCCACAGCCTCTCCCTGGGTCGGCTCCTGCCCGACTGCGCGACTGCCATGCCCTCTCCGCAGGTGCCTGGCTTGTAGGGATGGGTTATTAACGTCTTGCCCCGCCTCCGCAGGGGAGCGGGCCTGGCGCAGCACTCCTACGACAACGCGGGGGAAAGCACTATGGGGTGGCATCCTGCTCGATGCTTCTGCGACGTCAGCGCCCATCGCAGAGGAGGTTGCATGCTCCAGACCCGCCATCACTCGAAGGGCATCGGGGCGCGCCTTGCCCGGCTGGTCCTGCTGCTCGTCGCCGTGCTGACCCTGCCGGCGTGGGGGGGGATTCCCGTCGGCAGCCTCTCGCCCTCGATCACCATCAGCAGCCCGGAGGCCGACGACTTCTTCGACATCGACATCGCCCATGTCAGTGGCACCGCCAGTGCGCCCACCAACCAGTGGAGCCAGGGCAGCAAGCAGCAGTTCGACCAAGGGACCCACACTGGCACCTATGCGACCACCGCTGGGGAGGTCATCGTCCATCCCGCCCCTGGGGCATGGACCCGGCAGAACGGCACGCAGCCGGTGCTCGACGTTGGCGCTGCAGCTAGCTTCGATGACGAGGGTGTGGCTTGGCCGTCGACGGTCGTCGAGGGCTTGACCACGATGATGTATTACAGCGGCTACGACGGGGTGCAGTTCCAGATCGGCCTGGCCAACTCGACCGATGGGATCACCTTTGCCCGACAGAACGGTGGCGCCCCTCTGATCCCCTTCGGCCCCAACGGGGACTTCGATAGCTTCCACGCCAAGGAACCGTGGGTGGTCAAGGACGGAGCGACCTGGCGCATGTGGTACACCGGCTGGGATGGACTCAAGGAGCGGATCGGCTACGCGACCTCCGCAGACGGGCTCAGCTGGGCAAAGCAGGGGATGGTCCTCGATGTCGGCGCCAACGGTGCCTTCGACGACTCGGGGGTCGGTTCGGCCTCGGTCGTCAAGGATGGCGGGACCTGGGTGATGCTCTTCTCCGGCTTCGATGGGGTCTCGTGGCGGATCGCGCGGGCGACCTCGCCCGACGGCAGCACCTGGACCAAGCAGGGCGTCGTGCTCAACCTGGGGGAGCCCAACGGCTTTTCAGGTACTGCAGTCCGCGCGGGGCGTATCCTCGCCGAGGGGACACGCTCCATGGTGTTCTACACTGGCGTCAGTGGCGCTGGCAAGGCCGTCGGCTACGCCATCGGCGTGCCCGATGGTCCCTTCGAGCACCTGACGGGGACGACTGCCAGCTTCAGCGGGACCGCTTCGTCGTGGGACGAGGAAGGCGTCTGGGCCGGGACCATCGAACGTGACGCGACGTCCTATACGATGTACTACACCGGGTACGATGCCACCACGACGAGGATCGGGCTAGCCACCGCCCCCGTCACCGGCGGCAGTGGGACGTTGCTCAGCGCGGAGATCGATTTTGGAGGGCCGGTCGACTTCGGCACCATCGACTGGGTCGCTGCCACTCCCGGGGGCACGACCCTGACCGTCGACGTGCGCCACCGCGGCGGCACAGGGACCTGGACGACCTTCAGCGGCGTCAGCAAGGGTGGGTCGACGCCAGAGGCGACTAGCCGGTACCTGCAGTACCGCCTGACGTTGACGACGAGCGACCCGTCGCTGTCTCCAAGCCTGACCAACATCTCGCTGACCTACGTCGCCCCCCTGACCACGGTGGAAGTCACCTCGGACTTCTCGCTCTGGCGACTGGCGTCGGGCACCAGCGCCTGGTCGATCGACCTGCCACTGCCCGAAGGCGAGGTCACCATCGGGGCACGTGCCACCGACTCGACGGGTGACGTCAGTCCCATCCCCACGGTCGACATCAGCGTCGACAGCAAACCGCCCACGGGCAACGTCACCATCGACCTCCCGGGGAACTTCAGCACCTCTCGCACCGTGCCGCTGAGCTTCAACGCCACCGACCTCTCGGGCGTCGAGTCGGTGCAGCTGGGGCTCACCCCCAACCTGCAGAACGAGAGCTGGCTGCCGTACGCAGCGTCGATGCCCTACACCTTCCCCGTCGGCGATGGGCCTGAGACCATCTACGCACGCTTCCGCGACCCCTACGGGCATGTCGGCATCGTCTCCTCCGACAGCATCACGGTCGACACCTCGCCCCCGACCCTCAACGTCACCGTCGAGGGGACCCCCTCAACCGATGGCCTGCTCACCTACGTCACCGCACGGCGGGTGATCCTCCACCTGCTCCTCGACGACACCTTGGGCGTCGATGCGATGCGCATCTCCACCAATGCCGACTTCAGCGGGGCGATCTGGGAGGAGCCCGTCGAGACGCGCAGCTTGATCCTTCCCGACAAGGAGGGCAAGGTCCGCCTCTACGTCGAGGCACGGGACATCTCGGGACTGAGTGTCCAGACCACGCTCGACATCGTCCTCGATACGGTGCCCCCAAAGGCGTCGTTGCTGATCAACTCCGGTGCCCTGACCGCGCTCAGCCGCTTCGTGACCCTCGCGGTCGAGGCGGAGGATAGCAACGGCATCGAGGGGATCCGCCTGAGCAACGCCTCCGACTACAGCGACGGGAGCTGGTTCGTCCCGACGACCAACGTCCTCGAATGGCAGCTCAACGTCGACGAGGGCGTCACGCAGCTCTACCTGCAGGTGAAGGACCACGCCGGCCTGCTCGCCAACGACAGTGCCATCGTCGACATCGTGACCATCCCTCCCGAAGGGACGGTGGTGATCGAGCAGGGGGCGAACTACACCAACCGTCACAACCTCCGGGTGGCCTTCGCCGTCCCCGAGGACATCTCCGTCGACCAGATGCGCGTCGGGCTGCAGCCGGACCTCAGCGATGGCACCTTCGACCTCTTTGCCGACGACCTCGAGGTCGAGCTGCCTGCCAACCGCAGTGACGGGCCGGTGACGGTCTACGTCCAGTTCAAGGACTTCTTCGGGGGCTTGACCAACATCTTCTCTGACGATATCACCATCGACACCACCGCGCCCAAGCTCGTGGTCAGCGCCCCCCGGAACTCGACGGTGTGGGACCAGGCCAAGCTCCCGATCAAGGGCACCGCCACCGACGAGCGCAGCGGGATCGCCCTCGTCGAAGTCTCCCTCGACGGCGGTCGATATGTCAAGGCCGCCGGGACGGCGGACTGGGCATACACCCCCTCGGTGGACCCGTCCAAGAACCACAACATCACGGTCCGGGTCACGGACGGTGCCGGCAACACCGCCACCGCGAATGTCATCATCTTCAAGCCCAAGCACGACAAGGAGACCCCGATGATCGAGCCTGTGGGGCTCGTTGCCGCGATCGTCGTGGCATTGGCCTTGACCAGCCTGCGGCACAAGGCGCTCAAGGGACGCAGGGAGTGATCGCCATGGATGACGATGAGCCCGAGGGCGGTCCGAGCTACCTCTGCCCCGACTGCCGAACACCGGTAGGGCCCGACGAGGATGTCTGTGCCGACTGCGGATGCGAGTTCGAGACGGGGGACTTCGAGTGCATGATCTGTGGCACCACGGTCGCCCCCGAGACTTCCAGCTGCCCCGCGTGCGGCACGGAGTTCATCGACCCTGCCCAAGCACTGCTGCGGGTGCCCCTGCGCACGCTGGGTGGGGCCCCGGAGGATCGCCGGGCGATGCGCAAGGCCTACTTCCATGGCGAGCTCAAGGACGACGCTGACGAGTAGTATCAGCGCCACCGACCGCGCCTGACGTCGCCGCCACCGCATGCTTCTTAAGGGACCACCTTGCTGGCTGGGGGTCTGCGCCGCCTTGTTGGTCGGGGCGGCCATTTGGTGAGGCGCCGATGCGGGGGAAAGTCATCGGCCGCACACGACTGCGCATCCCTGCTGCCCTGCTCCTGGGACTGGTCTGTCTCGCTGCCAGCGTGCCGCTGGCGGCGGGCGTCGAACCTGCGTCGCAACGCCATGGCACCTTCTCCGAGGGCGTGCGCGCGGCCGTGAGTTCCTCGGGGACCTTCGGCGAGGTCGTCGCCGTTGGCACGGCCAGCAAGCTGGTGCTGCAGGATGGGGTGGGCAGCGAGGTGTGGTCCCACCCGCTGACCACCCCGGCGGCGTTGCTGCGCGTCAGCGATAGCGGGAACGCCTTCGTGCTCTCGACCCTAGGCAACCAGATCCAGACGTTCCAGCGCCCATCGGGCACGCCGGTGTGGAGCTACCAGGCCAATAGCACGGTCATCGATGTGCAGATCGATCCCACCGGCAACCACGTGGCAGCGATCATCGCCGCGCACACACTGCTGCTCTTCGACTTCACCGACGGCACGCCGCAGGAGGTCGTAGGAATCGATGGTGCACCGACCGTCGCGACCTTCTCCCACGACGGTGGCTACATCGCGGTCGGCAACGACGAAGGGGTGACCAGCCTCTTCCGCACCGAGGATGGCGCCGCACTGTGGTCCAAGGAGCACAGCGGCGCGGTCAGCTCGGTCGCAGTCGACCAGAGCACGACCCATGTGCTGATCGGCACCTCCTTGGGCAAGGCGTTCCTCTATGAACGCACCGGGGCGACGGCCACGCTGTTGTGGCAGATGCAGCTGGGTGGGGGCAACGCCCGGGTGCTGCTCTCGGGAGACGGGACCACTGCCGTCGTCGGTAGCGACGGCGACTCCCTGCGGATCGTCGACGCTGCCACTGGGGGAATCCGCGCGACGGTCAGCGACGGAGCCAACACTCACACCCTCCAGGGGTCAGAGGGGCTGGCGCGCCTCTTGGTGCGCACGACAGACGGGAAGATGGTGCTGATCGATTCTCCGGCAGGGACCACCCGATGGATCGCCGCCTCTGACCTCTACGCAGGGGGTTCCTTGCGCCTCGATGGCAGCCGTGTCGTCGGCTGGGGGGGGGAGCGACTCGATGTGTTCACCGACGAGCCCAGCGACAGTGGGCCGGGGATCGAGCTGCCCAAGCCGCCGCACGTGACCCTGACCTCTGATGTGCTGCGGTTGACCGACAGCAGCGGCCGCCTGACCTGGAACTGGCAGCTGACCGGCCGCACCAGCGGCACCGTCCATCACCTGGTGGCGCAGTACACCTTGGTGTTCTCCGATGGGACGCACGTCGACGGGCCCCTCTGGCGCACCCCAGCCAATGAGTCCGGGCCCACCCTGAGCTTCCTCGGTACCGGCCCCGGCGGGGGGATGGACCTCTCCACCTTCCGTCTGAGCTACATCGGCTCCGAGTCCCGTCCGACCGCTCCGGCCCGCGACGCACGGGTGACCTCCTTCATCGTGACCGTCCGCGCCTCCCAAGGAGCGCAGGAGCTGGTCGTCGACACGCAGACGGATTCACAGATTGCAAAGGCCTTCCTCGTGGGCAGTGGCCCTCAGGACGACGATGAGGACACGCCGGCGACCCCGATCATCAGCCTCGCCTGGTGGCTGGGGCTGGGGACGCTCAACCTCGCGGTCTTGGTGATCATCGTCGTCGTCGGCGTCACCGTCAGCTTCAGCGCCGTGCGGCTGGTCCGTCAACGCAGGGAGTTGCGGGACCGCGGCGATTCACTCACGGCCCGTTCCCGGGTGCAAGAGAAGGTCCAGCAGAGCAGTGGCTCGCGTGCACTCGTCAGCGGCAGTGCCGTGCTCCCGGCCGTAGACCTGCCCAAGACCATCAGCATGCCCACAACGACGAGTACGACGACGCAGGCGACAGCTCCGGCGCAGTCGCGCAAGCGCCCGGAGGCCGCCACTCCCACGACGGCCTCGGTCCCCACCTCCGAGGAGCCCTCCGCCCGGATCGCCCCCGTGACACCCAAGGCGCGGATCGCCACGGCCGACGCCATCAAGGCCGCCAAGGCCGCCGGCTCCCTCGAGCGGATCGGGGATACCTCGGCGGAGGAGCCTGCACCGATCAAGGCCAGCCGCCTTGCGCCCGCAGTCGTGGCAGCCGCTCCTCAGAGCCAAGCGGTTTGGGGCAAGGGAACGGCACCGACGACATCGAAGAAGTCCGCAGCGGAGGAACCGTCGCAGCCGCCGGCGCCGCCGGTGGGGCAGATGTGGGATTCATTCGGTCCGCCGCAGCGGGTGATGGTGTTCGAGGTCACCAAGGTGCGCTACACCCGCAAGATGGCGATGAGCGACTGGGGGACGCTCGGCCCCGAGGCCCGCGCATCCATCGAGGCGGCGACCCCGCAGGTCGCTGCACTCTGGCGCGAGGTCAACGCCCCGACCCCCACGGAGGACGAGCAGACAGCACGCGACCCTCCCACCGATGAGGTGCCCGAGGGGCCCAAGCCTGCCTTCGCACCGATGCCCGCACCACCTGCCACCCTCCAAGCCGCCGCACCAGCGGCTTCCGGTGCGCCCGCTCCTGAGGAGGGCCGCAAGGCCGTCGCCAAGCTGCGCTGCCCCTCCTGCAAGAGGATCTTCCCGATCTACAACAAGGAGAAGGGCGCACAGATCGACTGTCCGCACTGTTCCTACTCCGCGACCATCTGACTTGCCCCTGCCCCTCGCCAGGCCGGTGGGCGGCGAGCTCGGATGGTGTCATCGGAGCACAGTGCGACAGATTGAAGGCGTCGCCGCTCCCACTGCTGCTGATGGCAGGCGCGATCCATCCGGTCGGTACCGGTCCGAGCATGCCGTCCCTCAGTGACGTCGGCGCGTTGTTGCGGTCCGCCAAGACGGTCGTGCTGACGACCCACGTCAACCCCGATGGGGATGGCATCGGCGCCCAGATCGCCCTCTGCGCCGGCTTGCGACGGCTGGGGATCAAGGTGCTCGTCTGCAACCCCTCCGCAGGACCGAGACGACTCCGGTTCCTCGAGAACCGGCTGCCGCTGCTGCCCCAGGCGGAGCTCCCCAAGGTGCTCACCGAGGCGGACCTGGTGGTGATGCTCGATGCCAACGAGTGGTCGCGGACGACGGTCATCGAGCCGTTGCTCGACGCCTCGACCGTCCCGCGGTTGATCATCGACCACCACCCGCTGGTGACCACCGCCGTGGGCGTCGCGCTCGTGGTCCCGACGGCGGCCTCCACCGGCTCGCTGGTGCACGAGCTGCTCACGACCATGGGGGTCGCCACCGACCTCGAGATCGCCCAGGGGGTCTACGTCAGCATCGTCTCGGACACGGGCAACTTCCGGTTCTCCAACACCACCCCCGATGTCCATCTGGCCGCAGCCGAGTTCCTGCGGCTGGGCCTGCGGGGGCACGAGCTCTATGACCGATTGCACAACGACCGCACGCCGCAGAAGCTGCGCCTGCTGGGCGAATGCCTGCAGGCGGTCCAATACCATCTCGAAGGCCAGCTGGTCATCATCCCCATCACCATCGAGGCGCGCAAGCGGTTGGGGGTACGCCCCGAGGAGTTGCACGACTTCGTCGATGAGATCCGGTTGCTCGAGGAGGGTGAGGTGTTCGCTTCGGCGTCGGAGCTACCCGATGGTCGGATCCGCTTCTCGGTGCGTTCGCGCGACCGCGTGGATGTGTCGGCCCTCTGCCGCGCCTTTGGCGGCGGGGGCCACGTCAAGGCCTCGGGGGCGATCATCGAGGGGACGATGCAGCAGGCCATCGAGGCCTTCGTCACCTCGGCATCGACCGTCTTGCCGCTGCCCCCGCAGAGCCCCTAGGGGTCTCGTTCCCAGGCGTGCTCGGCACGCCCCAGGGCCTCGGCGAGCAAGAGGTGGGTCATCCAGCCATCGGGATGTCCCTCCTTGTAGTGGATCGGATGGGGGTCCTTCTGCAGGGCGGCACTGGCGCGAAGCCCGGCTTCGATGGCCTCCTGCAGCTGACCGCGCAGGGCCTTGGGCGCGACCTGCAGGCGGCTTGCGGCGACGAGGGCTTCGAGCAGCGGTGGGCCGGGCCGGCGCAGCGGGACCACCACATCGCCTTCGGCGGCTTCGACCTGTGCACGCACCTTGGCCTTGCGGAAGGGACCGAAGTCGTCGCTACCGGTGATCTCCCCGCGTTCGACGACCCGCGCATGGAGCCGAGCAGCGACATCGAAGAGCATCGGGATCCCCTCACTCCACTCCAGTTCGTCATCGAACAGCTCGGGGGTGCTGTCGCCATGCCCCTTGAGGGCGGCGCGGGCGACCAGGTCGAGCTGGTCAGCCGTGACGATGTTGACCCCAAAGCGGGTTCCGACCCTCAGCGTGTCGAAGGTGTTGGAGGGGGAGAAGAGCCGCAGCATCAGGTGCTCGCCGACACGTCGGATCCCGATCGCCGCAGCGTTGGGGTGGTCTCCCAATGAGGTCACCACGGTCTCGATCACGACCCCCTGTGGGAACATCTGTTGCCACTGCAGCGGGGCCCGTTCCTGCTCGGGCGCAGGGTGATGCGCCACGGCCCCACCGCCCACCAGGGCCGAATCGAACGCTTCGCGCTCCTGTCGCATCAGTGCCATCCCCGCGGCATGGTCAGGCCGCGGAGCAGGCCGACCTGCAGGGCCGCGGCGGTCAGGTCGGCGGTCGTCCCTGGGTTGAGGTGCTCCTGCCGGAGCCAGCGATCGAGGCCATCGAGGGCCTCCGCGGGGACCGGATCGGCCAAGGACGAGCCCTCGAGGAGCTCCGCGGCCTTGCGTTGGACGGTCGCGGCGGCTGCTTCGCCTCCCTTGCCGGCGACGAGCGAATCGGCGCGCGCCGCCAGCAGCTCGAGGTAGCAGCGTGTCGTCGCCAGCCGCAATCCCAAGGGCCACAGACGCCACAGCGCCGGCAGGCCCACCGTCAGGGTCAGCTCGAAGCCGCTGCAGTACTCCGCGGCGATGGCGTTGAGGTGCAGGCCGGTGGCCATCCACTGCTGGAGGGAGAGGTCGGCCTCCTCGAGGCGTCCACGGGTGTCGGGGTCGGCAGCGTCGAAGCGGCTCTGGGGCAGGGGTCGCAGCCCCCCCGGCGACGATGCCTGGATGGCATCGAAGACCGCCAGCGTGTCCTGCAGGGTGAGTGAACCGATCAGCTGCCGCAGCAACGTGCGCATCCCCCGCAGCTCGCCTACAGGCAGGGGTACCCCCGGCTCGCTCGACGCCAGGGTCGGCCCGAGCGTCGCCGCGACCCGGGCGATCGGGTAGCACAGCAGGATGGACCCGAGGTGGACGTTGCCGCCCCCTTGGGCGTGCAGCGAGTCGCGCACGCCCTGGAACATCACGTCTCCGAGTGGTTGCCGCGGGTCGATCGCCCGCTGGAGCGAGGGACCGAGGCTCAGCGCGCTCGCGACGAAATGGGGGAAGGCGCTTCGGCCATCATCGGAGAGGGGCGAGACGTTGCCGGGCTTGGGGGTCGAGACCTCGAGGATCAATGCCAGCTGGGTCCGTTGGATGACCGTCTGGGACCAGGGAACGGCTGGCGGAGCGCGCGCAGAGGCACGGGTGCCGACCGTCGCCTGCGCGTTCACGCGACCTCGATGCCCGCGGGGGAGACCCCGGCCTTGGCGCCCTTTCCACCACCCTTCTTCCCAAAGGCGATCTGGGGGATGGGGAAGGGGGGCCGCAGGCGCAGGTCCCGGGCGATGACGACCGCTTCCGTCAGGCAGAATGCGACCACGGCGGAGTGGACCACGGAAGCGACCTCCGAGGCCATCGTCCCCTTGCTCTGCCACTGCTCGACGATGGAATCCCGCTCGGTGGCCTCTCCGGTCAGTTGGAGGTTGCCGGTGAGCACGATCGTGCCGGCAGGGCCGTAGTTGACGGTGAAGCGGAACTCCATCTGGACCTTGGTGTCGTCGAGCCGATCGACGGTGGTGACCGTGCTGTTGGTCTCGATCTTCGTCGGTTCGACGCGATCGCCCCGACGGCCATAGCGGCGCGCCTCGATCCCGGCGAGCTCGACCCCTGCCACCGCGACCGTCATGGAGTGGTGACGGCGCGCAGGGGGATAAGGGCGTTTCGGAGCTGCCCGCGCTCAGAACAGGGAGAAGGCCCCGCCCAAGAGGAGGCTGAGCGCCAGCATCAGCACTCCGGCGATCGTGACCCCGGCCGCGATCGCCCCGAGCGCCGCAGTCCGGGGAAGGTCGAGCAGGTAGACCAGCAGCGCGCCCGTCCACGCACCGGTAAAGGGCAAGGGTATGGCCACGAATACGATCAGGGCGACCAGGCCACCGCGCACCATGCGGGGTCCGTGGCGGGCGCGGGTCCGCTCGAACAACCGCCCGAGGAAACGGTCACAGCGGGGGAAGCGGCGGAACCACGCCTCGACGGGGGGGGCGCCCCAGAGGATCGCCGGGATCGGGAGCAGGTTGCCCAGGATGCTCGCCAGCAGCACGACGCCCCAGTCGAGATGGTAGACCAAGATGCCGATCGGGACGGCACCCCGCAGCTCGACGAAGGGGAGCGTCGCGATGATGATGAGCACGGCGACCGGCGGCAGGAAGGCCAGTGCCGCCAGGAGCGCTTCGGTCAGACCCACATCACCGCATCCGTGGCGCGGGCCATGAAGGTTGTTCGGGTCTCAGACGGCGAGCAGGAGCAGGTGGGGGATTCCGTCGATCCTCAGGATGGTCTCTTCGGAGGCAAGACCTGCGGCGAGGGCCACACCGATGGTGCGCTCGCCCACGAGGTTGGCCATCGGCGCCACCTGGAGGAGTTGGGCGAGGGTCTGCTCATCGACCCGTTCACCATCGTAGAATGCTCGGTGGACCTCCAGCCGCAGCTTGCCCGAGTGGAAGGTGCGACCGAGCAGCTCCTCGTCGGCCGCAGCGATGACAATCCCTTCGGGGGAACGGTGTCGCTTGAGGGCGATGGGAGGCACCGCCCTTGCTGCATGGCGGCGACGATAAAGACGCCGCCTCTACTTCTGTTGACGCCCACCACGAGAGCGTCGCCGTGGCCGTGCCGACGCCCTGTTTGGCAGGCTGGAGGGGATGGGGGGCTTCGCTGGCGCCGGGTGGGAAGGGGGGGCCATCTGCTGCCGGGCACGGAGCCGTCGGGCCCGCCGCCGCTGCGTCGGGGTCAGCTGTGGCGGACGATTGCGCGGTGGGGTGGCAGCCGCAGGTCGCGGCGGGTGGGCCATGGTCGGCGGCGGCGGCCGCGGGGTACGGCGTGGCCGCTGCGCAGGAGCGTGCACCGCCGGTGGAGACGAGGTTGCTGGTGCGTGCGCGGCCGCGACTGGACGCCCACCACGCCCGGACCGACCAGCCGACGGAGACGTGCCTCGCGGTCGTGGGGCTGGGGCCCGTGCGCCGCGCCGCGGGCTGCTGCCGCCCCGTGGCTGCCGTACCCCGACCTCTCGCGACCGCTGCCGCGGCACTCGGGAGCCGCTCAGGGCCGGGGATCGGCCATCGAGCTCACGGGCAGATTGGCGCGCGAACTCATCCGCCAGCTCGACCGCGCCGCGGCGCACCAGCTCCTCATGGAGCTGGCGTCCTCGCTGAGCGGTCAGCAGGTCGGAACGGCTGCGCTCGACCAAGGACCGGGCGACATCCTGCTTGTGCCGCATCGGGAGCAGACCGCTCGGGAACTCCACCATCAGCAGGAGTTCGGTGACGTCCTCGAGCAGCTGGAAAGCCGAATCGGCGGTTGGGTAGTCGCCTGCACGCAACGCCTCGTGCATCGAGCGCCGAAGCTCGCCCGGCACGTCACCAAGCCCGAGCAGCCACGCGCTGCTGGTGATGTCGAGCTGCTGCCGCGTCGGCAGCGGATCGCCATGGAGCAGGGCCATCAGCAGCTCCGCTTCGGCGAACTCCTGCAGCGCTTGCTCGACGGTCCCCCCGTAGAAGAGCTCGGGGAAGTGGTCGCGCGTCGCCAGCAGCGGGCGGACACACCGGCGCATCTCCCGCAGCGGAGGGGCTTCGGGTTCGCCGCGGTGCAGCGCACCGATGACGCCCTTGGATGCGCGGATGACCTCGCGCGCGTGGCGCTGGACCTGCTCGCGTGCCTCGTCGAGGTTCTCGAGGTCGCTGACGACCTCGTCGTAGGTCGTCCGGTCCACCTTTCCCATGAGCGGCACTGGCCCAGCGAGGCCAAAAGGCTGCCTGCCCGGGTGCGGCAGGGATGCCGAAGGAGGGTTTATCGGCCGCGAGGGCCGATCAGAGGGCGATGGGCACGCGGCAGGTCGACGTGGTCATCGTCGGGGGCGGGCCCGCGGGCTTCGCCGCCGCGGCTCCGATCGCAGCGGCAGGCTTCTCGACGCTGGTCGTCGAGGAGCATCGGCGCGTCGGCCTGCCGATCCAGTGCAGTGGGTTGGTCACGTCGCGGGTGCTCGAGATGGTCCCGTCAGGCTCAGAGCTGATCCACCATGAGGTCGAGGGGGTCTTGGTGCATGACCCGAGGGGGAGGTGCCTGCACGTCGACGGCAGGCGACCCCGCGCCTATGTCATCGACCGTGCCGGGCTCGACCAGTGCTGTCAGCAATCAGCCATCGCGGCGGGGGCGACGGTCGAGGAGGGGGTGCGCGCCACTGCGGTCGAGCGCACCCAACGGGGTGTACGGCTGCACCTGAGCGCCTCCAAGGGCACGACGCGCACGATCGACGCGTCCTTGGTGATCGGCGCCGATGGGGTCCAGTCCAACGTCGCCCGGTGGATGGGCCTGCGGCGACCACGAGACCTCGCGGCCGCCGTCGAATGGCGCGGTGCGGGGTTGCAGATCGACCCGCGCTTCGTCGCGGTGTTCATCGGCACCACGGTCGCCCCGGGCTTCTTCGGCTGGGCGATCCCCCATGGCCAAGGCCATGGGGCGATTGGCGTGGGCAGCTGCACCTCCGACACGCCGGCGCTCGAGTTGCTGCGACGATTGACCGCGCAGGAGGGCGGGTACGCGGGGCCCATGACCACGACCTTCTCGCGCCAGCAGGAGCTGTGCGGGGTGATCCCGCTCGACCTGGTCGCCAAGCCCTACGGGGACAACGTCATGACCGTCGGCGATGCCGCCGGCCAGACCAAGCCCCTTTCCGGTGGCGGCATCTACACCGGTCTGGTCTGTGGCAGGATCTGTGGCCAGACCGCGGTCGGGGCGCTGGGGGCGCACGACCTCAGTGCGGACCGACTCAAGCGGTATGCCCAGGCAGTCGACGCCGGTGTCGGCAAGGAGCTACGGGCCGCCTATCGGCTGCGCAAGGTGTTCCGGCAGCTCAACGACCAACAGTTGTCCGACCTGCTGGAGACCCTCGATGACCGAGGGCTGCTGCAGATGGTCATCGCCCACGGCGACATCGATTTCCCTGGCAACCTCGCCGCACGGATGCTTCGTGCCGCACCGGCGTTGGCGCGGTTCACTCGCCCCTTCCTGCGCGCGGTGCTCCG
Organism: Thermoplasmata archaeon; assembly: GCA_023265395.1. GTDB lineage: Archaea > Thermoplasmatota > DTKX01 > JAHFTX01 > JAHFTX01 > JAHFTX01. The sequence continues at coordinate 21,106 of JAHFTX010000005.1, forward strand.
CCCGACGACGACGCTGGCGCCCGCCTAGGGTTGCGTGGGCCCATCGTCCTGACGTTTGGGCAACTCCCTCTTGCGCTCCCGCCGCTTCCGGCGCCGCCGACGGGTGCTGGTCTCGACCTTGGCCTTCCCGCTCAGGCGGAGCACCACCGCGGTCATCCGCGGGGAACCTCGGTGCTCGTCGACGAGGTAGAACATCAAGGCGAGCACCCCGGTGAGGACCGCCGCGCCCAGCAGGAGATAGAACGGCCATTGCGGGACGGAGGTGCGGATGGAGAAGCTGATGTCGACGAGGATGCCGTCGACCTGCAGCAGCGTGAGATTGACCCCGCCAGGGTCACTCTCGTTGGCCGTGTCGAGGGCCGCCTGCCATTGCTCCTTCGTGAAGTGGCCGACCGAGCGCATCCGATGGGACTGGCCATCGAGCCAGAAGTCCAGCTGGCTGCGGATGAAGTAGGTCCCCTCGATGTTCTCGCTCCTGGTCTGGAGGGTCAGTCGGATGGGCAGGGTCGCCATCGGCGCGATGATCGAGAAGGGGAACGTGGCCCGCTGGCCCGCACCTTCGCGGATCGACGGGGCGCTGGGCAGCGATGCGATAGGTTGGGAGCCATCTAGGGTCGCGAAACGAAAGATCTCGGTGACGAGGGTGACGTTCTCCATCGGCGCGTCGTAGCGATTGGTCAGGGTGAAGTTGACCACGCCACGGCTGCCCGGGACGATCCCCTCCGGCGGTGTCGAGAAGTCGTTCATGTACGGGATGTGCTCGGGATCCGAGATCTCGGGTGAGGGTTCGGCGGCTCCGCTCTGCACCAGCGGCAGCAGGAGCATCGCCGCAAGAACGCTCAAGTAGGCGCGTCGTCGTCGCACGTCCGCGCACCAGCGGGCCACCTCCACGAACAGCCCGCCGAGGACCATTATGCTTGCCCCACCGTCTGGCCGCGACGGGCGCCACCGCGCCACCCCCTTCGATTCAGTGGTGGTCGCCGCGCGAAAGGCTGGGCTGCCCGAGGAGGAGGTCCGCAGGCTTCCCCGGCGGTGGCACCGCTATGGAGCGGTCGTGCTGCTCCGGCCGCGCTTGGACTGGACGCCCCCGCAGGACCTGCTGCCAGAGATCGGTGCCTGCTTCGCGCGGGGGCTGGGTGCCACCAGCGTCGGGGTCGTTCGCGGAGCGGCACGTGGGGAGCGGCGAGAACCCGACGTCCAGCGGATCTTCGGACCGAGCACTGTCACGATGCTACGCCAGGACGGAATCGCCTACGTCCTCGATCCGACCCACGTGCTCTTCTCCCCAGGGAACCTCAACGAGCGGATCAGGATGGGGCGCCTTGACGCCCGTGGTGAAGTCGTCGTCGACCTCTTCGCGGGGGTGGGATACTTCTGCCTGCCCTTGCTGGTCCACGGCGGCGCCGCGAGGGTCGAGGCCTGCGACATCAACGCCCTCTCACTGACATGGCTGCGCCAGGGCGCTGCGGCCAATGGCGTCGAGGGTCGGCTGCGCACCCATCACGGCGACTGTCGGCAGGTCGCGCCCACCGGTGTCGCTGACCGCGTCGTGCTCGGCCACTGGGGGGAGACCGTCGCCTTCTTGCCGACGGCCATGGACGCCGTCCGCGCAGGGACCCTCGCGACGCTTCACGTGCACGACATCGTCGCCACCCCTGCGGGAGGCGTCGATGGTCCCTGGGTCGGGGCGCTGCGGCAGGCGATCGATCGAACCCAGGCGGAGATCCGTTCGGTGCAGGTGCGCAGAGTCAAGGCCGCGGGCGCCGGCCTCGACCATCTGGTGTGCGACCTCGTCGTCCACAAGGACTAGCACCCAGAAGCCTCAAATGCCCTCCCTTTGATGCCGCGCCGTGTTCGACGCCGTGGAGTTCGAGCAGGAGGCGACCGCCGCCTTGCGAGAGCAGCTGGATGGGCCAGCGGTCATCGCGCTGAGCGGCGGCGTCGACAGCACCGTCGCTGCCGTGCTGGCCCACAAGGCCGCCCCGACGGCGTTGACGGCGGTCTTCGTCGACACCGGATACATGCGCAAGGACGAGTCTGCGCGGATCCGCGCCATGCTCGAACCCTTGGGGATGCAGCTGCGAATCGTCGATGCGGCCGCGCGCTTCTACGCGCAGCTGGCCGGGGTCACCGACCCTGAGGTCAAGCGCAAGCGCATCGGGGCGACCTTCATCGAGGTGTTCGCTGCAGTCGCCGCCGAGATCGACGCAAAGGTGCTCGTGCAGGGGACCATCGCCCCCGACTGGATCGAGAGCGGCGGCGGGCTGCGGGACACCATCAAGTCCCACCACAACGTCGGTGGGTTGCCCGCTGACCTGGGGCGTCTGCGGTTGGTCGAACCTCTGCGGGACCTCTACAAGGACGAGGTCCGCACCCTGGCTCGTCACCTCAAGCTGCCCAATGCCGAACGGCAGCCCTTCCCCGGACCGGGGCTGGCCATCCGTGTCCTTGGCGAGGCGACCCCGAAGCGGACCGCGACCGTGCGTGAGGCGGTGGCCATCGTCGAGGAGGAGTTCGAGGCTGCGGCAGGGCGCAAGGAGATGGAGCTGCCCTGGCAGTACTTCGCCGCATTGCTGCCCGTACGGACCGTCGGCGTGCACGGTGACCTCCGCGCCTATGGCGAGGTCATCGTCGTGCGGGCAGTCCAGAGCCTCGACGGCATGACCGCTGCCTACAGCAAGATCCCGCACTCGGTGCTCGAGCGCATCTCCATCCGCATCACCAATTCGCTTCGACACGACGTCAACCGCGTCGTCTTCGACGTCACCAACAAGCCGCCCGGGACCATCGAGTGGGAGTAGGGCACCCCGCCCCAGCTCCGCGGGGGCAGCTCGGCTCAGGGGCGCGTGCCCGACCCGAGCAGGCAGACCATCCCCCCGCTGGCTGCAAGGCCGCTGCCCAGCAGGATCCACAGCGGCCCGCGCATGAAGGTCGCAGGCACCAGATAGGCCCCCTGCAACGCCCAGACTATCCCCATCAGCAGCAGCACGCCCCCCAAGAGCGTGATCCCCGGCCTCATGGGTGCCGCAGGGATGCGCTCCATGGGGGAGCGCAGGTCCCAGAGGGATAAAGGACCGCCGCCCGTTGCGGGGTGATGGCGCGCATCCGCAGGGCCCGCCACCTGGCGAGCCTGTGGAAGGCGGTCCGTCCTTTGCTCTCTTGGCAGCGCCTCGCCGCTGGAGTCGTCGCTGGGGTCGCGGCATTGGGCCTGACCTTCCTGCTCCGGCTGCTCGGCATGGGAGTCTTCGTGCCCGAGCTGGCCGTGGACTGGGTGGTCGTGCGAATCCCCGGAGCCCTCGAAAGCGCCTTCATCGGTGCGCTGGGCAAGGGCGCCAAGGTCCTGGCCCTGAGCGTCGCGCTGCTGCTGGTGCTGCTCGCCTACGGACTCCCGGCATTGGCGTTCCGTGCGGTCCAGCGCCGGATCGTCCACCGCTGGAGGGTGATGCTCCTCTACGCCGCCGGGATGGCGCTGACCCTCCTGCTGGTGGTGCTGCCGTTTTTGGGCTATGGTCTGGGCGGTTCAGGCACTAATGTCGGCCTTGGCCCTGCGGTATTCAGCCAGGTGCTGGGCGCCGCGATCTATGCGGGCGTCCTCGATGCACTGCTGGTCGACCTAGCCGCCCGACACCCCCGAGGTTTCTCCTTGAGCCGGCGGCGATTCCTGACCCTCGCCGTCGGGGCGACCGCAGCGGCAGGCCTGGCGGTCTACGGCCTCTCGCAACAACTCTCCCACGCCGCCCGGCTCTCCTTTGCCTCCGTGCCTGAACTGCTGCGGTCGGAGGTCACGCCCACGGGAGAGTTCTACGTCATCTCCAAGAACGTCGTCGACCCTGCCATCGACTCGAGCCGCTGGCACCTGCGGGTCGACGGCCGCGTCGATCGGCCTGCGACCTACGACTACCGCACCCTCTCCGAGCGGGAAGTGGTCGAACTCCCCGTGACCCTCGAGTGCATCAGCAACGAGGTCGGGGGGGACCTCATCAGCACCGGGCTCTTTGGCGGGATCCCGCTCTTTGGATTCCTCGAGGAGCATGGGCTGGAGCCCCAAGCACGCTGGGTCGGGCTGCACTGCACCGATGGCTACACCATCGGGGTCCCCCTGAGCGTGGTGCAAGGCTCGGGCGCTCTCCTGGTGCTGCGCCTCAACGGTGCGCCGCTTCCAGGAGCCCATGGTTTCCCCGCACGGGTGATCGTCCCCGGATGGTACGGCATGTTCTCGGCCAAGTGGCTCGAGCGGATCTCGGTGCGCAATGAGCCCCTCCGCGGCTTCTGGCAGCAGAAGGGATGGGCGGACGAGGGGACCGTGCACACCACCGCCATCATCGCCACCCCTGCACCCGAGTCGGTCGTCGAGCTGCCCGCGACGATCGGTGGCGTCGCGTTCGCCGGCACACGCGGGATCGCAGACGTGCAGATCAGCACTGATGGGGGCGGCGGTTGGGAGCCAGCCGAGCTGACGCACACCCTCGACGGGCCCACCTGGGTGCTGTGGACCTACACCTGGCAGCAGGCCGCCCCCGGGCGGCACCGGGTCATGGTGCGAGCGACTGACGGGGCGGGGCATCTGCAAGGGAGCGCACGGGCATCACCATTCCCCGATGGCGCGACGGGGATCGACCACGTCGACCTGCTGGTGGCGTAGCGCCCAACGTGGACTAGAACGCGCTCTCGTCGACGGCTGCCTCGCCGTAGGATTCCCCTTCTTCGGCCTCGGCCACCTCGCCGGGCCGCTCGACGCGCATGCCGCGGGTGAGGATGAAGGGGGCGATCGAGGCCGATGCGGCCGCCCAGGTGGTCGCCATCTTGGTCTCCTTGCTGATGCCCATGACCTCGCCCAGCACCGTGCCGATGTCCCCGACGAGCTTGAAGGCGTTGGGAGCGACGGGGATCAGCTCGCCACCCTCGATCAGGAAGCTCGTGGCGCGGTTGCTGCTGCTGAAGGTCGTCCCCCCCAGACGCATCGGATAGGTGTACCACGTCCGCGGCAGGTAGATCGCCGGGCCGTCGCACTGTTCCACCAGCTCGTCGAAGGTTCGGTCGCCGGGGCGCACGACCGTGTTCGTCGCCGAGGGCGCAGGGTCGACCGTGGCCAGCCGGCCAGGGCGCAGACCGAACCGGAAACCGTTGCCGCTGGTGGGGCGGCCGTAGAGGTTGGCGAAGTAGCTGTTGCTGAGCGTGCCGACCAACCGCCCTTCGGTGACCAAGGGGGTCACGGCGGTGACGACGCCCTCGTCGTCGTAGGACTTGGAGGCCATGCCCTGGGGCAAGGTCGGGTCGTCGACGATGGTCAGCGCTTCGGAGACGACCTGCGCGCCCTCGGCAGGCTCGAGGACCTGGCGACCATTGTGCTCACGCGAGACCGTCGGCAGCCACGAGAGGCCGTAGTAGCAGGTCGACAGGGTCGTCGCATGGGCGAAGAGGTTGTCGATGATGTCTGCCACAGCGTAGGGCCCGAGCAGCACCGTGTAGTCCCCCTCCGGGACGGTCTCCTGCACCGGGCGGATCCGAGCAAGCTCGAGTGCGTCGTTGGCCGCGGCCGCCCCATCGAGCGCACCCAAGTGTCGGCCGCTGCTCCATCCGACGCCGCTGCTGACGACATCCGCGCCCTCGACCCACTCGGCGGTCAACTGTGCGACGGTGAAGGTATCGATGGCGTCCTCGACGGCGATGCCGTTGGTGGAACGGATCGCCATGCGCTCGCTGACGGCGATCATCGAACCTGCCAGGTCGAGATAGGGCCGGTCGACAGCGGCGATCGCCGCCTCGGCGGCGGCGGCCAGAGGCTCGGCGACCTCCCCGGCGACGATCGCCGGGTCATGGGGCAGGCGCACCGGCGTGCGCGAGAGCGGGGTGGCCAGGTCGACGAAGTCGGGGTCGTCCGGCTGCGCGGCGGCCGAGCGATGGGCCTGCTCGACGATCTGCTGCAACTCGGGCTTGGTCAGGTAGCTGGTCGAACAGACGCCGATGCGCTGGCCGATGACCAGCCGCACAGACGCCGCGGCGTTGCGGATGGTGACCATCTGCTGGCTGAGCGGACCGATGGTGCGGCCATGGTAGCGCAGCGTCTCGAGCCGTGCCTGGGTGAGCATGTTGGCCGAAGCGTAGGCTTCGACCCCGCGGACGTCACCGAACCGCTCCCCCTGGGACTGGAGGTATTCGACGGCGGAGGCCAAATCAAGGGTCGCTGCAGTGGAGGCCATGTCACGCTGCCCCAGAGATGCGCCCGGTGCCGACCATCAGCGGGCCGCCATTGCCGACGCGCATCAGTTGCATCGGGTCGCCCTTGCCGCAGTTGGGGATCTGGTGGAGCGCGAAGGTCTTCGGGCCGCCCACTCGATAGACCGAGCGCAGGTACTCGGGCGTGCGCGCGATCAGGCTGATGTTCTTGAGCATCTGTCCCACGTGACCATCCTTGATCTCGTAGCCCTCATAGGCGGCGATCTGCCAGCGATAGCGGCGGCTGTCGATGGAGGGGATCGACATGTGTCCCAGCAGCACGCCATCGTGGATGTCCTCGATGGTCTCCTCGAGCGTCGCCGGACCTTCCGGATCGGCCTCGAAGTAGGTGTTGGTCATGCGGATCATGGGCAGGACGGAGGCCGAGGAGGCGCGCATCGCCCCGCTGGGGGACCCACCGGTGATCGCGGCAGTCTGCCGGTTCTCGAGGAAGTTGCAGAGCTTCCCCCCGACGATGTGCTCGATCCGCTGCGCAGGTACTCCCTCGTCGTCGTAGAAGAAGGTCCCGTAGAACCCGGCGTGTCGATCGTTGGGGGTGGCGTCGCTGACCGCGTGGATGAGCTCGGAGCCGACCTGCTGGCCCGAGAGGTCCTTCCACCACGCCCGTCCAGCCCAGGCACTCTCCCCGCCGAGGATCCGGTCCCCTTCGACGGGATGACCGACGATCTCGTGGACCTTGAGCGAGTTGAACTCTGGATGGGTCACGACCGTGGTCTCCCGCTGCTTGGGGGTGATCGCCTGCGTCACCAGGCGGGAGGTCTTGGTCGCGACCTCGAGGCCCAGCGCCATCGGGTCGATGCGGTCGATGTGCTCCCAGCCGCCCGTGGCCCCGAAGGCGCGGAAGTAGGCCTGCGAGGTGCCGGCGTGGTGTGCCGCGGCATAGAGGTCGCCGCTGACATGGAGGCTGTCCTCGACGATGCGACTGCCCTCGGTCGAGGCGAAGGTGCGGGTGAGCTCCTCGTGGTAGATGCCACTCACCGCCATGCGCATCGCCGGGACCCCCATCATCGCGGTACTGATCGCCGCGGCCAGGTGCTGCTTCTCCTCCAGTGGGATGGGGGTGCGCGTGCGGGGCAGCTGCACCTTGCGGTGGACCGGGGTGATCGGCGCCAGCTCGACCCGCTCGAATCGCGCCGCGGCCTTGGCCAGGCGGACCGCTGATGCCACCAGTACGAAGAGTTGGGGGCCGACCTCCTCCTGGCTCGAGATGTCGCCGGAGGCGAAACCCCAGGTGCCGCCAGCGAGTGCGCGCACACCCGCGCTGGTGCCAGCGGCGACGTTGACGCACTTGACGATGCCGTTCTCCGCCTGGGCGCCCTCGTGGCCGCCGCTCTCGACCCGCACGTCGGCGTAGGTCGCCCCCGCCTGCAGGGCCTGGTCCATGGCACGATCCACCAGCGACTCATCGACATCCAAGTGCACGATCATCCACTCACCCACCGGTGGCAGCGCCCCAGGCGCCTCCCACCCCAGGCGGACCATCCTGGCGCAGGATGATAAACCTCGCTCTGCCGCCGGGCGTGTGACCGGGCTCAGCCGCTCAGCGGGGCGACCGCTGCGCGGGCGGCCGCCAGCCGTCGTCGGCGCTTGCGCTGGTCGAGCACCAGAGCGGCAGCGCCGACCGCCAGCGCGGCCAAGAGGATCACCAGCATGGGGAAGGGCGTGCCTTCGGTGCGGCGCTGGTCCATCAGCGGCGGTAGGAGCGCCTGGTCGAGCAGATACCAGCTGGTGGTCAGCTCGACGCTGCCGCCGCCATAGGCCGGCGAGGGAGGGGCTGGCCGGAGCACGGCGATGATCGCCCCATACCCCGCGTGTGTGGCGTTGAGCTGCGTGCCCGCGGCGGCGTCGAGGGTCAACCGGAGGCTGATGGTGTACTCGACGCGCCACTCGACGTAGTTGCGATCGGGCCACGGGAGCCGCGGGAGCTTGAACCCCGAGCCGATGGTGTCGAACGTCCAGGGGCTGCCGTCGGCGCCGCTGACTTGGATCGTCTCGACCTTGGTGCCCCCGTTGCGCAGGTCCAGCGGCCCGGTGTGGTCGGCGCTGCCGTCGCCGTCGGTGTCGATGGTGAAGGTGATGTCCCCGGCGGAGAGCTGCCCCAGGTCGTAGGGGACGTAGGACATGGTCACCTCCATCGAGGTCGTCCCGTTGGGGACGAAGACCACCTTGGTCTGGTTGACGCTGGTGACGCTGAAGCCATCGCCGTCGTCATACCGGCTGTACTCCCCCTGCCACGAGGTCACCAGGGTGTCGGTCGCAAAGGGCGTGGAGTTCTCGCGGAGCACCCGCTCGTAGACGGCCAAGGCGTCAAGAACCGTGACCTCCCGTGCGGGGTTGGCCGTGCGCAGTCGCTCCAGCGTCAGGGCAAGGCCGATGGCGCGGTGGGCGTCGACGATCCCGTAGCCTTGCGCATAATCGAGGGGCAGCCCCTCGTGCCCGGTGCTGTTGTCCTGCGTGGGGACGCCCGTGTCGGCGGAGACCGGCAGGTGGTGTGCCGTCGACTCGACGATCCATTCGATCTCGTGGATCCGCGTGTAGGGGTTGGTGTACCACTCGGGGGTCTCGTTGCAGGCGCAGTCCTCGTGCAGCTCGGCGACCCGCAGCGAGGGGGCCGCCTGCCACAGCAGCGCGGCCAATCCCGCGACATGGGGTGTCGACATCGACGTGCCGCTGATCGCCAGGTAGTAGGGGTTGGAGTTGCCGCCCGAGTAGGTCCCGGAGCTGATCAGGGTGCGCCGCGCACTGGTGGACCAGATGCTCCGCCCCGGGGCGCCGATGTCCGGATAGGTCTCGAGCATCCCGACCTTGCCGCGGCTGCTGAAGTCGGTCACCGCACTGCCATCGTGCTCGTAGGCGGCGACCTCCAGTGCGATGGGAGTGTTGCCCTCCTTGGAGGTGGTGATGGTCCCGCCCTCGGGGTCCGTGCGTCCCTCGTTGCCGGCGGACCAGGTCGTCAGCACGTTGTTCTCATAGGTCAGGCGCATGATGATCTGGCTGAGCGCGGATTCGTTGTCATAGGCCTCCTCGACGGTGTGCCACGAATTGGTCGCGACACGGATGTTGAGGGGGTTGGCGCCCGGCCTGCTGTTGGTGAAGACCCATTCGAGGGCCGTCAGGTAATCGCCCGCCGTCGGGTCCCACAACGTCACCCCTGCCAGCGAAGCACCGGGGGCGACACCGCGCCGTGCACCTGCTGAGGCCTCCCCGTTGCCCGCGACGGTGCCCGCAACATGGGTGCCATGGCCGTAGTAGAGGTCGGAGTTGGAGGTCTCCACCCAGCGGTCCGACCCCGGCGAGGCGAGGTAGACGTTGGAGACGGTCTTGCGACCGTAGTCGAGGTCGGGGTGGTCGGCGTCGATGCCGGTGTCGACGACCGCGACCGTCACCCCCGAGCCGTCGATACCGCCCTCGATCGGGCCGCCGGCATCCGAGAGGATCGTCGCCCAGGCCTTGGTGGCGTTGATGACGGTGGTACTCACATCCATGTCGATGGTGCCGCGGGCATTGCGCTCGACGTAGGTGACCCACGGGTGGAGGCTGAGGGCTTGGATGGTTGACGCCGGGGCGCGCACCCAGAGCACCGGCAACGACTCGTACCGATGGATGACGGTACCTCCGGACGCCTCCACGAGCGCGACTGCGTGTCCGTCGGCCGGTTGTTCCGTCGGGCCCGCGATGACCGGACCGAACCGGATCAGCGCTTCGATGGGATCTGTCGGCGCAGCTTGGCGCAGGAGGTTGGCCATGCCTCCGCTGAGCTTGGAGCCATCGGCGGCGGGCGCGAGGGCACTGGCCGAGAGCGCTGGCGCCAAGGCGCCCAGCAACACGCTCAGCAGGAGGACCGACGCCAGGCGACCAAGTCCAGCCCGGTCAAGTCTGCGATGCGCGATGCGCCCCATCGGCCCTAGGCAGCTGGCAGGCGTTGATGAGGTTTCTGGTGCCTCCAGCACCGACGGTGCGTCAGTCCCAACGGCTCTGCCCCGCTCGGAGGCTTCTGACCCTCCCAAGGCTCAAATGGCGGAGGGGGCTTGCCCCGGTGATGGTCGACTACCCCGCCGACATCCTCGGCGCGATGGGCAACACCCCGCTGGTCCGGATCGACCGGCTGCGCGGTGGACGCGCCCCGACGCTGCTGGCCAAGCTCGAGTTCTACAACCCCGGAGGATCGGTCAAGGACCGCATAGGGATCTCGATGCTCAAGGCCGCGATGGACGAGGGCAAGCTCCGACGCGGCGGGACGGTGGTCGAACCCACCAGCGGCAACACGGGAGTCGGCTTGGCGATCGCGGCCAACCTGCTGGGGCTGCATGCGGTCTTCACGATGCCCGACAAGATGTCGGAGGAGAAGCGGCGCCTCTTGCGCGCCTATGGTGCCGAGGTGGTCATCTGTCCGACCAACGTCGCCCCCGAAGACCCACGATCCTACTACGTCGTCGCCCGGCAGCTGGCTGCCGAGCGCAACGGGTTCCTCCCCGACCAGTACAGCAACCCCAACAACCCCCTGGCCCACTACCGCACGACCGGGCCGGAGATCTGGCGACAGACCCACGGCCGGATCACCCACCTGGTCGCGGGTGCGGGCACGGGTGGGACCATCAGCGGCGCGGGCCGCTACCTCAAGGAGCAGAACCCCAAGGTCCAGATCGTCGGCGTCGACCCGGAGGGCTCCATGCTCTCTGGGGGGAAGGTGCACCCCTACAAGATCGAGGGGATCGGCGAGGACATGATCCCCGCCACCATCGACCTTGGACTGATCGACCGGTGGGAGGTCTGCTCCGACCGCAATGCCTACCTGATGGCCCGCCGCGTCGTCAAGGAGGAGGGCTTCTTGATCGGCAGCAGCGGTGGCGCGGCCATCTGGGGAGCGCTGCAGGTGTGTGACGGCCTCTCCGCCGAGGCCGTGGTGGTCGTCATCGTCCCCGATGGCGGCGACCGCTACCTCTCCAAGCTCTTCAACGACGCCTGGATGCGCGACAACGGCTTCCTCGATGACACGAGCCTGACGTTGCTCTCCGTCCTCGAAGGGAAGGGAGACCGCATCCCCCAGGTCGTGTCGGTAGCACCTGGGGCATCGCTCAAGGAGGCCTATCGCCTGATGCGCACCCACGACATCTCCCAGCTGCCGGTGCTCGACGAGGGGCGCAACGTCGGCCTGATCGAGGAACGCGCCCTCCTGGCGCGGGCGATGGAGGACCCCAAGGTGCTCGAACGCCCGGTCTCCGCCCTGATGGAGGCGCCGCTGCCCGAGGTCCAGGGGGGCCTCTCCCTCGAAGCAGCGATGCGGCACTTCTCCAAGGAGACGCCGGCCTTGCTCGTCAGCAGGGCGGGCACGATCATCGGGCTGGTCTCCAAGGGCGACATCGTCGAGCGGCTGGCACGGTAGGGAGAGGAACGATGGCACCCAAGCGGAAGAAGGACGCCCGCACCTCGGGAGCGGTCGAACAGCACCTGGTGCACCCGAGCGACCCTGCCTTCGCCTCGCTGCACCCGGCGACGCGCGCCGTGCACGCCGATGGCACTCCCGATGCGCGCACCGGCGCACTGACGGTGCCCATCTTCGCGACCTCCACCTACCGCCAGCATGCGCCGGCGGTGCATGATGGCTATGACTACTCGCGCGCCGACAACCCCACCCGCGAAGCCCTCGAGCGCGCGCTGGCGGTGCTCGAGCGTGGCAAGGGAGCGCTCTGCTACGCCTCGGGGATGGCCGCGATCACCACCGTGACCCAGCTGCTCTCCAGCGGCGACCACGTGGTTCTCAGCGACGACGTCTATGGCGGGACGTTCCGCCTCTTTGCCCAGGTGCTCGGCCGCCAGGGGATCGCCTTCACCACCGCCGACCTCACGAGAGCAGCGGGCTTCGAGGGTGCGCGTTCCCCACGGACGAAGCTGGTGATCGCCGAGAGCCCCTCCAACCCGCTGCTCAAGGTCGTCGACCTGCGCGCGCTGGCTGAGCAGACCCATGCCGCAGGCGCGCTGCTGCTGATCGACAACACGTTCGCCTCCCCCGTGCACCAGTCACCGCTGGCGCTGGGGGCCGACATCGTGGTCCACAGCACGACCAAGTACCTGGGCGGACACAGCGACCTGATCGGTGGCGCCCTGGTCGGCGATGACCCCCAGCTGCTGGCGCAGCTCAAATTCCTCCAGAAGGCTGTCGGGGCGGTGCCCAGTCCATTCGACTGCTTCCTGACTCTGCGGGGGATCAAGACGCTGCATGTGCGCATGGCGCGTCACAGCGCCAACGCGCTTGCGCTGGCGAGGATGCTGCAGGAGCACCCCAAGGTCTCCGCGGTCCATTACCCCGGGCTCCCCTCCGACCCCGGTCACGCGATTGCCGCTTCGCAGATGCAGGGGGGCTTCAGCGGCATGCTCTCCTTCGAGACGGTCGGGGGGCTGGCGGACGCGACGGCGATGGTGCGCGGCTGCCGGGTCTTCACGCTCGCCGAGAGCCTCGGCGGCGTCGAATCGCTGATCGAGCACCCCGCGTTGATGACCCACGCCTCGCTGCCGCCCGACGTGCGGGCGGCCCAGGGGATCGGGGACACCCTCATCCGGCTCTCCGTGGGTATCGAGGACCTCGCAGACCTCCAGAAGGACCTCCAGACAGGGCTGCGCCGGGTGCAGGGCCGGCGCCGGCTCACCTAGGCAGCGGCGACCGGGCCGCCTCACTTGTCTGAATCGCCCTTGCCACGGCCGGCGACGCGCACCCGCTTGGCGGGAATCGCCTCAGGCTCAGCCTCCGCTGGGGAGGCCAGGTCTGAGCGCACCCGCGCGGGGTGTCGCTCCACGTCGTGGCGGTGTGTGCCCGGACGCTCCGAATCGCCTTCGTGGACATCCGAGAGCGGCCAGTGGTGGCGCAGCAGCAGGAAGGCCAGCAACACCACGAGCAGGATCAGCACCGCCATCATCCCGATCACCCCAAGGGGCAGGGTGGTGACGGTCTTCGGCGGAGGTGGGGCGATGGCCAGGGGCAGTTGGAGGTCGAGGGTGGTGCTCTGACCCTTCTCGACGACCACCGAGTCAGCGCTGTCGCCGATGCGCCCCTCCTTGGAGGCGACGACGCGGTAGGCGCCCTTTTGGAGGGTCAGCGAATACGTACCGCTGGGACCGACGACCGTGGTCGCCACGGTCTTGCCAGCGCCGTCGAGGACTACCAGCAGCGCCCCTGAGACCGGGACCCCTGCGCCATCGGTGATCGTGCCCTGGAGGGTGCCCGTCTCGTTGGGGAGCGGGAGGTCCTCGTCGGCCAGCGTCAGTTCCTCGAGGTTCGCCGTGAAGGCGTCACTGATGGAGAGACCGCTCTGCGCCATGCGCACGGTCGCGCTCAGGTCGTAGGTCCCCAGACCCTGCCCGGCGGGGGGGTTCCACAGGAAGTGCGCCTTCCACTGCCCTTCGTCGACCTGCTCGACGACCAGGCCGTGGTTGCCGTGGGACTGCGAGTCGACGAGCGTGAGGACGTTGTTGCCCTGGTCGCGGACCTTGATGGTCACCAGGAAGGAGTCGGCAGTCGCCGCCTCGGCGAGTTGGAAGTCGAGGCTGAGGTTGGTGATGGCGTCGGTCAGGACGTTGACGTAGCGAGGGTTGGCGATGGTGGTCCCCGCGGTCAGAGTCGGCGCGACAGGCGGTGTGATCAGGTCCAACTCCTCGAGGTTGTTGGAGAACAGGTCGACGGCGACCAGTCCATGGTGGTCGGTGATGCTCGCCTGCAGATCGTAGGTCCCTGCGACCAACCCGGTGGGGACGGCCCATCGGAACTGGGCGCTGTAGGCGGTCCCGCCAGTGCTGTGCAGGGTGAGGTTGGGCGCGCCAAGGTCGCCGTCATCGAGCACCTGCAGGACCGTCTCGTTTCCATCCCGCACTTCGAAGCTGACGGAGAACGATTCGAGCCCTGGGCTCTCCGGATGGGTGAAGTTGACCCAAAGCAGGATCTGGTCGATGCCCATCGAGGCATTGGTGGGGCTTGCTCCAGTCGCTCCAGAGGCAACCTGCGGCCCCTGGGGCGCACGGCTGAGGACCAGTTCGTTGCTGTTGGAAGAGAAGGAATCGACCGCAGTGCCGTTGGCCGTGTCCCGAATCGACATCTGCAGGTCGTAGGCGCCGACCGTCGCGTTGTCTGGGGGATTCCAGCTGAGGGAGGCAAGGTAGCTGCCAACAGCGATCCGCGTGACGGTCAGTCCGCTATTGCCATGGTGTTCGTCCTGGACGAGCGTCAAGACGTTGTTGGCCTCGTCCCGCACCGCGAACGTGATGGCGAAGACGCTGACGGCCAAGTCGTCGGCGTGGGCGAAGGCGGCGCCCAGCTGGGTCGTCGAGGGTCCATCGACCTGCAGGATGGCTGGGGTCGCACTGGTGGTACCAGGCGTCAGGGTCGGCAGGTTGGGGGCGGCGAGGACCTCGACCTCGTCGGGATTGTTCCCGAAGGTGTCGGTGGCGATCCCACCAGAGGTGAAGTCATCGATCACCGCCTCGAGGTCATAGGTGCCCAGGGGAGTGCCCTCCGCGGGGACCCACGGGTAGGTCGCTGCGTAGCTGCCGTTGCCGAGGTCGCTGATGCTCACCCCTTGGTGACCATCCCGGGCGGCAGCGACGAGGGTGACGATGCCCCCGGCGGAGTCGCGCACCCGCAAGGTGATGCCAAAGGAATCGACCGAGGGCGAATCCTCGTCGGAGAAGGGGACCCGCAACTGCGTGCTGCTGGTGCCGTCACGTACCACCGTCGGAGGGTTGGCGAAGGTGCTGCCCAGCGCCACCACCGGTGGTTGCGAGGGCGGCAGGCTCAGGCGCACTTGGCCGCTCCAGTGCCGTGTCAGGGGCGTGTCGTTGGAGGTGAAGAGGTCCACCTCCAAGCCATACCACCACCCGTCGATGGGGGAGACGACATCGTGGTCAAGGTCGCTGCCTAGGTCGAAGGCAAAGCGCACCAGCGCCCCGCTGGTGTTGAGCGCCGGAACTCCCAGCTGGTCGATGCCCAGCGTCTGCGTGTCGCCAAAGAAGTTCGAGAAGGTGACCGAGCTGTTGGCGGCCGCCGCAGCGCCACCGGCAAAGGCCTCGACGTAGACGATGTCGGTGGGGCCGAAGGTGGTGCTGGGGACCGAGTAGTCGGGATCGGCGTAGGTGGTGAACTCCTTGGCGACCACCGCGCCCCCGCCGATCACCAAGGTGTCGGCGAACAGCAGGCGCTGATCCGAGGGCGCCGGACCCTCCTGCAGGCGCAGCTCGAGCTTGTAATGGTCAGTGGTGAAGCCGTTGCCCAAGGAGGCGACGAATGAGGTGTTGTAGACGAACTCGGGGACGGAGGAGACCAGCGAGAAGGCGTCGAGCTGCTGGTAGATGACCAGCCCGGTGGAATTGACCATGCGAAGGCGGTTGTCGTCTCCGGTGCCGACGCCATCGAGGACACTCGAGCGCACTTGGACGTGGACGGTCTCGTTGAGCGCGAATTCGGTGTCACTCGAGCCATCGTCATGGGAGATCCGCACCACGGTCGCCCCTTCAGAGAACCCGGCGCTGGGCTCGTTGCCACTGCCGGAGGTGCGCGGACCTGTGCCAGGGTCAGCTGATCCAAGGGCTAGGGCCGGCACCAGGAGCAAGAAGCCCAGGAGGACGATGGCGATCGAACGTATCCCCATGCGGGCGCAAGCCTGGGTGGGGGTCGGGGGGCGTACGGGGACAAGCAGCCTGCTGGGGGGTTGGGGGGCGAGCATCGGTCCGCCTCATGGTCTTTCGTCCTTGCGAAAGATATTTACCGGAATAACCCC
The DNA here is from genome assembly GCA_023265395.1 of Thermoplasmata archaeon. Classification (GTDB taxonomy): domain Archaea; phylum Thermoplasmatota; class DTKX01; order JAHFTX01; family JAHFTX01; genus JAHFTX01. The sequence goes on from JAHFTX010000005.1 coordinate 37,104, forward strand.
AAAATAGTATAAAAACAATTCGACGATGGGGAGGCACCCGCGAGGGCGTGCGTCCCGGGGGCCTCCCTTCGGGAGGGCTGAAGCACGAAGGTATTTATGAGGCACCCCCGGTCGGGCCGTCGGTGAGACGCCTTGGCACGCTTTGACGAGGCAGTCGCCCGCACCCTCATCAAGAAGGTGTGCATGAACTGCTCCGCGCGCAACTCGATCCGCGCGACCTCCTGCCGCCGTTGCGGCTACAAGGGCCTGCGGCCCAAGAACAAGGAGAGCAAAGCGGAGTAGGGCTTCCCGCATCGGGGGCCGCCTGCAGGTCGACGGGGGCACACATACCAAGCCCTTAAGATAGGGGACGTGTTAGCAAGGCGCACGGCTCGCAGGCGTTGAACTGATTTCGAGCGGCGGGTCGTGAGGACCTGGCGCGGGGCGGCCGGCGGTGAGGTTGTCGACGTGGCACGTGGGCGCAGAGGGCCAGCCGGGCGTTCGGGGCTGATCTCGAAGCTGGGCAATGAAGTCGAGCTGTTGCAGCGGCACATTCGCATGTTGCAGATCATCCAGGACCATCAGCCCATCGGGATCATCCGGCTTGCCGAGATGGCGGAACAGCCCCAACACAAGATCCGCTATTCGTTACGCATCCTCGAGCAGGAGAACCTCATCAAGCCCTCACCCGAGGGGGCGGTCGCCACCGAGCGCGCCAAGCCCTTCCTGCGAGACCTCCGGCGGGTCGTCGCGGAATTCTCGTCGACCTTCAATCGACTCAAGAAGGATCTCTAGAGCCCTCCGATAGCCGGGCTGCGGGACCCTGGTCGGGACGCCGTCGACCGGATTCGAACCGGCGACCACTCGGTTAACAGCCGAGCGCTCTACCGCTAAGCTACGACGGCAACGGGGGCTGCCCAACGGGCAATCGTCCTTTAAGCATTGCTCCAGCGCCGACATGAAGGCGGTCTCGAGACGGCCAGGGTGCGTCTGCTTCCCTCCCTCGCTGAGCGGCCCCCAGCAAAGTTCATACGCCGCAGCGGGGTGGTCGAGAGGATGCAGGCCCAGGCGCGGCCCGGCGCCCCCTTGCTGGCGTCGTCGGCCATCCTCGCACCCTCGTTGCTCCCCCTGGCGCTGCTGGTGCTGACACTCACCCCGGCAATGCTCCAGGCCACGGCCGATCTTGGGCCGGGACCGCCGGTCGATGGCGACTGGGTGGTCAGTGGGACCGAGAGTTACAGCAACCGCACCCTGCTGGTCAACGGCTCGCTGCGCATCCAGTTCCCCGGTCTGTTGACCCTGACCGACACCGTCGTCCTGTTCAACTCCTCCGACAGCAGCACCCGGTCGATCGAGGTCGCAGGCGGCGGGAGCCTGAGCGCCACCAACACCTTCTTCCAGGCCATCGGCGGCAAGGAGACGCTCTCGATGGTGCTCAACGGCACGGTCGTGCTCACCAACGTCACCTTGCAGAATGCCACCTCGCCGGGACCGAGCGTCTATGGAATCGCCATCAACGGCGGTGCACTGGTCCAGATCCGCAAGAGCACCATCCTGCGCTGCGAGGGCGTTGGCGTCCTCCTCAACGGACCACTGGACACGCTGATCGAGGACACGACCATCCGCCAGTGCGGTACGGGGATCCGCATCGAGGACCAGAGTGCACCCAGCGGGATGGGACCGACGATCCGCGGCAGCCTCATCACCGATACCGACAGCAATGGGATCTACGCCGGCACCAACACCCAGGGACTGATTGCCAACACCACCATCTCGGAGGGGCACGCCCGGGCCCTGACGCTCCAGAAGAGCGCCATCGAGGTCGCCGATGGCAACCTCTCGACGGCACGGGAGGGCCAGGTGGCCGTCTTCGTCTTCGGGGGCGCGCCCCTGCTGACGCACAACGTCATACGCTCCAACGGCACGGGGGCGCGCATCGCCGGTGGCTCGTCGGCCGTCGTCTCCAACAACACCTTCCATGGCAACGGTGCGGCGATGGGATTGGGAGTCCTGGTGACGGAGGACAGCCCTGCGCTGGTGCGCGACAACACCTTCGATGACCTCATCCGCGTGGGCATCCGTGTCAGCGGAGGCTCAGCGGCCCAGCTGCGGCAGAACCGGTTGGCCAACCTCACCGAGGCGGGCGTCGACGTCGAGACCACCTCAGCGCCGATCATCGATGGCAACGTCTTCGACGGCGGGGCCGTCGGGGTGCGGTCGAGCTCCTCCGCGCCATGGGTGGTGGGCAACACCTTCGTGTCTCAGACCTCGGCCGCGGTCAACATCAGTGGGTTTGGCCTGGCCAATGCGCTCATTGGCGGCAACACCTTCACGGGCGGCAACGTCGGGGTCCGCTGCAACATCGGCGGCCCCTCAATCATCGACAACGTCTTCAGTTCGGTGGCACTGGCGGCGATCCGGTGCAACGATGCGGCACCCTCGGTGCTCCAGAACGAGGTCTCCGGTGGCGGGCACGGCATCGAATTGACCGATGTCGGTGGTGGCAGTGTCCAAGGCAACCATCTCGTCGGCGTCGAACAGGCGATCGTCCTCACGCGGAGCCCGAGGACGATCAGCGGCAACACCATCGAAAACTCCGGCTTCGGCCTAGTGGTGCGACAGACCCAGGTGGAGGCTGAGGGCAACACCTACACCGACTCCACCTTCGCCGACTACCTGCTGGCGGAGCAGACCCTGGTGACGACCCATACGGACCGCTTCGCCGACGATGGCGTGATCGTCGATGGCACCAGCATGGTGGAGGTCGAGGCGAGCAAGGGGTTCCGCATCCACAGCAGCGACGGATCCCTGCTGGGCAATGCCCGAGTCACCTTCCAGAACAGCTCAGGGGAGGTGGTCTATGGCAACCTGGTCTCCTCCCCCGTTGACGGGACCATCGACCCGCGGACCTACGTGCTGCGGACCTTCAGCGCCCAAGGTTGGGATGTCCGCACCCCCATCACCGCGACCGTGCGAGCAGACCTGCTCGATCCCTTCGACAACGTCACGACCGTGACCTTCGACAACAGTACGTACCAGGACCTGTACTACGACTTCCGGCCCACGATCGTCAGCGGGGGATTGCTCGTGGCCGACGAGGGCCAGCCCCTCTGGCTCGACCTGAGCGCCAGCATCTCCGATCTGGACGACCCCAAGGGCACGTTAGGAATCTCCAGTGACGACCCGGCGGTGCAGGAGATCGATGGGCTGCGCTTGGCGCTGCAGTACGATGACGTGCCCCAGGAGTGGCCCTTCCTGACGGTGCTCCGTCTGACCCTGCACGACCCGCTAGCAAGTAGCCAGGCCGAGGTCCAGGTCAAGGTGTTCCCACAGAACGACCTCCCCCGGTTGCTGGCGCCGATCCCCAGCGCGACCGTCGAGGAGGGGGAGAGCTGGCAGCTCGACCTGCATGCGAGCTTCGATGACGAGGAACACCCGGAGAACCTCACCTTCAGTTCGAACTTCCCCGACGCGTTGACTTTCGACGAAGGGAGCCGCACCGTGACCTGGGAGCCTGCGGCCAATGCCACGAGCCTGCAAGGGGTCGTCATCACTGCCTCCGAGCGCGAGGCCCCGGTGCAGGTGGTCCATTCCAACCTCTTCGATCTCTCCTTCGTGCCCTTCAACGACCCGCCGATCTACCTGGGAGGACTGCGGGGCAAGCAGGTTCTCGAGGACACCACGCACGAAGTGCGCTTGGACGATCTCTTCACCGACGAAGAGGACCCCGACGGCCTCGTCTTCACGGCCAACTACGACGAGGTGGTGATCGATCCGGTCTCCCGCGCCGCCAGCTGGACCCCGACCCAGAGCAGCCGTGACCTGATCAACCTGCAATTGAGCGCGCATGATGCCACCGACCCTGAGCTGGTGACCCAAAGTGCCCAGGTCAACTGGATCGCCATCAAGGTCGACGACCCGCCAGTCTACCGCGGCGGGCTGGGGGACGTCAACGTCACGGAGGGTGGCTTCTGGGACCACTCCCTCGACGACCTGTTCTTCGACGAGGAGGGGACACCGCTGACCTTCTCGGTCAACAAGCCGCTGGCCAGTAGCGGGCTGCTGATCGAGCGTTCGCCCCAGGGAGGGTGGATCATCCTCTGGCGACCGACCGTCGATAACGGGGGAGAGAACCTCACCTCGGTGATCATCACGGCCTACGATTCGCGCCACCAGTCAGCCCAGAGCATCCCCTTCAACCTCACCTTCACGCCCATCGACGACGGGCCGCCCGGCGGCCCCGTGCGCGTCGAAACCATCCCCGCCTGGGTCTGGGGCGCCCTGATCGTCGGCGCCGTGGTGCCCGCCGCGGGACTGCTGCTGCACCGTCGCTACATCACCGAGCGCTATGAGTTGCGTGAGCTGTTCCTCATCTACCATGACGGACGCCTGATCACCCACGCACGGGCGACCGAGGAGGAGGCGATCGACGAGGACATCCTCGCCTCGATGCTCACGGCGATCCAGGAGTTCGTCAAGGAGTCGCTGGGCAACAAGGGCACCGCCGCTGGGACGGGAGCGGGGGTCGTCAAGGACCTCGATGAGATGACCTATGGGGACCTCCGCATCGTCATCGAGCGCCGCGAGGACATGTACCTCGCGGCCGTCATCAAGGGATTCCCAGCCCGGCGGTTACGCAACCTCATGCAGACGCTGATGGCCCAGATCGCCGCTGCCTACGGGCCCGTCCTGGAGAATTGGGATGGCGACAACAAGCGCCTCCCGGCGATCCAGGCCTTCTTGATCACGATGTTCCTCTGAGCGGAGGCGCCGTTGCGGCGCAGGATGAAGCCTTTTATACTCCGCGCCCGGTCGCGAAGGTGCCCGCGCGATTGGGTGGTGGCATCACCGCCCAAGGGTGCGCGGACCCACCTGGGAGGTGCCCGCCGATGCAGTGGGGATTGCACAACCGGCTCGCGCGCATCATCCGACCATCCGACCACCGCTGCGTGATGCTGGCGGTCGACCATGGCTACTTCCTCGGGCCGACGCGCAAGCTCGAGGATGCACGGTCGACGATCACGCCCTTGCTGCCCTACGCCGACTGCTTGATGGTCACTCGCGGCCTCGTGCGCACCTGCGTCAACCCCGACACCTCGACGGCCATCATGTTGCGCGTCAGCGGCGGCCCCTCGGTAGTCGGGCCAAGCCTCGCAGACGAGGCGATCACCACCGCCTTCGAGGATGCGTTGCGGATCAACGCTGCGGGGGTCACCGCCTCCATCTTCGTGGGCACCCCCTACGAGCGGCAGACCGTGGCGGGGTTGGCCGAGCTGGTCAACCAGGGCGAACGCTACGGCATGCCGGTGATGGCGGTGACCGCGGTTGGCAAGGAGCTCGAGTCACGCACGGCGCGGTTCCTGGGACTGTGCTCGCGCATGGCCGCCGAGATGGGTGCGCACATGGTCAAGACCTACTACTGCGAGGACTTCGGCAAGGTCGTCGAGAGCTGTCCGGTGCCCATCGTCATCGCGGGGGGTCCCAAGCTCGATACCGAGCGGGACGTCTTCGAGATGGTCGCCAACGCCGTCGCCCTCGGTGCCGTCGGCTGCGACATGGGCCGCAACATCTGGCAGCATGATCACCCGATCCCGATGATCACGGCCATCCGCAAGATCGTCCACGACGGTTACGACGCCAAGGACGCCCACGACCACTTCACCACGGCCTGCAACGCGCGCCACGTCGCGCAGCGGGGCGCTACGCCGCGCACCACCAAGGGTCGCACCGCCAAGGCCGCCACGCGCAAGGGCCGCCCTTCGCGCACCTGAGGTGCCGCCATGGCCCTGCCGGCGACCATGGACGTCGCCACCTACTACCGCAACGACGACGTGCGCATCGAACGGATGCCACTGCCCCACATCGGGCCGGGCGAGATGCTCCTGCAGGTGCGCGCCAGCGGCATCTGCGGCAGCGATGTCATGGAGTGGTATCGTGCGCCCAAGGCCCCGTTGGTGCTGGGCCATGAGGTCAGCGGCACCGTCGATGCCATCGGCGCAGGCGTCGAGCACTTTGCGGTCGGGGATCGTGTGATGGCGACTCACCACGTCCCCTGCCTCCGGTGCCACCACTGCCTGCGGGGCCACCAATCGGTCTGCGACGAGCTGCGGACGACCACCTTCGAACCCGGGGGCTTTGCCCAGTACATCCGCCTCCCCGCCGCCAACGTCGAGCGTGGCACGCTGGCGCTGCCTCCGCAGGTGGACTTCGACAGCGCGACCTTCATCGAGCCGCTGGGGTGCGTCGTGCGTGGGCTGCGCCTCGCCCGGTGGGCCGTGGGTGACTCGGTGCTGGTGATGGGCAGCGGGATCACCGGGTTGCTCAACCTGCTGGCGCTGCATGCCCAAGGGGCAGGGACGGTGGTGCTCACGGACCTGGTCGACTATCGACTGAGGATGGCTCGCAGCTTGGGCGCGACGGCCGCCGTGCGCGCCGATGGCGACGTCGCGGCGGCGCTGCGCAGCGCCAACGAGGGTCGGTTGGCCGACCTGGTCATCGTCTGCACCGGCGCACCGCGAGCCCTCGAGGGGGCGCTCGACCTCGTCGAGCGCGGGGGCACCATCCTCTACTTCGCGCCGGCCGAGCCGGCCTACCGGCTGTCGCTCCCCTTCACCCGCCTGTGGAAGGACGAGGTGAACCTGACCACTAGCTATGCCGCATCGCCCGGTGACCTTCGCATCGCGCTGGCCCTCCTGGCCAATGGGCGCGTCGATGTCCGCCAGATGATCACCCATCGGCTGCCGCTGCAGCAGGCGGCGCAAGGGTTCTCGCTGGTGGCCGCGGCAAGCGAATCGATGAAGGTCATCCTCCACCCGAGCGGATGAGACGCGCGACATCGGCTGCGCACCCTGCGGCGATGGGCCCAGTCGGATTCGAACCGACGACCACTCGGTTATGAGCCGAGCGCTCTGACCCCTAAGCTATGGGCCCGGCAGGATGGGGGCGGCACCGCATCCGCGCGGCGGCCGCTACCGTATGGCGCAGGGCTGAACGTCGCAGCCATGGCCGGAAGGGGGAGTGGGACCGCTGAGATTTGAACTCAAGTCGCATGCACCCCAAGCATGTAGGATACCAAGCTACCCCACGGTCCCACGGGAGTTCAGCGACGCAGCACCGGCGCGCACCGGTGGGGCCGCTGCACCATTGGATGGTCCCACTCAGTCATAGACCATCACGTCGTCGATCAGTTCCGAGTGGGAGAGGATCATGCGGCGGCAGCAATACCGCTCGAGGCCGAGTTCGTCGAGCGCAGCCTTTGGGCTGCCGCCCATCTTGATCTTGGTCTGGAAGGCCTCGTAGGCCGAGCCGACCACGCGGCCGCAGGTGAAGCATCGAATCGGGATGATCATCGTCGTGTTCCTCGGGGTTCCTTAGCGGTAGGACTTCTGGCGCTTCTTGCGGGCGCCGCGACCCAGTTGGTGCTTGGGCTCGCGCTGTCGGCTGTCGTTGACCAGCAGGCCACGGTCGATCCGACGGTAGCGCTCCTCCAGCGCCGTATCGCCGGTGAAGTCGACCAGGCCACGGGCGATGGCGGTGCGCACGGCAGCCGCTTGACCCATGGTGCCGCCACCCGAGACGACGACGGCGATGTCGACCTCCTTGACCACGTCTCCTGCGATCGCCAAGGGCTCGAGGATGCGCAGGCGCGCCAGTTCGGGCGTGACGATCTCCACCGGCTGGCTGTTGACCCGAACCCGGCCCTTGCCCTTGGTGACGGTGGCACGGGCGGTGGCGCTCTTGCGCTTGCCGCTGGTGGTGCTGACCTTGTTGGCCTTCTTCTTGGAGGTGCGCTTGGACATGGAGATTCGCCTACGCCTGCTTGCCCGAGTTGGGGCGCTCGGTGATGAAGGTGGCGCCCAGCTCCTTGGAGACCTCGCCCAGGAGCATGAAGCGCGCCCGGGAGCGGTAGACGGGGATGTGCTCGAACTGCTGGCCCTTGAGGTCGCTGGGAACACCGATGTGCACCGTCAGCCGTTCATAGGCTGAGCGTCCCCGTGGCTTGTGGTAGGGGAGCATCCCACGGACGGCGCGCTTGAGCAGCCGGTGGGGCATCCGCGGGAAGAAGGGGCCGCGACGCACCGAGCCGCGAACACGACGCTCCCGGTACTTGGCCATGATCTGAGCCCGGGAACCGGTGACCACGGCGTTTTGGGCGTTGACGATGACGATGGTCTCGCCCGCCAACAACCGTTTGGCCGCGGTGGAGCTGATGCGCCCGAGCGCACCATCGGTGGCGTCGATGTAGCCGACCTTGTCGTCCATTTGTCACCCCAGCAGCAGCAGCTTGCTCCCCTTTGGGTGGTCGGCACTCAACTGTGCCAACGTCAGGGCCTTGCCGCCGGCCTTCTCGATGCGCTCCTTGGCCTTGCCCGAGTAGGCATAGGCCCCCACCGTCAGCTTCTTCGTCAGCGCCCCCGTGGCAAGGACTTTGCCCGGGACGACGACGGTCGCACCATCGGGCGCATGGCGATCGAGGTGGTGGAGATTGAGTTCGGCCCAGTGTCGGCCTGGTCCCGAGAGACGGTCGGCGACCGTACGCCACACCGGGGCGTCATTGGTCCGGGCCACGAGGCGCAGCTGGTCGATCAGGCCGACCAGGTTGGGATTGGTCTTGGTGGTCTGTGCCATGCTCAATACGCCCCTGCGGCCGGGCAGGCCGGGCTGTCCCCAACCCAGGAACCTCACTTAAACCTAGCGGGCGGCCTCGAAGGGAACAGGGGAGGCCCAGCAGAAGTGCGCGGGCCTTGGGTCGACCCTCGATGGGGGGCCACCCCCTCGACCGCGCAGCGGTGCTCGGCCAAGGGGGCGGTTGGGCTGGGATCAGCCGAGGCGGACATCGGTCCGCTCATCTGGACGGACCAAGTCGCCGCGCAGCGGGCGGTCCCCATCTGCTGGCGGACGGTCGGGACCGTCGCAGCCGGAGGAGGCCATTGCGCGCAGGTGGTGCATCTGCCGCTGGTGTGCACCCGCTGCCGCATGGACGCGGTCGAGCTCGAAGGTGACCTGAACGGCCTGCGCGTGCAAGGCACCCATCGCGCGACCAAGCGAATCGAGACGACCTTGAAGCGCATTGGCTTCCTGGCGCAGCTGATGGAGGGCATCGCTCAGACGGCGCTGCTCCTGCTCGTTGGTGCGAATCGCATCGGCAAGACGAGTGAGCTCACTCTGTTCGTGGGCTGCACGGCTGCGCAGACGCGCGTGCTCGGCGTGGGCATCGAGGAGCTGGGAGCGCAGGCGTGCGGCCTCGTCGGAGGAGAGGCCACCGGCTGCCAAGGTCCGCTCGAGGGCGGCGATCTGGTGGTTGACCGACTGGAGGGCCACGCTGGTGCGGTCGGAGGAGGCCCGGAGCCGTTGCAGCTGATTGTGCAGCTGGACCCCTTCACGGGTGGTTCCCACCAGCGATTCGTGGGTCTGTGCCAACTCAAGCCAGGTGCCGGCGAGCTCATCGCTCAAGGCGCGGTAGCTCTCTCGCTGCTCGGCGACCGACTGGTGCAGCCGGGCCAGGTGGTGGCGTAGGACCGCCGAGCGATCCTCCAGTGCCTGCAACGAGCGTGCATCGCTCGATAGGGCGTGGGCGATGCGTTCGCATCGATCGGGGGTCTCGGCCGGATCGGGGCGGTCGCAGCGCACCTGGGAGGTCCGGTCCATCGGACGACCCTCTGGCCGCGCCGTTGGGTCGCAGCGCGCCAATCGTGCGTCAGGACGCCCATCAGGTCGGGAATCCCCGATGGCCGGACGGTCCGTATCACCGACGCTGCCCTCGCGCGTCGGCTCGGTCGTTCGCTGGTCATTCTCATCGGCAGTGTTCGCACTGACGCCGGCCAGCACTCCGCTGGACAGCAGGGCGAGCACGGCAATCGTCGCGAGGGTCGGTTGCAATCGCATCATCTGGTTCGCCTCCTTGGGCTATCCCTGTCGTGCGCACTTGGAGGATAAACCACGATGGGGTCGAACGCTGAAAGGTAGGACAGATGCTGAATGAATGACCCCGGTGGCCGGATGGATCAGATGCAGCGGCAAGGAACGCATGACCTGGATCGGGGGGGGGCAGGTGAATCGCCAAGAGTGGATGTGCCGGCGCTGTTGATGGTTGAAATACGCCAGATTGCTGGCCTATATCGTCTAAATGTGCCAAGACGATACCATTAATAGCGTAGATAGCAACGAAATCCGTGAGAATATCGTCGCTTTCCAAACATCCAGATCGCGGCCAGGCGTTTCCTGCCCATTGGTCCCAATGGAGGTCACTCACGATTGATCCAGCGAGCCGTGGAGCCTGGGGGCGGATCGCTCTCTTGGTGTGGCCAGCCAAGGCATTGTGAACGCGGCGGACCTGCGAACATCGAGGCAAGCATGCACGGGCTCCAAGGCCCTGTGGTGGCCATCTGGCCGGACCCACCCTCTTTATTAATGGTGGGACCCTGCGGGGTGGGGGTCGGTACGGCCCCTGGCTGGTTCCAGCCATAAAGGCCGCCCTACGGGATGGGGCGGTCGAGGGGTCCGACATGCTTGGGGGGCACCCGCGGCGGAGCCGCACCCTGGCGATTCTGCCACTGGTGGCGACGCTCCTGTTGCTGGGCGGGACCCCGCTGGTCGCGTGGGCAGCCAGCGCCACATCCTCAGTGGCGGAGGGCAGCGCGGCGCAGGGTCGCGCCGGGTTCATCCTTGGCCCCTGCCGCTACAGCGGCATCGGCGACTGGCTGATCGACTGCCGCGTCATCTACAGCGCGAGCACCCTCGAGGTCAATGGGGACATCACCCTGATTCCGGGCGGCGAGCTGGTCCTGACCAACGGCACGTCCCTCATCCAGCAGGACCCCGCCAACAACCGTCGGCTGTTGATGCAGAGTGGTTCTCGCGTGGAGGTCGCCACCGGTGCGACGCTGCAGGTCGGCGACTTCCTGACCGAGCCCAATCATTTGATCATCGTCAGCGAGGGGGGACGGATTCGTTCTGGCGGACAGGTGGAACTCCTGACAGGCGACCTGACGATGACCAACAGCACATGGGAGAACTACGCTGCGACCGGGGGTGCGGGGCTTCCCGGGGAGGTGGCCACGTTCCTGGTGAACGAATCGACGGCGGCATTCCATGGTGTGACGCTCCGCTCCTATGGCGGCAAGGGCGGGCGCGACAGTCCCGAGACCTTCGGCGCCCCTGGAGGCAGCTCGACCGTCGCCGTCAATGCCGGAGCAATCGGGGCATCGGTGCTTGACTTCCGCGGTGGCGACGGCGGCGACGGCCCCAACGGCGGCGCCGCCAAGTCCGCCTTCGGCGGCGGCACGGGCGGGCAGGCCAACGCCAGCCTCTCGACAGGCAGCCTCAGCGGTGGGAGCCTCACCGTCGTCGGCGGCCGTGGCGGCCGTGGCGGCGCCGGGGGACCTGGAGGGACCAGCAATGGAGGCAGCGGCGGACCCGGCGGCGACGGTGGTGCAGCGCTGCTCAACATGGGCGATGCCCAAGGCGAGGCGGCGATCGACGAAGGGGAACGCCTGGCTATTGGCGGCGGCGATGCCGGTGACGGGGGTGCTGGAGGGAGCTCCGACGCCGCCAACGGCGGCAACGGCGGCAACGGCGGTCGTGGCGGTCGCTCGTTCATCGAGGTGCGGTGCAGCAATTTCGCCCTCGGTCAAGGAGGCGACGTGCGCGCCTCCGCCGGTGACGGTGGCAAGGGTGGCCAATGGGGTGCGCTCAACCCCGGCGCCCCCTCGGGCAAGGACGGTTCCCCCGGCGCTGGCGGCACCGGCGGCGATGTCGAGGTGTGGCTCGCGTGCAGTGCCGAGGTCGACGTCGATCAGGGAAACGTCACGGCCTACGCGGGCCAGGGCGGCAAGGGCGGCGTCGGCGAGAGCGTCGGCGGCGATGGAGGCAATGGTGGGAGCGCGACGCTTCAGGTCAACGCGAGCTCCTCGATCGCGTTCCGCGGGAGTGCGACTCTGCACTGCAGTCTGGGTGCACGCGGCGGCGATGGTGGCAACGGCGCCCCCGTCAACGGCGCAGGCAAGAGCGGCAACGGCGGGGTCGGAGGAGTGAGCAACATCTTCCTTCACACCTGGGACCGCTCCCCCACCGACACCATCGTCGGGGACTACTGCAACCTGGTCTCCGAGCCGCCCTTGGGCGGGGTGAGCGAGACCTTCCCCAACGCCCCTTTCACCCGTGGCAGCTCCGGTGCCCCAGGCTCGAGCCGTCTGGTCTTCGACACCCAGCAGACCACCCTCTCCCACTCCATCACCGGGACCCTGCTGGAGGGGTTCGACGGCACCGACCACGGGACGCTACGGGAGGTCGAGGTCCACAACGCTGACCGCGCCGCGGTCATCGACCCGATTCCCGGCGGCCCGCCGGTGCAGGCGCAGGTGGAGGTCTACTACACCCTGTGCGTGCGTGCCCGACCTGGGGACGTCGGGCCCCCGCCGGCATCGGCGACGGTCAAGGTCTTCGTCGGGGCCGACGACCCCGCTCCCTTGAGCCGACCCATCGGCGGGCCGTCGTTCCAGACCTGCTTTGCCGATGTGCTGGCCCAGGTCATCACGGTCACCACCAGCGACATCCGTGAGATCACCGTCACCGCTGAGTACCCCGATGGTGCATTGGCCAAGTCGCAGAAGCTGGTGGTCACCCGCAGCCTGACCTGCGGACCTCCGGTGACCAAGGACAACTGCATCCAGCTGGTCGCGACGGGCAACCGCGCCGCTCCTTCGGTCACCATCGACAACCCGATCGCCACCGAGGTGATCAAGTCCGAGAACCTCGCCGGCGGCATCTACTACACCTCGGGCGAGGCCCGCGCTGATGAGGACCGTGAGGGGGACATCGGCGAGGTAGTCATCCGCATCCGCAGCGACCCCGAGACCGGCAGCGGGGAGATCAAGGCGGAGTTCCGTTGGGTCAAGGAGGGTGGCGCCTGGCGCCTGATGGGCTCGGTGTTGCCTGGCCAAAGCCCCGCGTCGATCGGGCCGCAGCGGATCCGTTGGGAGGTCCCCTGGAACATCGGGGCCTTCGACAACCAGACCAAGGCCTACCTCTACCCCACGGGGATCTACCTGCTCTCGGCGCGCACCTTCGACGGCACGTTCTGGTCCGACGACCTCGGCCGCGGCGGGGTGCTCTTCTCCGACATCACCGTGACCATCCAGCAGCCGCCCATCCCCGTCGAGCCGCCGCTCCTCGACCCGACCTACAAGTTCGACCCCTCCTGCACGATCCTCGTGCGTACCGACGGTTGCACCGTCATCTTCGAGGCCCCGCCCATCGTCAGCGTACCCGCGGGCATCAGCGTGCTCCGCATGGAGTGGGATTTCAACAACGACGGCAAAGCCGATCGCAGCTACATCCCTGGTACGGCCAGCGGCCAGGTGCCGGACACCCCTGCCAACGTCGAGGTGGTCTTCCAGGAGCCAGGACTCAAGCAGGCGCGGTACACCGTCTATCCTGACCTGGGGCGCGCCATCATCAAGAACATCCGCATCACTGTCGCCAAGGAGCCCCTGCCGCCGGTACAGCAGGACCTGTTCCCGATCTATGCCGGCGTGGCGGTCATCATCGGCGCCTTCGGTGCCGTGGTGATGCTCAACAACCTGCAGTACCGCCGCAGGGTCCTCGACCGAATCGAGGAGCTGCGGACGGTCAGCCGTGTCGAGATCGAAGGGATCTTCTGCCCCCGCTGCAACTTCGAGCTACCTGCAGCGGGGGCCGCCTGCATCCGTTGTGCCGCTACCGATGCGGTCGGCGATGTACGAGCGGTCATCAGCAAGATCCGCACCCGCGGTGTCAACCTCGTCGACGCCGAGGGGGTCCTCAACGATGCCGTGGACTTGCTCGAGCAGGGCTCCTTCATCGAGGCCATCGCCAAGGCAGAGGACGCCCGGAAGAATACCCAGGTCATCTCCCAGGACTTCGTCAACGTCGAAGCGCTCGTCAAGGTCCACGAGAAACGACTCCAAGACCTCAAGGACGAGTTCGGGCGGCGTGTCGAGCTGCCCGAGTCGCCTGCCGACCGTGAGCTCTACCAGGCCAAGCTGGCCCTGGGCCGGGGCGATTTCCCGACGGTCTTCTCGCACCTGACGAACGTCGAAGGGACCTACGAGCTGTCTCGCGACCAGTGGCGGCTGTTCATGGTCGATGACAAGATCCTGACCGTCGACCGGATGATCGCCAACGTCCGCTCCCGTGGAATCAAGGTCGGAGAGGCGGAGGACCTCGTTGCCAAGGCCCGCGCCGCCTACACCAGCGGGGAGAAGGCCCAGTCCCTGCAGACCATCGAGGAGGCCGAGCGGGCGATCCGCGAGATCAACAAGACCTTCATCAACGCCTCGGAGAAGCTCCAGAACGCCGAGGGGAGGTACGCCGATGGCATCGCCAAGGGCACCATCGAGGGGATGCAAACGGAGGGGCAGGCCGCAGCGGAGCGCGCTGGTGGGCTGCTCGAGCAGCTGCGCCAGGCCTTCCGGGACGGCCTCTATCCCAACGTCCTGGAGATCTATCGCGAACTCGACAAGGTCCTGCCCAAGACCAAGCGCAAGGCCAAGGACCTCGACTGGCCCGACCAGGCCGAGCGGCTGACCGAGCAGGTGGCCGCCTACGCCGCCAAGGAGCAGGCGGAGGCGCAGGCCAAGCCGACCTTCTCCTTTGCGTCGAGCAGCGAGACCCCCGAACCGCCGACGGTACTGGAGGCGCGCGCGCAGATCGCTCGAGCCCTCGAGCTCGTCGCCCAGGCCCAGGCGGCAGGGTTGGACGTCACCGACCCTGTGACGATGGTCTCGACCGCGCAAGACCGTGCCCAAGTGGGTCAGACCTCCGAGGCCAAGGACCTGGCCACCAACGCGGCCTTCCTGATCGGGGAACTCCTGCGGGCCCTGGGAATCTCCATCGACGAGGCTCGGGTCGCCGCGGCGATGGCCACCGCCGGGGGCTCGATGGGTGCGGCGGAGTACGCTACCGAACACCCGCAGGCTGCGACGGCTCCGGGGCCATCACACGGCGCTGGGGGCGACAGCCTCGAAGCTGCCCTTGCGGCCGCACAGGCAGCCTCCCTGGCGGAGGGCCAGACCCCTACCCCAACGGCCGCTTCCGCCGCTGCAGCGACGACCGCGCAGGCGATGCAGGCCGAGAGCAAGTCCTCCTGCCCTGGCTGCAGCAAGCCCATCAAGGCACGCTGGAAGACCTGCCCCTACTGCGGCATCGACCTCGCCAGCCCAGGGCCTGCACCCGCCGGACCGGCACCGGCGGAGCAGGTGCAGACCTACTCTGACCCCAACGAGGTGGTGACGACGCAGGAGTACGCTTCCGGTCAAGCGGACTCGGCCCCCGGGTATGGGCCAGAGAGAGCGACCTCGCAGGCCTATGCGCCCGTGTCGACCGAGCAGAGCCTTGAGTATCAGCCGCAAGTCCAGGAACTGCGGGCCGAGAGCCCCGCAGTGCACCCCTCCCCTGCCCCCGAGGAGGCCGCGAGCACGTGCAGTTCGTGCGGCAAGAACCGCAAGTCCCGGTGGAAGAGCTGCCCCTACTGCGGCCAGGTGTTCTAGGGCGCCGGAGGGGCGTTCGAGGACCCCCCACAACCTTTAACCTCCGACGACCGGCACTCGGGTGCACCTGTGCGGGCGAGGAGTGGGTGGCTGGGCCTCCCCTCACCGACCTGTCCACGGGGTGGTGGTCAACATGGCCCGCGGTGCCCAAGGTCTGCTGTCGTTGCTGTCTGTCCTGCTGCTGCTGAGTGCCCCGGTGATGGCGCTGGCGCAACCGAGCGCCCCGGCAAGCGATTCCCCGTTCACTCCTGATGGATCCAGCGCTGGTGAGCACCTGACGCAGCCGTATGCCCTGGAGCCGCGACCGGTCACCCCGTCGAGCTCCCGCGCCGCGCCTGACTACCCCGACGGCTTCGTCGAATTCGAGATGGGCGGCGTCTCCGAGTACCACATGATCATCCCGCGCGACACCGACCTCGAACGTGCTGAAGTGACCCTGCGTGCCTCGGCGGTGCAGGCACCCGTGCCGCTGACCTACTATTACAACTACAGCATCGTTGGCAGCTCCAACGCCTGGTCGGGCCAAGGCAGCTCCTCGGCGACCGGTCCGCCCGAGAACTACGAGAGCAGCCCCTTCATCCCTGGCGACTTCACCCAGATCGCCACCGACGATGGCGTCGCCAAGAGCACCCAGATCACGGGAAGCCAGAATCCGTATCACCACTTCGCCGTCTCGCTGCAGAAGTTCCCCATCACCCAGCTGACGATCAGCTGGAAGGGACGCGCCTCGACGGTCGAGAGCCCCAGTTCAGCCACCGCCACCATCTACGTCTACAACGGCGTCACGGAGGAGTGGGAGTCCATCGGGAGTAATTCGGCCTCCACCTACACCCGCATCGACTTCACCACGTCGGAGGACGCCGACGACTACCTCGCGCCGGACGGATACATGCACATCCTGGCGCTGGGGGAACGCTCCCAACAGCAGTGGGGCTCGATCTGGGCGACCATCTACACCGATTGGCTGGAGGTCAAGGCGGTGACCAGCTGGTGGTATACGTTCAACCCCTCCCTCGACATCGGCGGCAACGGCGGCACCCCCGACTGGCTCTACTTCGGCGTGTTCCGCACCGAGCAGACCCTCGACGAGCCCGACTTCAAGAACCGCATCCAGGAGGCGATCGATGTCGCCACCGCTGCGGCCAGTCCCGACCAGTACAACATCGATGTGGTGTTCAAGTTCAGCAGCCTCACCAAGGGGAAGATCGAGCTGGTCAACTGGGTGCTCAAGAAGGAGTCACCCCCCTACATATTCCTCCCCGATGAGACCTTCACCATCCTCGAGGACATCGACACCCCCAAGCTGATCGACTTGTGGGACTTCACCTCCGATGACGGCGAAGTCGCCGCGATGATCTACTCTGTCGCCAAACAGGAGGACAGCTCCAGACTGAGCGTCCGCATCAACGCCGATGGCCACCACCTCGACGTCGAGACCCCCACCAACGACTGGTCCGGCAGCGCCTGGTTCCAGATCCAAGGCAGTGATGACACCCTCAAGACCTCCACGAGCAACAAGTTCCACATCGGCGTCACACCCGTCAACGACCGGCCGAAGCTGATCAACCCCGGGCTGCTGGTCGCCGACGAGGGGGTGCCCTTCACCTACGTGCTCCGTGCCACCGACCCCGACGGTGATGACCTGATCATCAGCACCAACACGGACCTGTTCAGCCTCCAGCCCGTCCCCGGCACCCCCAACTCGGCGTTGATCGCCTTCACCCCCACCAACGAGCAGGTCGGGGAACACCCGCTGAGCATCGTCATCACCGACCCATCGGGATGGGCGGACAACCGCATCGTCGTCCTCAACGTCAGGGACCTCAACATCGACCCGACGCTCGATACCATCGACGACATCGTCGCCACAGAGGACAAGCCCTTCGAGCTCCAGCTGATGGCCGAGGACGAGGACCTGCCCAACGGTGACGTGTTGCGATTCGCCGATGACAGTCCCTTCTTCGACGTCAGCCGCGACGGTAAGATCTACTTCATCCCCACCAACGAGATGGTCGGCACCTCGCAAGTGACCTTCTCGGTCGCCGACGCCCGTGGGGGCTATGCCGAGCAGACCGTCTCTGTGACCGTGATCAACGTCAACGACCCACCGGTCATCCCCGACATCCCCGCCCAGATCGCCCTTGAGGACGAACCCTTCGAGCTGCGGGTCGACGCCTTCGACCCTGACTTTGGGGACCAGCTGCAGTTCAGCGATGACTCGGAGATGTTCGACATCAACACGCGCACCGGGAAGATCACCTTCAACCCGACGCAGGAGAACGTCGGGACCCACAAGATCGCGATCACCGTCAAGGACAAGCACCAGTCCCCCGACCGGGCGACCTTCACCCTCGAAGTCATCAACGTCAACGACCCACCGGCCAACGCCACCATCACCATCAACCCCCCCGATGGCAAGATCGTCCAGGGTGACAAGATCATCCTCGAGGGGACGGCCACCGATTCCGACAAGGACGAATTGGAGTACTCCTGGGAGGACAGCAACGGCATCAACCTCGGGACGGGCCGCTCCTTCGTCTCCTCAGACCTGCCTCCGGGGAGCCATGACCTGATCTTGGTGGTCAAGGACGAAGCGGGGCTGACCACCACAGCGACGGTGACGATCAAGGTCGAGTCGGCCAACACCGGTCCTGCAGGGACCACCACCGTCGGCGGCGTCCCCTACTTCGTGCTGCTGGCCATCGTCGCCACCGCCGTCGTCGCTGGCGGGCTGGTGGTGTGGCACCGCACCAAGCCTCTGGCCGAGGAGCTGGCCGAGGCCGACACCATCGAGATGCCGCTGCCGCCACCCGGGAGCGTGCCTGGGCCTGCCGTCGGCCTGCCGCCGCCAGTCGCGGGCAGCGGATACCTTGGCGCGGCCGAGGACTCCTATGCGCTCCCGCCCCCGGGCGGAGCACCGCAGATGCTCCCAGCGAGCACCGATGTCAGCTTCGACGCCAACGGCACTGCTGTTGGCGCTGGACCGCCTTGCCCCCACTGCGGCGCTGCCGGCATGATGCCCCTAGGATCGAGCAACGCATGGGTCTGCCCCGCCTGCGGCAACACCCAGTCGATGTAGGGCTGATCGGCCAGACGGACCCCGCCCCGAGCGCCCACGAAGGGTCGCTCGGGGCTCCGTGCCTAAGGAAGCGCCCGAGCTGCTCACCTGCGGGAGCATGACGATCAGTGCTGGCCACACCTGACCAGCGGAGGGAGCGGCTCAGTCGAGCAGCTTGATCTTCCCGACGGCGACCTCGATGGCCTTGTCGGTCGCACTATCGTTCTTGTTGCGGGTCGCGACGACCAGCAGCGAGTTGGCGCCCGCACCGGCGATGGTGGTATGGCCATCCTCGCTATGGACCACGACCTTGGAGGGCATGTCCTTGCTGAGCTCGGAGTTGGCGGTGATGGCAGCACCGAGCATGGTGGCACTCATGATGGCGAAGGTCTCGCCATGGACGTCATTGGGCACATCGGCTGCCAACAGCAGGCCGTCGCGGCTGACGACAGCGACCGCCTCGACTCCCTTGATGGCACGCAGGTCGGCCAGGATCGGCTGCAAGGTCTCGCGGCTCATCGGTGGTCTCCCAGCGCCCAGCCACCCATCTCGCCAACGCTAAAGACGCAGCGGGGGGCTCCGGTGCTGGTGCACTCCAATTCCTTGCAATAAACCTTTTGGCCGGTGCGGCTCTCGTACAGTTTTCTTATGATTCCGCGGAGGCGGTGGCAGGTAGGAGCGGCCGAGCCCCCGGGGGTGGCCTCGATAGAGCCGTCGACGACGATCCGCCCCTCGGAGAACTCGACGCGTTCGACCCACTGACGTCGACGCAACTCCTCGCTCGCGGCGTCAAAGTATCCTTTGGCGGCAACGGAGCCGAGGGAAGCGACGAGCGTGTCGCCGAGGATCGCCCCCTCGCGTACCAGCAGGCCGAATGCGGCGTCGCTCATGACCGATTGGTAGAGTTCGCGCAGCTGGCGAAGCTCCTCCTGGGTGATGGCGACGCTGCGCATGGAGGCAGGACCGGGCAGCGAACGATAAACGTTGCCGGCGGCCATCTGCATGGCTAGCGGCGCCTGCGGGCCAGCGTGATCAGGCCGCCGAGGACCAGCGCCGCGATGGCAGGCGCCCCTTCGAAGCCGGGGAAGATCGTCTGACCATCGGGGCCGTCTCCGAAACCAGCCGTTCTGTCCAAGACGAGATCGAAGGAGATGGACTGGGTGTTGCCCGCCGCATCGGTGGCGCGGAAGGTGATCTCATGGTCTCCGATCGCGTAGTCCTTGCGGTGCAGGGAGAACACCCAATGTCCGGATTCGTCGAGGCTGTTGGACTCCTTCCAGTCGTTGTCGTCGACGCGGACCTCCACGAGGCTGACCTTCGACTCGCCGTCGATGGAATCACCCTCAAACCCGGTGACGCTCACCTTGACGTGGTACCCCTGCGGATTGGCGGGGGATGTCACCGTGATGTTGGGTGGCGTGCGGTCGAGGACGATCGAGGCATTGACCACCGGGCTGTCGAGGCCGAACTGGTCCTGGAACTGCAGGAAGACCGTCTTGAGCCCGTCACCATCGGAGAGGGTCCACTCCTTGGTGCCGCGGTAGGCCTCCCACTGTTGGCCGCTGAACGAAGGCGTGTTGGCCAGGCGCATCTTCTCGCTTCCAAGGCGATTGAACAGGGCGATCCCCAGCGTGACGTTCTGGTTGGCGGTGACCGGCTCGCCGCCGTCGATGGTGAGGGTGCCCCCTAGGGCACGGGTGTTGACGACGATGTCATCGGAGGCTGATTCGCTGACCAGCCCTGCGGCATCGCGGTACTGCACGTAGACCGTCACCGGCCCATTGACAGGCGGCAGCAGCAGCTGTCGCGAGGTGGCGTAGAGCTCCCACTTGGCGCCGCTGAATACTGGGCTGGTCGACAGCCGCATGTCCGTCAGCTCGTAGTCATCGTCGGCGCTGAGGGTGAGGTTGACCGTCCGTGAAGCGACCACGGGGCGCCCTCCCTCGATGATGACGCTTCCGGAGGGGGGCTGCAGGTCGACGGTGATCGTGTCGGTGGCCTTGGAGGCCAGGCCGGCGCGATCGCGCACCTCGACGACCACACCGGTGCTCCCTCCCTCGGCACCCACCGAGAGCAGGTAGCTGACCCGCGGGCTGAAGGGCTGCCACAGGGCGGCGCCAAGGGCGGCGTCGCTCTCGGCAAGGCGCATCTCGAAGACGACGCTGGTGTCGCTGGCCTGAATATCCAGCTCGACCGAGACCGAGGGCGTGTACGCGGCGCCGTCGGCGATCTGCACCGAGAGCACTGGAGGCAGCGTATCGTAGATGATGTGGTCCGAGACGATCTGGCTGACCAAGCCGTTACTGTCCTGGAACTGGGCGTAGACCCAACGCTCGCCGTTGGTGGTGTTGCTCGAATCGAGCGCCCACGCCATGCTACTGGCAAAATCCAGCCATGGTGCGCTCGCAAGCGAGGTCTCGCTGTTGGAGACCCGCATCAAGGTGACGCCGTAGACGTCTGCGGCAGTGAAGGTCAGCATCACTGCTGGGCTGGTGGTGTAAGGCGCACCGTCATTGATGGTGACCGTACCGGTAGGGATGACGCTGTCGATGAGCAGATCGAACTTGTGGTACTGCAGATAGGGAGTGGTGTCGGTCGCTCGCAGGTAGATCGTGTTGAGGCCGTCGTTGAGCAGCAGCTGCACAGACCAGGGAGATTGGCCCGAGGCTTGTTCCCATGTGGCGTTGTTGGTGGAGACTTCGACCTTGAGGATGGCGCTGTAGTTGAGATAGAAGGCCGAGAAGGTCGGCAGCATGGTCCCATCCTCCGAGGCCATGTGCACCCGGTACTGGAAGAAGTGACCAATCGGCAGGTCGGGGCGCGTGCCTTGCTCCAGCCCCACCCATGGCGTCCAGGTGAAGCTGTCGTTGCTCGATCGACCCTCGACGGTGAGGTTCGAACCTGCCGGAGCAGAGGCTTCCCAGTCGGTCGATGTCCAGTTGACAGTGTAGTCGGGGTTCCAGATCTGGGAGGTGAAGTTGCCCTCGAGGTCGGTCTGGGGCGCGACGGCCAGCCCGATGCAGACCCGGGTCCCATCGGCGGGGTTGGGGGCGGTCCCCTCTCCGGTGTAGTACATCAGGTACTCCTGCCCCTCCTTGAGGAGCGCGATCGCATGGACCTCCCGGTCGTCCCAGGCCGAACCGTCGTTGTCCTTCTCCAGGACCACGGCGATGGCATCCTCACCCTCTGGCGGGGTCCAGTTGGTGGCGTCGCGGCTCTCGAGGTAGCCCACACCTGAGGCGACCCATTGCTTGTTGATCACGAAGTCGGTCTGCTGGTTGTTGGGGTTGGGCATCTGCTTGATCCCGACGAACCACATCCGATCACGGTCGGGGTCCTGGACGACCTCCGGACCATACAATCCGTCCTCGCCGAGGCCCGCGGCGGGGAAAGGGACGACGGGGCGCACCTTGCCGCGCTTGTCGAGGTTCTGCAGATCCCAGGTCAGCCCGTCGTCGTCGGAGATGGCGTAACCCACCTGCCAGGAGGAGGTCGTGCCGGCATACTTGCCGTTGTACCACATCTCCAGGTCACCGGCGCCGTTCTCGACGATCGATGGATGATCCACGCCGCCGCCGTACCAGTCGACCGCCAGGCCGTAGGGCATCACGGGGTTCGAGGGGGCCTTGTTCCACGTGGCCGCGGAGGGGTTGTTGGCGGTCGGCGTCGCCTTGCCCATCTGGTCGCGGCCGTTGATGCCGTTGATGCCGCCGTAATAGGCACCATATGCCGCCCCATCGCGCACGACCCCGATGCCGTTGATGGCGATATAGTCGAACGTGCCGATGCCGCCGAGCGTGATGGGCGATCCGACAGTGCCGGTGACACCGGTGCGCGTGTCGTCGATGGTCCACAACCGTGAGGCGCTCAGCCCCAGGGCGTAATCGGTCTCGGTGCCGTAGAGGACGTAGCCACCGCCAGCCAGCGGGACGACGGAGTCGACGAGGTTGATGGCGTTGGGGCCGCCGGTGACGTTGCAGGTCCCGGTCAGGGGGTCGGGTTCCTTGACGAACTCACCGACCTTGGGGTCGACGGTGATGGTCTGCGCCGACTCGTCGTAGGCGAGACCGCCGAGGGTGCCCTCGAGCAGGCCTTCGGCCGAGTCGAGCCAGGGTTGGTCCAGCGCCGTGGCATTGCCGGTGATGGTAACGAGGTTCTGATTGACTACCGAGTCCTCGATGGGGGAGATGACGCTGATCTGGGCGCAGACCCCCAGCCAAGGGACCGCGACGAGCGCCAGCAACAGTGCGAGTCCGCTCACCCTCTGGAGCGAGCTTGGGGTGCCTGGCAAGCGGACGGGTGCCATGGCATTGATACCAAGGCCAAATCGGGCCTTATAACTGATGGTGGGACGCGCCTGGAGGGGGAGCGGCGGTGGCGATGAGCCTGCTGCCGCTCCCACCTTGACGCCGCGTTTCTCCCTCGGTATCCCCCGAGCGCGATCCTCGATCCTACTCCTGCGCCTGGGCGTCCATCTCCTCGAAGGACTCGCCGATCTTCCCAAGGTAGGTGTCGACCTTCTCCTGCTGACCCTTGCGGGCGAAGAAGGTCGCCATGCGCAGGTAGTTGCGGACCTTCTTGACGTCCCAGCCGGCTGCCTCGTAGGCGTCGGCCTTGGCGCCAAGGGCGTCGAGGTCCGATTGCAGCGTCGGGTCCAGGGGCGGCTCGGCCGCACTCGTCGGTGCTGCGACGACCTGCTGGCCTGCCATCGCCGCGGCGTAGGTGGGATCGGACATCGTCGGCGGCAGCGCCATGAGCATCGGCACCCCGCCTTGGGCGGCAAGGCCCCCGCCCAAGGGCGCCAATGCGCCCACACCGGGGGCACCTGGCAGGGTGAGCGGCACGGCAGGTCCGCTGGCGCCATAGGTCGGACCCATCGTCGGGACCGACGAGAGCACCACGGGCGGGCGGTTGCGGGCGCGCTTGAGCTTGACCTCGGCGGCACGCACCCGGCGCGACGCGTGGCCGTAGGCGACGGCCATGCCCGCAGCGACCACGAGCAGCAGCAAGACCCCATAGAGGTCCTGCAGCGAGGTGACGACGCGGTTGGCCGACTCCTGGGCTCCATCGACGAAGCTGGTCGTCGCCTCGCGTCGCTCGACCTCCGCCGAGGTGCTGGCCTCGTTGCCCACCGTGTCGGTGGCGGAGACCTCGATGCGGTTGTCCCCGAGCGCCAGTGGCACCTCGGCCGAGAAGCGTCCCAGTGCGTCGACGTCGGCGCGCTGGTCGGCGACGGTGACCGTGGCGCCGGGCTCGGCGCGGCCCTTGATCGTCACGTGCTCCTTCTTGGTGGTCGGTTCGGTGTGGTCGAGACTCAGCTGCATGACGCTGTCGCGCACCACCGAGGTGGTCAGCGAGCGCACGTTGCCAGCGGGGTCACGGGCGCTGAGGGTGAGCAGGTTCTCACCTTCGAGGAGTGCGACGGAGGTGGTGAACTCCCCGTCAGCGAAGATCACCTTGCCGTTGACCTGCAACGTCGCGCCCGGTTCGGAGGAGCCCATCAGCTCCACCGAGGAGGCGGAGGTGACGTAGCCAGGCGCGGGGGAGGTGACCTCGAGCCTTGGCGCGAGCGTGTCGAGGGTCACCGAGGTGGTGCGGCTGAAGGGGTTGCCGTTCTCGTCGTAGGCGGTGACCGTGATCACGTTGAGCCCCTCCTTGAGACCGACCTGCGTGCGGTAGCTCCCCACGCCGGGGTTGTAGGAGGTGACCTCGAGGCCGTTGATCACCAGCGAGCGCGCATCGGTGGTGCCCGCGACGCTGATGCGGCGGTCCCCGGTGAGCGTGTCGGGGGCGGGCGAGTCGATCGTCAGGGCCGGTGCGGTCAGGTCGACGAGCACCGACAACGTCAGGTCGGCCTCGTTACCGGCGAGGTCGACGGCGTGGATCTGGACCTGGTTCTCCCCCTCGGTGAGCCCCTGGACCGTCCCGACGAAGGAGGTCCCGATGACCTCCACCGCCTGCCCGTTGAGGGTCACGACGCTGTTGCGGTCGACGCGGCCCTGCACCTCGAGCGAGGTGCTGCCGCTGACGGAGCCCGGGCTGGGGGTGAAGACCACGATCTCCGGAGGAGTGAAGTCCCCCGTGATGGAGAAGTAGACGGAGTTGCTGTTGCCCGCCAGGTCGGTGGAGACGAAGGTGAAGGCGTTGACACCTTCGCCGACGGGGGTGGAGTAGGTGAAACTCCCGTCGGGCTTGACGGCCACGAGGGCGCCGTTGGCCTTGAGGGTCGTCCCGGGTTCGGCGGTGCCGCTGATGTCGAGGGTCGAGGTCCCGATGATCGCCCCATCGACGGGGGAGGTGACCGCCAAGGTTGGCGGGGTGATGTCCTTGAACACCTCGACGGTGCGGGAGTCGGAGTTCCCGAAGCTGTCGGCGACAACCAAGGGGATGGCATTGAGGCCGTCACTGCCCAAGGGCAACGTGATCTCGAACTGCCCGAAGCGGTCGACCTGGGTCGAGAACCCGCCGATGCTGAGGACCGCCCCGACATCGGTCTGGCCCCGGACAAGCACCTCGTTGCCGTTGGTGACCATCCCGTCGACCGGGCTGGTGATCAGCAGCGGCGGGGCGACATCGTCGAGGGTGATGACCACCTGGTCATCGCTCTCGAGGACGAGGTCCCCGCTGCCCGTGCGGGCGCCGTCGGTGAGGGAGACCGTGTAGGGCGCGTAGATGTGGTCCCCTGAGGCGTCGGCATGGCGCTGGCGCAGGGTATAGTCGAGGAGCCAGCCGTCGCTGCCGGTGTTGGACGTAGCGATGGTCTGCCCGCCACTGGCGTCGGTGAAGACGATCGCGGCGTCCTGCACGGGGGAACCGTCACTCTCGTAGACGCCTTGGACGGAGGCGAGGTAGGAGTTCTCGAAGTACCCGTTGTGGTTGGCGGTGATCTTGCCGATGACGTTGCTGTTGGAGGTGATGGCGATGTCGTAGATGTAGAGGTCGGTCTGGCTGTTGCCGGTGATGACGTTGTCATTCATGTCGATGGGTATGGTGCCGGCACCGAGGTAGATGTAGAGGTAGATCCCGTAGCCCTCGTTGTTGACGATGGTGTTGCTGTTGAAGGACATCGTGTTGGGCGAGGGGTAGTAGATCATCGGCCCGCCGCCCCAGTTGCCATTGCCATTGTCGAAGAGCGTATTGCCCTCGAAGCGCAGGGAGAACAGGCTCCCCGAACCCATGTACCAGTAGAGGGTCTGGTACCCGCTGTTGATCATCAGGTTGTCCTCGAAGAGGAAGGTGTTGGCGAGGTTGGCGGGGTAGCCATAGGCATAGAAGTAGACGGTGTAGTAGTAGCCGTTGAAGAGGTTGCTCGTGATCCGCAGCGTCGTCGCCCCGGACCAGGAGTTGATGTTGGGTTGGCCCGAGCAGAAGGCGAAGGAACAGGAGTAGGAGTAGAGGTATATCGCGTAGGCGTAGTTGGTCGACGATGTGAAGACGTTGTTGTGCAGGTCGAGCGTCTCGGTGGTCATCTGCAAGCGGTAGAACTGTTGCAGGTCGCTGTCGTAGATCTTGAGGTTCGAACCGGAGTTTGCGTTGATCATCCAGTACCAGTTGGCGTTGCTCGTCTTGTAGGACGCATTGGCGATGATCAGTTGGCCGCCGTCATTGACGGTGATCGTGCGGCTGTTGCTGGTGTACGTCACCGCCGTGTTGTGGATGTTGACGTAGCCACCGCTGTTGATGACCAGGTCGCCGCCGACGCTATAGGTGAGGGCCGGGTAGTTGCAGACATCGCCGGCAGAGACCGTGCCGGTGGGGGTGGCAGGGCATGCAGCATCGGCGGACTGAGCGAGCAGCAGGAGCAGGAACATGCCCCCCAGGGCGCCCAGGACGATCAAGGTGTTCCGGCTCAGCAGTAGACGGAGCATCGGGCTCCGCTCATGGGTGACGTCCATGTGCAGCACCGACCGTGTCACGGTATGGCACTATATAAGGGAACTTGGATGGCGTTCCAAGGGGCGGGCGCGGCAGAGGATCGGCCCTGCCGCACCCTTGAGGCGGTGATTACTGACCGCCCGCCTGGGCGTCCATCTCCTCGAAGGACTCGCCGACCTTCCCAAGGTAGGTGTCGACCTTCTCCTGCTGACCCTTGCGGGCGAAGAAGGTCGCCATGCGCAGGTAGTTGCGGACCTTCTTGACGTCCCAGCCGGCTGCCTCGTAGGCGTCGGCCTTGGCGCCAAGGGCGTCGAGGTCCGATTGCAGCGTCGGGTCCAGGGGCGGCTCGGCCGCACTCGTCGGTGCTGCGACGACCTGCTGGCCTGCCATCGCCGCGGCGTAGGTGGGATCGGACATCGTCGGCGGCAGCGCCATGAGCATCGGCACCCCGCCTTGGGCGGCAAGGCCCCCGCCCAAGGGCGCCAATGCGCCCACACCGGGGGCACCTGGCAGGGTGAGCGGCACGGCAGGTCCGCTGGCGCCATAGGTCGGACCCATCGTCGGGACCGACGAGAGCACCACGGGCGGGCGGTTGCGGGCGCGCTTGAGCTTGACCTCGGCGGCACGCACCCGGCGCGACGCGTGGCCGTAGGCGACGGCCATGCCCGCAGCGACCACGAGCAGCAGCAAGACCCCATAGAGGTCCTGCAGCGAGGTGACGACGCGGTTGGCCGACTCCTGGGCTCCATCGACGAAGCTGGTCGTCGCCTCGCGTCGCTCGACCTCCGCCGAGGTGCTGGCCTCGTTGCCCACCGTGTCGGTGGCGGAGACCTCGATGCGGTTGTCCCCGAGCGCCAGTGGCACCTCGGCCGAGAAGCGTCCCAGTGCGTCGACGTCGGCGCGCTGGTCGGCGACGGTGACCGTGGCGCCGGGCTCGGCGCGGCCCTTGATCGTCACGTGCTCCTTCTTGGTGGTCGGTTCGGTGTGGTCGAGACTCAGCTGCATGACGCTGTCGCGCACCACCGAGGTGGTCAGCGAGCGCACGTTGCCAGCGGGGTCACGGGCGCTGAGGGTGAGCAGGTTCTCACCTTCGAGGAGTGCGACGGAGGTGGTGAACTCCCCGTCAGCGAAGATCACCTTGCCGTTGACCTGCAACGTCGCGCCCGGTTCGGAGGAGCCCATCAGCTCCACCGAGGAGGCGGAGGTGACGTAGCCAGGCGCGGGGGAGGTGACCTCGAGCCTTGGCGCGAGCGTGTCGAGGGTCACCGAGGTGGTGCGGCTGAAGGGGTTGCCGTTCTCGTCGTAGGCGGTGACCGTGATCACGTTGAGCCCCTCCTTGAGACCGACCTGCGTGCGGTAGCTCCCCACGCCGGGGTTGTAGGAGGTGACCTCGAGGCCGTTGATCACCAGCGAGCGCGCATCGGTGGTGCCCGCGACGCTGATGCGGCGGTCCCCGGTGAGCGTGTCGGGGGCGGGCGAGTCGATCGTCAGGGCCGGTGCGGTCAGGTCGACGAGCACCGACAACGTCAGGTCGGCCTCGTTACCGGCGAGGTCGACGGCGTGGATCTGGACCTGGTTCTCCCCCTCGGTGAGCCCCTGGACCGTCCCGACGAAGGAGGTCCCGATGACCTCGACGGGCTGCCCGTTGAGGGTCACGACGCTGTTGCGGTCGACGCGGCCTTGCACCTCGAGCGAGCTGCTGCCGCTGACAGAGCCCGGGCTGGGGGTGAAGACCACGATCTCCGGGGCGGAGAAGTCACCTTGCAACTCGATGGTCCGCTGCGCCGTGTTTCCAGCGGCATCACGTAGCACGAGGCTGAAGGAGTTGGTCCCCTCACCGATCGGTTCCTCGATCGAGAAGGAGCCATCCGATTGCAGCGGGACGAGCTGGCCGTTGACCTTGAGGGTCGAACCGACCTCACCCGCGCCTGCGAGCAGGATGGTGGGGGCGCCGGTCAAGGAGCCATCCGTGGGGCCGTCGATGGTCAGGGACGGGGGGGTGATGTCCTTGATGACGGTGAGTTCGGCCGGTGCGACGTTGCTGTAGAGGTCAGCTGCGGTGATGAGGATGGTGTTGGCGCCCTCCAGCGGGAGGGGAAGGGTCAGTTCGAACATCCCGAAGCGGTCGACCTGGGTGGAGAAGCCGCCGATGTTGAGGGCGACACCGAGGTCGGTCTGGCCCCGGACGAGGACCTCGTTGCCGTTGGTGACCATGCCGTCGACCGGACTGGTGATCAGCAGGTTCGGCGGGAGGTTGTCGAGGTAGACGGTCACCTCGTCGTCACCGGTCAGTTCGAGGGTCGCGACGCCCTGTCGGACCCCCTTGATCACCGTCACCTCGTAGGGCGTGAACGTCTTGTCCCCCGAGGCGTCGGCGTACCGCTGCTTGAGCAGGACATCGTGGATCCATCCGTCCCCATCGGTGGTGGGCACATCCAGCTTCTGACCGCCCATGGTGTCGGTGAAGATGATTGTGGCGCCGCTGACGGGACTCGAGTCGCTCTCCCAACGGGCCTCGACGGAAGCGAGGAATGAGTTCTCGAAGTACCCGTTGCCGGCGGCGGTGATCTTGCCGATGATGTTGCTCTTGGAGGACACCACGATGTTGTAGAGGTAGAGGTCGACCCCATTGCCGGTGATGACGTTGTCGTTGAGGTCGAGCTGTGAAGGGGGGTTGACCCAGTCGTAGGAGTAGATCCCATTGCCCTCGTTGTTGACGATGGTGTTGGCGTTGATGTGCGTCTTGGCGGGGTTGGGGTAGGTGACGTACATCAGGTATTGGTTGTTCTGCCCGTTGTCGACGGCACTGTTGCCTTCGAAGAACAGTTCAGGGCCGTTGGGGGAGCTGTACAGGTAGTTGTACAGGATCCGGTAGCGGTTGTCGATGAAGAGGTTGTCCCGGATGATGATCTGGACATTGAGCGCGTTCACGTTGTACCCGTAGATCTGGATACCGTAGTAGCTCTTCGAGAACAGGTTGTCCGTGATGATGATGTCCTCGGTGCCGGGCCAGCTGAGGCCCCAGGCGTAGACATAGACGAGGTAGTACTGTGCGGAGATGACGTTGTTGTGGATCTCGACGTCTTGGCTCTGCAGGTAGATCTGGTAGACGTTGACGATGTTCGAGTCATAGATCCGCGCGTGGCTGCCCTGATAGAGGTAGAGGTACCAGTAGGTTCCGCCGGTGCGCTGGAGCGTCGCATTCTTGATGATGAGGGTCCCGCCATTGTTGACCCGAATCTGATAGGCGCTGGTGAAGGTCACCGACGCGCCGTCGAGGGTGACCGAGGCCGTGCCACCGACGATCAGGTTGCCCGTGACGGTGTTGCCCTGGTCGAAGACGTAGGTGCCACTGACGTAGTTGAAACCGCCCGCAGGGACCTGCAGGGCCGACGCCTCGGCTGCCAGGATACCGATGCCGATGAAGGCCAGTGCTAGCGCTAGCAACAGCAAGACGGTGCGGGTCAGCGGGAAAGCTCGCACCGTTGGTTGCTCAGACTCGTCGGATTGTCGCATGGCCAGACCTCAGGACGGGAATGCCCCTCCAGCATCGAACAAGGGTCTTCGCGGATTAACCCCCTTGGTGCGCTCGTCGATGAGGCCGCCTCGAAAGCCCCCAACTACCAAGAAACGGGTAGATAGCCCTCAGACCGCGGCGAGGCGCGGGCCGGGGGGTCTCATTCGTGCAGGACGTACCCAAAGAGGAGCAAGCCCAAGGCGAGGTAGACCGCTGTCGCCGCGGTAAGCGAACCAAGAGCCTGGACGGGACCGGCAGGGGCCGCCCCGATGATCGCTTCGGTGGCCTCGATGCCGGGAAGGACCACTGAGTAGAGCGCTGCGGGCACCAACAGCACGAAGGTCACCACTTGACGGCCGGAGGTCTGTGCGGCGACCGCGCTGACGACCGTCCCCAGTGCCGCCATCGCCACCGCACCGATGACCAGTGGCACCAGGACGTAGGAGAGCGAGACGGCGGGGCGGAACTCCAAGAAGACCACCATCAGCACCAACGACTCGACGGCCGCGAGCACCAGGAGCACAAGATTCGCCAGCACCTTGCCAGCGAAGATCTCGCCCTCATCGACCGGAGCGAGCCCAAGGAGGTCGATGGTCCCCTCGTCGACCTCGCGACCAAAGGAGCGTTGCACCGCGACGACGGCGGCGATCATCAGCGACACCCACAGCACTCCGGGTGTCAGGGCCAGCAGGAGCGCCTCGCGTTCTTGGGGGTCCTCCTTGAGACTGATCGCGAACGAGAGCGACAGCACGATGAGCACCTGGACCACCAACAAGGCGCCCAGCGCGCCCCGACTGCGCGCCTCGGCGCGCAGGTCCTTGGCGGCGATCGCGACGATCACGCTGCCGATGCACTCCCCTCCTGTGCAAGCAGGCGCCGGATCGCCCCAGGTCGGGCTGGAGAGAGCAGTCCCAGCGGATCCCCACTCCGGAGCACCAAGGCGGCGGTCGCCACGGAGCAGGAAAGCTCGATGTCATGCGCCGAGAGGATGGTGATTCCGCCACCCTGGGCGTGCTCCTTGAGGAGTTCGACCAGCTCGCTGCGTCCCTGCTCGTCGAGGTTGGAGAGGGGTTCGTCGAGGACGAGCACCGACGGTTGCGGCAACAAGGCCCGGACGAGGTCGAGCCGTTGCTGCATCCCGCGGCTGAGCGTGCGCACCAGCGAATCGCGCCGCAGTGGTAGCCCCAGCCGTTCGAGCAACGCCATGGCCCGCGGCTCCCACTGCGGATCTAGGAGACCGAACAGCCTCGCGCAGAAGGAGAGGTTCTCCCACGCCGTCAGGTCCCCGTAGAGCAACGGACGATGACCGACATACCCCAGCGACCGACGGATGGTGCGGAGCTCCTCGCCATACCAGGCGCTTGGCCTGCGCGGGCCTTGGGAGGCGAGGCCACGGTACTCGACGGTCCCCACCGATGGAGGCAGCAATGTCGCAAGCATTCGTGCCAAGGTCGTCTTGCCCGCACCGTTGGGCCCGGCAAGCAGGAGCACCGCGCCCCCATCGAGGTGCAGGTCCATGGGGCGGACGGCCCAGCGATGCCCGAAGCGACGGCCGGCCCCCCGCAGATCCAGTTCGACCATCCCTGCTGTGCTCCTGGTTGGCTGATGACCACGGCGGAAGGGCACCACGCGCTGCGCAGATGGGCCCTACCGCTCGGGTTGGTCCTTGGAGGGGTCGTAGCGGCTGGGGCAGCCCACGAGGATGTCCGAGGCGATGATGACGCCCCGCTCGTCGATGGTGCCTTTGACCACGACGACCTTGCCCTCACCAAAGGTCTCGGGCATCGCCTTGAGGTACTCGACGCGCACGGCGTTCCCCTGCGGATCGGTGACGAGGAAGCTCGTCACCCCGCCTTGCGCTACCACCGAGTTTGGCTGGACAGTCCCCTTGACCTCGACCTGAGCGCCGACGTACTTCGAGGGGTCCTTGGCGATGGCTTCAGGGGCCAGGTAGGTGCTCGAGGAGACCGAGTAGGCGCCCAGGGCCAGCACGCCCAGCAGCAGCACCGCCGCCAACATCAGTCGACGCGCACGCCGCCCGGAAGCGCCACCGACGATCGGGCGACGAGGCAGGGTCGAAGCGATACGGGGGTCGGCCCGCACCTCGGTCAGCAGCACCGATGGGCGCACCCTGGCACGATGGGCCGTCGTCCTGGTGCCCATAGGCCTACTCCTCCTCGAACAATCGCGTCGAGGGCGGCGGTGGACCACGCGAGCGGTGGCCCACCGCCCGTTCCAAGCGTGCGACGTCGGCGCGCAACCCCGCCTCGAGGCGGTGGAGATAGACCAAGTAGCCCAGGAGCACCACCAGGGCGACCGCCAAAGCGGCGTAGAGCGATACCAGACCACCGTCGGCCATCAGCGGGCCTCCGCGCGGTCTCGCAAGTCTTCGATGGTTATTTCCAGCTGCTTGAGGTCGAGCCGGTGCAGCAGCAGCACGAGGTAGAGCAGCGTCATCAACACCACACCGACGAGCAGGGTCTGGCTGACCTCGGCGGCCAGCCCACCCGAAGAAGGATTCGCGATCGGGTTGGGATGCAACGACTCGAGGTAGCGGCTCGCCCCGAAGCTCAGCGGGACCAGAGCGAAACCAATCACGCCCAACACCGCCGACAAACGCGCCTCGTCCTCCTGCACGCGCACCCCGGTGCGTGCGACGAGGTACCCGAGGTAGAACAGCCACAAGACGAAGGTGATCGTCAGCTTGGCATCCTCCCAGCGCCAGTAGACCCCCCACTCCTCCCGCGCCCAGAGCGTCGGGGTGATCAGGGCGATGGTGCCCAAGACCATACCCACCTCCGCGCTGCAGCCGGCGACCGCATCGGCGCGCGGGTCGCGACTCCGCAGGTACCACACGCTGGCCGAGAAGGTGATCCCAAAGGCCAGGTACATCGCCCAGGCCGCAGGCACGTGCAGGTAGAATATCCGCTGGGCATGCTCAGAGGTGAAATTGTCCACCCGTGGCGCCCAGAGGATCGCCATGTAGGCCCACAGGTAGGCGACGCACACCGTGACAACGAGCAGGACGCGGCGTGCCCATCCCACTCCGGCGCTCCGGCGCCCTGCCGCCACGGGTGCCACCGTCGAGGACGAACGCTCAGGGGCCTTAAAGCTCCCTCCCACGAGACGGTCGGGGACGCCACCGGACGCGGCCTCACGAGCGTCGGCTGCCCCTTACCACCCCGCGACGCTCCTGGAGGAACCGGCGTCGAGCGCGTGAGTCCGAGGGGGCCTTTCGAAGCACCTTCGCATGGCCAGGGCAGGATTGCACAACCTTTGCACGAGGAGCTCACGACCCACCGCGGACCCTTCGGTCGTGAGGCGCGGTGACAAAGTATAAGCCCCGCCCCCTCGTAGGTTTGACCGTCCCGCTCTGGGACGGGGGTTGGAAGGCTGGAAGACTTCAACGTGCTCGCCGTCGAGGCGCTGACCGAAGCAATCTGCAACTCGCGGGATCACCAGGGGATCGATCCGGAGGCCGCCACAGCGATGGCGATGCACGTGCTCAACTTCTTCGGGTTCAACGACCGCATCATCGACAACGTCCTCGAGCCCGAGGACCGCGATGCGTTCTACATGCTCGAGGACAGCGGCCTGCTGGTGACCGAACGCGAGGAGACGACGCTCTACGACGGTCGCGAATGGCGCATCCACTACTGGCTGTTCCGCCGTGACCGAATCCGCGAGCTCATCGCCGACGCTGCCCTGAGCACGGCCGCCTCCTCGGGTGATGCCGACTCCGTCTACACGGACATCCCCGACGAAGTCTGGAGCCGCGTCAGTAGCGAGTTCTAGCTCGGAAGGCCTGCTCGACACTCTCGGTTCGCCCTCCGCCGGGCTCAAGCCCTGCAACGGCATGGGCGTTCCGATGCCGTTGTTCCCCTACGAACCCCGCCTGCATCAGGCGGAGCTCCTGCTCCAGTTGCGGCAGGCGCTCGGTTGCGAGTCGCCCACGAGCGCACACGCCCCCCTGGTGCTCCTCTCGGCGGCGACAGGGTCGGGCAAGACGGCGCTCGTCCTCAGCGCCGCGCTGGAGCTGGCCCTGCTGCGCGGGCTGCGCGTGCTCTACCTGACGCGGACCAAGGCCCAGCAGCAGCAGGTGCTCAAGGAACTGCGCGCGATCGCTGCACAGCACGAGAGCCCAGTCGCAGCACAAGCGGCGCTGCTCTCGTCGTTGGCACCGGACGACCCGCGCCGCACCGCCGTACCGGCGCTGGCGAGCGCTGGCCGCGGCCCGAAGCAGATCTGGGGACTGACCCTGCAGGGACGCACCTCGACCTGCCTGCTCCGATTCGAGCGGCAAGGATGGTCCGTCGGCGACGGTGAGGACCTCTCGCACCTATGTGCGAACCTGCGTGCGCGGACGCAGGTCGGCCACCAGGCTGAAGGCGACCGCGAGGTGCAGCAGCCTGCAGCGTCCCCCCCCAGGGCCGAGGAGGAGGGCTGCCGATTCTACCGGGGGCTCCTCGCAGCTGACATCGACGCCTGGCGGAGCTCCCTGGCGACCCGCCTGCCGACGACGGAGGACCTGATCGGCTGGTGCGTGCCGTTGGGCGTCTGCCCCCACGAACTGGTCAAGCGTGTCGCCAACGATTGCCAGGTGCTCGTGGCCCCCTACTTGTTCCTGACCCATCCGGGCATCCGGCGTCGACTGCTCGATTGGTGGGGTGTCGACCTTGGGTCGGTCCTGGTGATCGTCGACGAAGCGCACAACCTGCCCGACCACCTGCGCTCGTTGGGTTCTGCCGAGCTGACGGTCCCAGGCCTCGAACGGGCTGCTGTCGAGGCGGCGGCGTTGGGGGACCCACAGGTGCTGGGCTCGCTGAGGGTCAGCGACCTCTGCGCGGCCATCGGTCAGGCGGTCGACGAGACCGTGTGCGACTTCCTCGTCGACGAGGATGGGCTGGTGCCTGCAGGAGCTTTCGAGGCGGCGGCACTCGGTCGGCTGCAGACCACGTCCCCACGTCTGGGGCTCGCCGTCAAGGAGCTCCACAGCCTGGGCGATATCGTGCGCCATCGCCAGCTGAGCCAAGGGCAGCTCCCCCGTTCGTCGCTGGGTCGCTTGGCAGGCTTCCTCGACGACTGGATCGGCCTCGATGAGGAGCGACAGGTGCGCTTGGTGATCGGCCCGACGCCGCAGGGGTTGCGGGTCGCCTGCCTCGACCCCCGACCGGCCGCAGCCGTGTTCTCCCACTGCGCCGGTTCGGTGCATCTGAGTGGCACCCTCGAGCCC
Organism: Thermoplasmata archaeon; assembly: GCA_023265395.1. Lineage (GTDB taxonomy): Archaea > Thermoplasmatota > DTKX01 > JAHFTX01 > JAHFTX01 > JAHFTX01. The sequence continues at coordinate 72,293 of JAHFTX010000005.1, forward strand.
CTCGAGGAGTACCGACGCGCCCTGGGGCTGCCGTCGCACAGCGTGCTGCTGGCAGCACCGACACCTCACGACCCACTGCGGCGCCCAGTGTTCTACACCCCGCGCCTGACCAGTCGCCACGCCTCCCCCCCGGAGGAGGCTCGGATGCGGACGGGGATGGTCGAGGTGCTCGCGGCCCTTGCTCCCTTGAATCGATCGGTGGCGGTCTTCGCCATGAGTCACGCTGCGGTCTCCGCGGTCGAACCTGCGATCGTCCGGGCCTGCCCGGGCCTGCGGCTTCTCGTCGAGCGGCCGGGTCTCTCGCAGGAGCAGCTGATGGACCTGGTCGAGGAGTTCCGTCATCCCGACCACGGCTCCCCGCGTCCGTGGTTCCTGGGGGTCGTCGGCGGACGACTGAGCGAAGGGATGGACTTCCCTGCAGAACAGCTGGAGGTCGTGGTGCTCCTGGGATTGCCCTTCCCCCGACCGAGTGCGTACCAGCGTGCGTACGAGCACTACTGTGAGTCGCAGTTTGGCTCGGGGTGGGCCGACGCCGTCGAGACCCCCACGATCCGCCGCGTGCAGCAGGCGATCGGACGCCTCATCCGATCCCCTACCGATCGAGGGGTGGCGATCGTGCTCGACTACCGCCTAGGACGGCTCCACCATGGTCTGCCCCTCTTGCTGCCCGAGGCCGACGTCGCCAAGAGGGTGAGGGAGTTCTTCGCTGACCCAGAGTGGAGTCCGCGGCAAGGTCCGAGCCTCCAACAGGAGGAACGCACCTTCCCCATCGGGCCGCCGCCCGACCTGCGACCGGCGGACCATTTGCTGCAGCGCTGAGGCGCCGTGGTGCCTCAGACTATCTCCTTGACCTCATCGCGGAAATCCGCGAGCACCTCAGGGAGGCCCGTAAGGGCGGCGGCATCGTTGGAGAGCGCTACGAGGATCCCCTTGGAGCCCACACCCATCGCGACGATGCCACCTGCGCCTAGGTCGACCACCACCGAACGCGGGTCGGCCGCCCCCAAGGGTAGGCTGGCGGTCTGCGCTGCACCCATCATGGTCGCGATCATCGCGGCGAAGGCGTCCTCGTGCAGGGCCTTGGGCAGCTTGGCGGCGATCACCAGGCCACCGCGGTTGACCACCATCGCGCCAGAGACGCCCTCGAGGGCGATGATGGTCTCGAGCGTCTCGTTAAGTTTCTCGAGCTTGGCCACTGCGACCCCTCCGGCGGCAGAGGCTCGACCAAGGGGTCGCCTCATATCAACCTTGCCGCCCACGCCCGGCGATGGCGGCCACAGGTCGGTTCGCTACCGTGCTGGGGGCGGTGGAGGCGGGGGCAAGGGTGAGGAACCTCCTGCGACGGCCAGCTCGGGGTCAAAGAGGGGGTCGATGGAACGCTGGGTGACTTGAGCCTTGAAGCGGTTGAAGTCCTCGATCCGCTGGCGCTGCCGGCCGATGCGTGCTGTCTCCTCGGGCATGCGCTTGATCCACAGGAACACACCGAGCACGACGATGCCCCCGCCCCCGGCTGCCGCCGCGTAGGACGGGAGCTCGACCGCATCGGAGTGAATCCGGTCGCTCTCGGTGACGAGGATCTCGCGTTGGTTGAACTGGCCACCGTCGGGCTCGACGAACCAGACGTCTGCCTCGATGAGCAGCTTTGCGCCGCTAGGGAACTGCGACTCGACGTCCCCGTAGACTGACAGCACGATACGCGTCTGATCGAAGTGGAAGGTGGTCATGTCTCGCGCATTGAGGCCTGCCGAGTTGGGGATCTGTCCGTTGTCGAGCACCAACGGACCGGCGCGGAACTCCGTCTTGGTGACGGTGCCTCGGAACTTGATGATGTCTCCGCCATCCTGGTGGACGAAGAGCAGTGAGGAGGTCTTGACCTCGTAGTCGGCATTCAATTCGCCCATCTCGACGTAGCCGTTGCTCGAGTAGTAGATCTGCGGATAGGCCGCCGCCACCGCCGCGAGGATGACCCCTCCAGCGAGGAGGGCGACCGCGATCATCTTCCACGTGGGCTTGTCCGCAGGGGGCGGCAGGCTCGAAGCGGGGCTCAGGGGCTGCTGCGGGTGGGCGATGGCCGCTGCCTGCCCCTCGGGACTTGGGTCGTAGGCTCCTGGTGCACCAGCGGGAGGACCCATCGGCGGCGGCGGTCGGCCTGCGACGCCCTGCTGGTGCGGAGGGCCAGACGGTGGGGGCGCCTGCTGCGGCGGCCAGCCCGCGGGAGGGGGAGAGCCCTGTGGGGGAGTGGACCACCCTGCGGGCGGTGCACCCTGTGGTGACGGAGGCCCTTGTGGCGACGACCACCCCGCCTGCGGCGGTGGCCCCCAACCTGGGGGTTGCGGCGGCCCTTGTGGACGTTGCGGCGGAGGTGCCACGACCCGAGCCTCGCGGGGCGCGCCAACCCGTTGCGAATCCTTGAACCTTTGGGCCGTCGACGCTGGCCGGACACGGTGCGCGAGAAGGTTCGCTCCACGTCAGAGAAACAACGGAACGGGTCCCCCCGCTGGGGACCCGTCCGTGGGGGTGGGCAGGCCGCCGGAGCGACCTGCCCTTGTCCTCAGTCCGCTTGGGACCTACGCCAGCTCGCGGCGGCGGCCGATCGCCACCAAGGCGACCGCCATCGCTGCGACGAACACGACGCCTTCGAAGCCGGGGACACCGGACCCGCTGGACGGGTCCTTGCCCACATCGACGGTGAAGGTATAGCTGTCCGAGGCACCCTCGCTGTCGGTGGCCACCACGGTCACCTCATAGATCCCTGACGGGAGGTCTTTGCCCGCCTTGAACGAGATGATCCATGGCTGGTTGGGGTCGGAGTAGAGGTTCAGGTCGATCGGCGTGCCGGCCTTCGTGGCCGTCCAGTCGAAGGTCAACGCATCCAGGCCTTCGCCCGCGTTGTCTCCCTCATCGGGGTCGGTGGTCCCGTTGCCCGCGTCGAAGGTGACAGTCTTGCCGAACTTGAGGCTGGTCTTCGCACCAGGCTGGAGGGTCAGCAGGTCGCTGCCCGCAGTGCCTTCCACGGCGTCGATCGTCGGCGCGCGGTTGACGTTCTTGACGGTGATGAACCAGTCGACGTCCGGCGCACTGGCGCCGGTCTGGTCGGTGACCGTCAGGACGACCGTGTAGAGGACGCTGTCCGAGCCACCATCGAAGCCGCCCTTGAAGGCGGTCACGAAGTGGTAGGTCTGCCCAGTCTGGGAGTCGACCTCCTCTTTCTCGCCGTCGAGGACCTTCCAGCTGTAGGTGAGGGTGTCACCGACATCGACGTCCTCGACGTCGACGGAGAGTTCGACCTCGGAGAAGTCTCCAGCCTCCTTGCCGTCATCCGTCTCATCGACCTCGAGCTCCGTCTCTGTGTTGGAGCGGCCGTTGACCTGGGCCTTCTGGCCAAGGATCTCCGGGAGGTCGTTGATGGGGCTGACGGTGAAGGTCACCGGGTAGTCCGCCTGCTCGTTGTGCGTGTCCTTGGCGCTGAAGGTGACGGTGTCAGCACCGTTGTAGTTCAACGCGCCTTGGATGAACGCCTGGTGCAGGGACTTCACCTCGACGTCGATGTGGTCGCTCGCCGGCCCGGCATAGCCCAACTTGTCCGTCGTGACGTAGCTGAGGTCACCTGCGCTGGGGACGTCAGCGTCCTTGAAGACGGTGCGGAGGTCGAGCTCCACCTGGACGTCCTCAGCGATCGTGCACTCGCCCTTGGTGCCCTTGTCCTTGCAGCTGATCACTTCGTCACCGCTCTTGCCCTTGTTGTAGTCGGAAGCGGCCTTCTCGATCCCCTTCTCGACCACCATCGGCAGGTGGTTCTTGTGCCGGATGTTGAGCAAGACCGGCACCGGCTGGCTCTTGGCGTTGGCCTCGTCCGTGGCGGTCAAGGTCAGTTGGCGGGGGGTCAGCTCGTTGTTCACACCGGGGAACTTGAGGTCCATCGGGGTGATCTTCAGGTGCGGGTGCTGCGAATAGAGCGGCCCGGGCACGAACTCGACCGTGATGTCAGGGTCGGGGGACATGGCGAATGTCAGGTCCTCCGCCGCATCAAAGTCGAGGTCGATGTCCTCGAACACCTGGTCGACCGTCCACGTGGTGATCTCGGTGGTCTCCCCTTCGACCAGGTCGATGCCCGTCGGGGGGATCGGCTTGGTCGCCGAGACGGTGGGTGCGTCGTTGGTGTTGGCCACCACGAGCGTGAAGACCGCCTCACGGAACAGGTTCGGGTCGGTCGGGGCCACACCCAGGTCCTCCTCGGTGTAGTCGTCCCAGACCCGCAGGGTGGCGGTGTACTCACCGACATCAGGCTGCTCAGGGGTGAAGTCGAGCACGTTGGCCACGGCGCTGGAGACCGGCCCGCCCTCGGAGGTCACAGAGCGACCCTCGGAGCTGGCGATCGACAGCGTCCCCTTCCAGGATTGGAGGTGTTCCGGATCGGGATCCTGGAAGTTGGGGTCGACCACGATGATCGTCCCCTCCTGCAGGTAGGGTGCCACGCCATCGTTGTCGTAGCCGACAGCGAAGGTGAACGCCTCGTCCTCGCTGGCGACGAAGGGACTGCCCTCGGAGTCATCCATGGGGATGCTGATCGAGGTCGAGCCCGGGGTCGTGGCGAGGGCCCCGTCGGGGAAGATGATCTCCGGCAGGGTGTTCTCGAAGGGGTCGTAGGGGTAGGTGACCGTGCTGTCGTCGGGACCGACCAGGAAGGTGGTCTCGTTGTAGGAGGTCGCATGGCCCGAGTCCTGAGCGATCCAGTTGATCATGTCGCCAGGGGTCTCGGTCTGGGGGCCGCCGGGGTTACCGCTGACGGTCCAGGTCGCGGTCCACGATCCCGTGCGGGTGAGGCCGAGGGAATTGTCCCAGTCGTACCCGAGCGCCGGGTGAGTTCCCGAGTCGGTGACAGACCATGTGTAGTCATAGGTCCAGTCGATGTCCCAGTCCTGGTTGCCCGAGCCGGTGACATCGCCGGCGACGGTCGCCGCGATGGAGTAGGCAGAGTTGACGACCTGGTTCTCTGCCCAAGAGTCGCCCTCCTTCATGGGCTGGGAGTCCCAGTTGGGTTTCCATTCCGCATCGGCTCCGCCAGTGGTGACGGAGTCGACGCCATCGGTCAACTGATAATCGTAGGTGTAGCTGGAGTCACCTTGGAAGGTCCAGACGATGTGTCGGCTCCAGGTGGCGCTGACCATGTTGAGGTTGGTGACCTTGACGTTCTGGGTCGAGGTCCCATCCCCCGTGGTCATGCTGTATGTGCCAGTGCCCTGCGCGCTGCCGTTGGCACCGGGGCAGTCGCTCTGCCAGTCGGTGATGGTCCACTCCCACGACCCCGTCTCGTAGAACTTCTGGGTGTCGCGCACGGAGTAGGTGTTCCCATCGGAGTTCAGCACCTTGCGGGTGACATCCGTGTGGGTGTCGGTGGGGGTGTTGTACTGCGTCACCGTGCAGCCCTGGGCGCTGATGGTGATCTGGATGTAGTCGTATTGTTCAGGCGCAGGGTCCTCGTATTCGTACTGCCACTCGGTACCCTCGCTGCCGAAGTCCCACTCGGGGAGCGTGACTTCGATTGCACGGGAGGAGTCGTCCGCGAGGGTGCTCCCAACCATCACGACGAGGCTGGTTGCGACCATCAACAGGATGGCTCCACTGCTCAACAGTTTCTTCATTGGGGTTGACATGGTCAATCTCCGTATCGTCCGAGTCCTTGAAGTTCGTATAAAAGGGTTACTGGGTGTCGACGTAACGGTCGGAGCTGCCCGGCCGACGATCGGGAGCCGCGAAGGGGCGCCTTCGCTCCTCCATCGATGGGCGTCTGCCCCCAGGGTCTGCACGCTACTGGTCGCTGGTCAGGACCGCAGTGCTGTGTGCGGTGCCGTAGCAACGGGTGGTACGACCGGCCCGCTCGAGGCGGACCATCCCGCGTCGCAGGAGTACCTTGACATGGTGATTGAGCGCCCGTGCGGTCAGTCCCAGGCTGCGGGCGAGGTCTGCCTGAGATGTCCCTGGGGCGCCTTCGAGAGCCGCGAGGAGGCGCTGCTGGAGGTCGCTGAGGACCTCCTCCCCCTGGGGACGGACGTTGCGGGCGTAGAAGCGGCGGAACACCCCCGAACGGGTGCTATGGACGAACTCCTCCTTCTCGAGGATGTCGAGGTGGTAGAGAATCGAGCCGTTGTTGAGGTGGAGCTCCTCCTTGATGAGGTTGAAGTGTGCGCCGGGGTTGGCGACGATGAACCCGAAGATGGAGCCGCGGGTGAAGTTGTCGAGCACCTCGCCTTGGTTCATCCGGCTATAGAGGGGCACCCACAGCGCTTGGAGCAGGGGCAGCCGCACCGCTTCGACGAAGGCGGCCAGCAGGACCACCAGCGCCACGAGCACGCCCCCGGCGGCGACCACCGTCACCATGGGCGGGGACTGCGGCGCGCTCGGGAGGGGGGTCGGTGGGGCGCGCAGCGTTGGCGTTGCCACCGCTGATGGTTCGAGGACCCACAGTCGCACGTTCTGCGTGGGGCTCTGCCCTGAGTCGCTGGTCCCGCGGATGTGCAGGGTGTGCCAGCCAGGGGCAAGCTGGGAGGTGTCGAGCCGATAGGTCCAGAAGGGCGAAGCCGAGGTGCTCCGCCAGGTGCCTTCGTCCACGGCGACCTCGACGATGACGACCTCCCCCAGAGGGTGATCGGCCGTACCGGTGACGGTGACGGTCCCGCGGACGCGATCGGCGTCATGGGGGGCAAGCAGCTGCACGTCCGGTAGCTGCAGGACGAGCTGCTCGACGTGCACGTCGACCTCTGCCCGCCGCCACGACGAGCCGTCGCTGACCACGAGCGTGAGGACATGGTCACCGGGGCTGAGGTCGACCGAGGCGACCTCCTCTGCCGCCAAGGCACCATCGATCGAGCTCTCCCAGCTGAACGCCAGTGGGATCCCCTCGGGGTCGTAGGAGCCTGAAGCGTCGAGCACCACCGAGTCCGTGGACGAGAAGTGGGACCCGTGGGCGGGCTCCTCGATGTTGACGATCGGCGCGAGGTTGCGGTTGAACACCATGATGGCACGTTGGTCGGTCGGACCGAACCGGTCGCCATCGAAGGCGCGCGCGGAGAGCACGTGCTGACCATTGAGGAGACCACCGATGCGCAATCGCACGCTCCACTGGGTCATGCCCTCAGCGATGGTCCACTGACCCTCATCGATGCGCACTTGCACCTGCATCTGGTCGCCATCGGCATCGGCGGCGGTGCCTAGCACGAGCACCTCCTGCCCCTGGAGGCTCCCCTCGTCAGGGGAGGTCATGCGCACGGTCGGAGCCGATCCCTCGGAGGGGGCGACGGTCAGCGCCACCGTGCTGACGGGCGAGTACTCCTCACCGTCGAAGGACCGTGCGCTCACCGAATGGGCGCCCTCCTCAAGGGGGAGCGGTGCACTCAGGCTCCAGGACGTCGTACCCTCGGCGGCACTCCAACCACTCGAGTCGACGCTCACCTCGACCAGGGCGACAGCCCCGTCAGGGTCGCTGGCGCTGCCCCGCACCACCACGAGGCCGTGCGCCGTATCGGTCTGCAGCGGAGTGGTGATCGTGACGGTCGGGCGGACGTTGGGCAGCTCGACCTTGAGGCTGGTGCCGCCCTCGTGGTCTGTGATCAAGGCGAAATCGCCCTTCCAATCGATCGAGGTGAACGCCCCGTCTTGGGTGCTGCCCACGGCGAGGACGACCACCTCTTGCTGCGGTCCAGTGTACTTGAGCAGGGTCGAACCGCTCCCACCGATCAGCGCGTAGGGGGGCACGGCCGCGGGCGCCCACGAGACGATGGCCAAGTCCGCGCTGGAGGAGATGGGCACCAGGGTCGCCTTCCCCTCAGCGGTGACCTGCACGATGCTGCCGCCATCACCGACCGCCAGGGCTTGGGCGTGATCGGGGGCCCAAGCGAGGCTGCGCAGGGCTGTCGGGAGGCTGTCGTCGAGCGTGCTCCAAGCGCCCGAATCACTGGCGCGCACCAACGCTCCCTCTGCGTCGAGGCCGAGCGAGAGAGGGGCGCCTTCCGAGCCGACGGCGAGGACCACATCGCTGGTGGTCGATGTCTTGGAGGAATTGCCATTGACCGTGCTGGGGTCATCTGCTGCCGCGACGACGGCCAGCGAGAGGGTCACGAGCAGCGCAGCGGTCAGTTGGAGCGGGAGCGTGACTGGCTTGATTCTGGCACGCATGGTCCTGGCTCCATCTGGGCTTCCAAGGGACGCGGGACGGATCCACCGTTTGCCGCTTCCCTCGTCCAGACCCCCGAATCCTTGGTTTCCGGATATAAAGGGGTTACTGGTCATGTTTGTCACTATCGGGTTGATTCAGAGGCCTTGCGGGCGGACGCTTCTCGTCCGTGTCGACGACTTGCTGAGAGCCTTGATTCGAGGGTCAGGAACGACCCCGAGTCGATCAAGCGGCGCAACGCCGCGATATCGGTGGAGACCACGCGGTCCGTGGTCATCGGGGGCGCGACCTTGCGGATGGCCCGGAGTGCCGCGCGAGTGCCCCGTGCGGTCCGCGCCGTTGGGGAGGAACGCTGGTGGATCTCCAACGCCTGCGCGGCGACTAGGAGGTGGATCGCCACGACGGTGGTCGCGTGACCGATGACGGTGCGGCAGTGCAGCGCAGCACCCATGCCCATCGGGACGAGGTCCTCCTGGTCGGCGGAGACCGAGATGGTGTCGACCGAGCTTGGATGCGCCAGTGCCCGCGACTCCGCCGTCAGGGCCGCGGCGGTGTACTGCGCCACCATCAGGCCGCTGTTGAGGCCCGCCTGGTGCTCGACCAGGAAGGGAGGAAGACCGCTCAGATGGGCGTTGAGCAATCGGTTGATCTGCCGCTCGCTGAGATTGCACAGGGTCGCACCCAGCAGGGAGAGGTGGTCGGCCGCGGCGGCGATCGACTGCCCATGGAAGTTGCCGCCGCTGACGAAGCTGCCTCCGGGCCCGACCGCCAAGGGGTTGTCCGATGCCGCATTGAGCTCCGTCTGCAGCTGGGATTCGATGAACGCGAGTCCATCGAGCACCGGGGCGAGCACCTGGGGCATGCACCGCAGGGAGTAGCTCTCCTGGACCCTACCAGCGCGCCCCAGCAGCGTCGATCCCTCGACCCAGCGCCGCAACAGGCGGGCAGTCTCGATCTGCCCACGGAATGGACGCGCCTCATGCAGCGCGGCCGTCAGGAAGTTGTCCGAGCATCCCATCGCTTCGAGCGCCATCGCGGCAGCGGCGCGTTGGGCGGTGACGACCCGTCGTGCCTGGGCGACCGCGAGTGCCGTCAGCGCGGTCATCACCTGGGTCCCGTTGATCAGTGCGATGCCTTCACGGCCCTCGAGGACCAGCGGGGAGAGGCCGGCGGCTGCCAAGGCGGCACGCCCGCCACGGAGTCGACCGTCGGCGGTCCGCGCCGAACCCTCTCCGACGAGCACGAGGGCAAGATGCGCCAACGGCGCCAAGTCACCGCTGGCGCCGAGCGAACCACGGTCGGGGACTTGGGGCACGACCCCACGGTCGAGCAGTCGCAGCAAGGCGCGCGCCACGTGGGGGCGGACGCCGCTGCGCCCCTGGGCCAGGGTATGCGCCTTGAGGGCCAGCAGCGCGCGGACCACTTCGGCGGGCAGAGGCTCACCCGCCCCCGCGGCGTGGCTGCGCAGCAGATTGAGTTGGAGCGCCCCACGCTGGGCCTCGTCGAGCGGCACCTCGGCAAACGATCCGACGCCCGTGTTGAGCCCGTAGATCGGTCGACGGCGGCTGATGGCGCGCTGGGCGCGCCTCGCACCGGCGGTCATCCGGCGCTGCGCCGCAGGTTCGAGCACCGCCCGGGCGTGGCCAGCGGCGATGGCATCAAGGACGCTGACCGTCAGAGGTGCGCCGCCGATACGGACCGTGGGCACCCTGGGGCGAGGCCCACGAACCCCCTTAAGGGTGCGCGCTGCGTCCGTCGTCCCAGGACGCAAGGGGAAAGCTCATCAACCGGTCCAGCGGTGGACCCCGCGCGGGCCCTTGCGAGCCTCCAACCCGGTGGTGTGGCGGTGGCGGAAGAGGGTACTCGCAGAGGAGGCGACGACAGGATGTCCTTCTTTCCCCCCTGCCCTCGCTGTGACGAGGGACACATGGTGCCCTTCAGCATGGGGCATGACGTCTTTGAACTGTGGAAGTGCACCAGCTGCCGTCACGTGGTCCACAAGAAGGGTAACTGAGCCCCGCTCGAGCGCGCCGACGGTGCGTCCGCCCGCGTTGCCCCTCGAGGACCCCATCGGGGCTGTGGGGAATCTCGCGGTCGGTCTCGCGCCGGTCGCCGGCATTAAGGGTGGACGGACCGATACGACGGCATGCTCCCGCTGCCGACCGCTGCGGTGGCCGATGCCTGCATCCGCTTGGGACTGCAGGTGCGCGTCGGCCCGGCGCAGATCCGACCACTGATCGCTGGGCAGCGCATCAGCGGACCGGCGGTGCCCGTGCGCCACGCCGGCTCGGTGGACGTCTTCCTCGAGGGGATGCTCCATGCACCCTCCGGTGGCGTGCTGGTGATCGACAACGGCGGCCGCCTCGACGAGGCGTGCGTCGGTGACCTGACGGCGTGGGCGGCCAAGGGCGCAGGCCTGGGGGCGATCGCAATCTGGGGCTGCCACCGTGATGGTGCCGAGCTGCGGCAGATGGGGTTCCCGCTGTGGAGTCTGGGGCACCTGCCCAGCGGTCCGCAACGGCTCGACCCACGGCCGGCCGATGGATTGGACCGATGCGGTTTCGGCACCGTGAGCGTGGGTCGCCAGGACTGGACCTACGCCGACGACGACGGCATCATCTTCGTCGCCGCGGAGCAGCGCCCACGGGTCGAGGCAGCCGCGGCCGCGATCGTCGCCACCGAGCGCAAGCAGGCCCTGGCGGCAGAGGCGGGTCTGTCGATGCTGCACCAGCTCGACGTTGCAGGATACGTGGCGGCTCGAAAGGTCGAGCCGACGCTCACCTTCCGAGAGCACTTGCGTCGACGCGGCGGCGGAATCGAGGAATAGACCGTCGCAGACCGGAAGAGAGGATCAGTCGTCGACGTCAGGGCGGTTGCGGTCCTCCTTCATCTGCTTGCGAAGGCGGTCGGAACCGTCGGCGCCCGAACCGGTGCCTCCTCCCTCGCGCGCAGGGGTGCTCCGGGAGCGCCCCTTGGAGGGCCCCTTGACCATCGTGGCCGCGGAGCGATCGGCCTCTGACATCGCCGCAGAGACCGCTTGAGCGAACGCATCATCGAGGACGCCGCGCCGTTCCTCTTCGACTTTGACGGCAAGGGCCGAGAGGTCAGGCGGTCCTCGGGTGACCCAGGATGGCACGCCCGCAGAGGTGTCCGTGCGGGCGATCATGGTGCGAGTCGGGTAGGGGATCTCCACGCCCATCTCGAGCAGGCGTCGGTAGAGCTCCTTGCGAAAGTACTGCTCGACCTTGAAGTGGTCGAGGATCTCATTGACCCAGAACGTGATCTTGAAGTTGATGGCGCTGTCACCGAAGCCGTCCAACTTGGCATACGGATCGACACCCTCGCCGCTGAGCACGTGCGGGTGGGCGACGATGATCTGGAGCATCAGCTCCTCCATCGCGTCAGGATCGACCCCGTAGGCGATGCCCATGGTCACCGAGGTCTTGATCCGTCGGTCGGGGGCGGTCAGATTCGTCACCGGGGAGTTGGCCAGGCGATCGTTGGGCGTGATGATCTCGACGTGATCGGGAAGCACGTACAAGCGCGTCGATCGAAGGCCGATGTGCCTGACCTGGCAATACTTGCCGTCGTAGAGGATCAAGTCACCGACCTTGAAGGGCTGGTCCAGCAGGATGAAGATCCCGCCGAAGAAGTTCGCCACCGACGACTGGGCAGCGAACGCGATGACGAGGCCGAAGATGCCGAAACTGGCGGCGGCAACGGTCAGGTCGACACCGAAGTATCCCATGATGGCCATCGCGCCGACGATGGCGATCACCACCGTGCCGATCTTCTCGAGCACGGGGAAGAGGATGTCGTCGATCTCGCTCTCGGTCTTCTTGGCAAGCTCCTTCCCATAGGTGATGATGATGCCCTTGAAGATCTTGTAGCCGACCCAGATGAACAGGACGATCAAGACCACGCCCACGATGGTGTCCACCGACTCCTGGGCCTCAAGGGGGAAATCGAGCTCCTCGAACGACTTGGTGACGCCGTAGATGAGGATGGCTGCCAACAGTGGCATGCGGATGATCCCCAGCAGGATGTCGTCGAGGTCGGACTGCGTGAAGGAGGCCACGAGGCCAAAGACCCAGAGGAACCCGAGCGCGACGAGCCCGACGACGAACCAGAGGAACACCTGCGTCGCAAAGCGACCGAGGTTGTTGTCGAGGAAGGAGAGCTCGGGCGGGAATTCGGTGTGCCGTTGGATCCCCAGGGGGAGGAAGCCATGCTTGGACAGCTTGGCCGAGACGCCGCTCTCCTCGATGAACACCTGCGCGTCGTCACGGATGTTGAGGAAGGTGAACCGCACCATCGCCTCGGTGTGCAAGCCGTCGATCTGCTTGCGCGGAATCAACTCGACGGTCGCGGTCAAGTGCTGTCCGGGGCGTAGCAGCCCCTCGGCCGACTCCCGTGAGCCGACGGAGATGACCACCTCCCACGGGCGGGAGTTGGCCAAGTCGACGTCGATGGTGAAGGTGTAAGTGGCCGAGGCGTTGTCGTTGTAGAGGTCCCACTTGAAGAGCGCCGTCTGACCCAGGCTCAGCCGCTGGGTCGACGGCTCGATGGGATTGTAGACTGCGCGCGCCTCCTCGGGTGCTTGGGCGACCACAGGGGGGGCAAGGGAGAGGAGCACCAGGAGGAGGGCCAGCGACGCCAGCCCAAGGGAGGCTGCACCACGACGATTGCCGGGATGGTGCCGCGCCGCGTGCCGCATCGGAGCGGCATCCGCGGGGGCAGGATAAACCTGGCGGGCGGCAGCGCTGGCGCTAGAACCCGAGGATGGGCAGGGGCGCGACCACTCCGCGGCTCAGCAGCGCCACGCGCACCAATCCCAGCAGCATCGTCGCAAAGAGGGGGGCCCCGTGGAACTTGGGATAGTCGACCATGACGGTTCGGATGTGCGCCAGCAGGGCAGCCTCATCGTCGTTGGCCGCGACGCGTCGCTGCAGCCCCAGGAGCATGCGTAACGGGACGCTGTAGGCGGCAAGCAGGACCGCGATGGCGACCAGCAGCAACACCCAGTGGACCGAGGCCATCAGCAGAGCCAGGCCCAGCAGGGCGAGCCCGTTTCCCGTGGCGTTGAGCAGCAAGGCGGCCCGCACCGTCCGATCGAGCCCGAAGGCGACCGGCGGGGTCCGGATCTTGGCGGCACGGTCGTCGGGCAGGTCCTCGGCCTGCGAGATGAGGACGAGGCCATAGTGGGCCGCCGTGATCCCGATGACGACGAGCAGGAACGCCAGCCCGAGAACCGACTGCACCTCCAGCGGCCGCACGAGGAGGTAGGCGAACAACCCCGGGACGGTGAAGACGGGGAACGCCATCAGTCCGTGCAGCGCACCGCGGGACTTGAACCGTAGCGGCGGCACCGAGTAGAACACACCAAAGAACGTCCCCACCATCACGAGCACCAACAGGTCGAACCGGGAATACCACAGCGCCAGCGCCGCCGTCAGAGCCAGGGCAAGGATGGTGTGACCCACCCACAGCTTCAGCAGGCGCGTGCGGCCGATCGCCCGTACGCTCCTGGCCAGATGCGTCTTGTATGTCTCGTCGACCTCCCAGTCCGCCCAGCAGTTGCACTGGAACCCGACGTTGAAGAGCAGGACGAACACGACCAACCCCACCAAGGTCGTGACGAGCACCTGCTGCGTCGCCAGCTGGGCGAGACCGTCCGCGGCGAGGAACACCCCGATGAGGATGGCGACCGAGGTCGCCGGAAGGAACTCGAAGCGCGAGACGGTGCGGTACTCCTGCCAGAAACCCATCGGTACCCCCGCGCGAGCAGGCGAGGTGGGCCTTGAAGGTTGGGGGTCCGATGGCGAAGGGAGGACTAGTGGCCGTCGGTAGCCGAGACGACCATCTGGCGCTCCTGGCCATTGGCAGTCTGCAGGTGCACGACCACCTCAGGGGCAGTATCGAGCGCCGAGACATCGACGGTGGCACGGATGACCCACTCTTGCCCGTGAGCGAGGATCTGCTCGTTGTGGTAGAGGTCCGCGGGGAGGTTGCGATAGGAGACGGAGACCTCCAGCGAGCCGGGGCTGCGCTTCTCCTTGTCGTTCTTGACCACCAGTGTGAGGTTCATCTGCTCGTTGAGCCCCCGCTTGTCGACCGTGACCGAGACGAGGGCGAGGTCGAGCTGCACCACGTGGACGACCATCTGGTCCTGAGCGCGGTTGCCCGCGCCGTCGGTGACGGTGACGGTCACCTGGTAGTCTCCCGGTGTCGTGAAGGTGTGGTTGTAAGATCGCTGCCCCATCTGGTTGTAGGTCCCAAAGCCACCGGCGATCACCCAATCGGTGTGGAGATCGCTGCCATCCTCGGTGTCACCATAGGTCGCCGCCGCCAGGATGGTCGCATCACCGGCGTTGACCCAGACCTCGTCGGGAGCGAAGGACACTTGCGGGACCTCATCGACGAACGGCACCGCCGGCGGGGCAACGACCGGGCCAAGGACTGCGGCGCCAAAGAGGAGCGCACAGGCGAGCATCGTGCTCAGGGAACCTGCTGCCTGCCAGCGCGCATGGCGCACCACCGACGGGTCGACTTCACCGCGCAGGATCGCCATGCCATGGAGGTGGAGCATCGCCCGGAAGGGGCCGGCGTAGCCGACCAGCACGATCACCAACATCAGGAGCAGGCCGTTGACCCCTGCGAGGGCAGGGTGGAGGCGCCCCAGCCCGCCGACGCTGCTGCTCAGCGCAAAGAGCGAGCCGACGAGCAACGCGACGCCTAGGACCATAAGCACCAACCCGAAGCTGAGGGTCGATGGCACCGAGTACCGCACCGGCGGGGTCGAGAGGTCGGCCTTGCGGTCCTGCTCGAAGTCGGCAGCCTGGTTCCCGAACTCCAGGGCGTACTGGGCGAGGGTGAACCCGGTGATCAGCAACAGGATCAGTGGGTCGACGCTGTTGGTGACGACGATCGAGAGGAACACCATGGGGATGAAGAAGGCCGAGAGTGCCAGTGCAAGGCCGTGCCCAGCGCCTGCGGTCTTGAACTGGAAGGGCGGCAGCGAGTACCCCAGGCCCAGGAACAGTCCCAGCCCGACCAGGCCCAGCAGGAGCCACTGCTGGAGCAACCACGCCAGGTGCAGCGACAGACCCAGCGCTGCAAGGACCTGCACCACGACCAGCAGCGACAAGCGTCGACGGCCCAAGCGCTCGACGGCCTCCGAGACGCTCGATTTGAACGTGCTGTAGGTGCGGTCCACCTCGACGTCGGTGATCGCGTTGACGATGAATCCGGTCAGGTAGAGCAGGAAGAAGACGATCACCGCTTCGGCGACCGAGGTCAGCCGGTTCCCCAGTGCATGGGGCAGCTCGAACGCCAGCAACAGGGGGATGAGGATCAACAGCAGCTCAGCTGGGAGGTACTCAAGTCGTGCGACTCGAGCGTATGCCCTCAGGACACCGGTGCGGCCCATGACCCTTTCCCATCGATCGCGACCCGCACCCGGCTTAACCTCAGCTGTCTGGGGCAAGGCGCAAGTGGAACGTGTCGACGACCCGCGGGGGCGACCTGATGCGACCTAAATAAAGGCTCCCGATTGGTCCGGAGAAGGTCTGACGAGGGCGGAGGGGAGCGGCTCAGCCCGGCGCACGGACGATGCCTTCCCACCCTGGTCCACTACTCTTCAGAGTCGGTGCCGGTCGATCGCTTCGGGTCTGAGGGTCGGTCCTTCTTGAAGAAGTCGTCCTGCTGTCGGGATTGCCCGCTCCGCCGAAGCACGATGGCTGCGAGCACGACGGCTAGGCCAAGGAGGAGGCCAAGAGCGCCGTAGAGGGCCATCGGCGAATCCAGTAGGCCTCTCTCGTCGGGTGCCGGGAGGGACAGGCTCACCGTCAAGTTCAACGGCACCGATGTCGCGTTCGTCTGATCGACGGACCGCACCTCGATGCGGTGAGTCCCCTCGTCTGCATCCTCGAGGACCCAGGTGTGCGACCAGCCCGTGGTCCCCGTCGCGATGATCCAGGCTCCGCCATCGATCCGCACTTCGACACGCTCGATGGTCGATCCACTCAGCTTGTGCTGCGCCGTCCCGGCGATCACCAGCCGGTCGGTCACGATCTCGGCACCATCGAGGGGCTCGGTGACGCTGACGACCATCTCCTTGGCGCGGTCGAGCAACGTGACCTCAGCGCTTGCCTCCAGCGTCACCCCATCGACCTGGCAGCGGAGTCGGAGATCCGCAGGCCCATTGGGGGTGGCGCTGCTGTCCCACAGTACCGACGAGAGGTCCGAGGTGTTCGTCACCGCCTGAGGTACGCCGTCGACGAGCAGGTCCACCGCCGTGCACGGGCCGGTGGTGTTGGCCAACAACCACGCGACGAGCACCTGTCCGAAGAGGACCGCCTCAGGCTCGGGGCTGAGCAACCGCAGCTGCTTGGGCGGCGGTGGGGGCGGGAGGACCGTGATGTTGACCTGCGCAGTTCCCCGGCCACCATGACCGTCGTTGACCTCCAGCAGCAGGGTGTGGTCGCCCGCAGGCAGGCTCGTCGAGCCGGCCGTGCGGGTCAGCGATACGGCGCTGCCGATCTCCTCCGTGCCGTTGCGGAGCCAGCGGTAGGTGAGCAGGTCCGAATCGGCGTCGGTGCTGTTGGCGCCGTCGAGGTGGACCGCTGCCCCATCGGGGAACGTTGCGCCCTCGAGGGGGGCGGAGACGACCGCCCGTGGCGCGCGGTTGGGTTGGAACATGTTGATGGTCACGTTGGCTGAACGATTGCTCTGGGCCTCCCCGCGCGCATCGTCGACCCACAGGGTGATGGTGAAGCTCCCCACCGGCACGGTGATGTTGGCCACCAGCCCGGCGGCGACGAAGGTGGTCGTATCGACAAACCACGAGGCGTGCAATGGATCACCGTTGGGGTCACTGCTCAGATGGCCGTCGAGCTGCACCGGCTCTTCGACCGACAACTGTGCCTGGTCGAGCGGTGCGCTGATCACCGCCACGGGTGCGTAGTTAGGTTCGACGACGGTCAGCGCGATCTCGGCGGTGTCGGAGAGGGTGCCCGAGCGCACGGTCAGGGTGATCGTCTGGATGCCGGGCGTGGTCAGGTTGTGCTCGAGGACGGGGTCGGTGCCCAGCACCCCCTCGAGGTCGCTGGCCCACTCGAAGGAGAGCGAGGAGCCGTCGGGGGCCAACGATTGGCTCCCATCGAACAGCACATCGGTGCCGCCGAGGATGGTTCGCTCCTCCACCGGTGCGCTGATGCGTGCCAATGGTTGCGCCATCGGGGGAAGGTCCCAGCGCAGGATGGTCCCGTAGGGACCGACCACGAGCCCGTAGCTCGCGAAGGCGACATCGCGCACCTCCACAGAGCAGGGGACGTCCCGTCGCACCGTCGCGTGCTGTTGCAAGGTCCCGACGAAACAGCCGCTGCCGGCGACGGTGGGGTTGCTATCCCCTGGGCGGAACGCCACGGCACCGAGGTTGAAGACAGTCTGCTTGCCCAGGTTGACGATCACCCCGGCGCTGTAGCGGAGTGCTTCCCCAGCCTGGCCGACCAGGAGCGCATCGCTCAACCCCGGCTGGAAGGCGATCGCCTGGAGCGTGCGGAAGGAGACCGTGCCCGAGGTGTCACAGGTGAGGATCGTACCGCTGGAGGCGTCCGGGACACAATCGCCGACCAGTCCGGAGGCACCGGCGACGAGCGCCCGCGTCGTGGTGGGGTCGAAGGCCACCGCAAAGAGCGGGCGCGCCTCCGTGAGCGGTGTGACCGCCACTGCGCTGAAGTTCCCGTCCTGATAGCGGATGACGGTCGGGCCGACCCCGACGATCAATGCGACGCTGCCATCGGCGCTGTAGGCGACCCCAGTGAGGTCTGCCCCGGGGGTGGTCAGCGCGCCTGAGGCGTCGAGGAGGGTGACGTTGGTCCAGTTGTACCAAAGGACCGTCCCACCATCCCCGACGACGAGCGCGTCGCCACTGATCGGGTCGATCGCGATGTCGTTGAGCGTCTCCGTCACCGTGGAGTTGAGCACCGTCAGCGCCGAGCCATCGGTGAGCGCCAGCGCCCCGCCGGTGCCGACCACCAGGGCGCCACTGCCGGTGCTGTTGAAGGCCACGGCCTCGATGTGCTGACTCAAGCCGCTGCCCAGCAGCTCGAGCTGTTGTGCCGAGGAGTTGTAGTGGTAGAGCTCCCCTGCGGCGGCACCTACGAGGAATCCTGCCAACGCCCCGGTCCCGATGGCCACGGAGGCGAGGTCTTGGGTCCCTGGGATAGTCAGGGAGATCATCCCAGCGGCCAAGGTGTAGCGATAGGCCGACGGCCCCTCCCCGAGGATCAGCGCCTCCTGGTTGACAGGGTCCCAGCCAATCGCCAAGAGGTCGTCGGAGACCACCCCGGTGCGATCGGTGATGGCGCCTGCGGGGCCCAGCTCGAGCAACGTCCCCGACCCTCCGACCACCAGGATGGTGTCCGAATCGACCGCGACGGCCGCCCGCAGGTCGATGTCGTTCCCACTCGGGGGGCTGAGGGACTCGATCTGCCCCTCGACCGGGTCGTAGCGCAGCAAGGTCCCCTCGTGCCCCGGCAGGATCGTGCCGATCCCCGATGCTGTCGCTGGGTCGCGCAACCACGAGTCGGTGGTGCTGTTGAGAAGGGTCAGCACGTCACCATCGAGTCGCAGCAGCCCACCGTCCTCACCAGTGACGAGCATCTGGTCCCCCGTGCCGGTCGCGACCACTCCGCGCAGGGTCAGGCTCGTCAAGTGGGAGAGCCGTTTCAGCGGGCCATCGCCGCCGGGGCCTGAGCGGAGCACCGTGCCATCGTCACCGACGGCGACGAACCGGTCGTCGCCAGGCTGCCAGCGGACCCCATGGAGGGAGGCCGCCACGTCAGAGGGCACCATCTGGCAGGAGGTGCCATCGAACAGACAGACGCCGCCATTGCTGCCGACCAGCACCGCCCGGTCACCCGCGGGGCTGATGGCGATGTCATTGACGGTCATCCCCAGCGGATGGGGGTTGATCCAGCTGAACCCCTCCCCCGGCACCAGGCGCGAGGTCGAGCGGGGGGCACCGGACGCAGCGTCAGCGAGCACCGGGGTCGCAATCGGCGCTGCTTGGGACGTCCGCGGGGACGGCGCTGGCATCCCACTGCCGGCGGGAATGGCGCACAGCAGGACGAGGCACACCATCACGATCGAGAGCACGGGACGTGCAAGCCGTCGCATCACCGCCACCACCGCGACCAACCTCCGGAAGGCAATCAACCTATCGGCCTGGCGTCAGCTCCCTATCTGAGGACGTTGCGCAGTCGTCCGCGGGCATCCTTCAGTCGCGCCTCTCGTGCGGTGAGGTTCTTCTCGCGTTCCGCCAGACCGTGGGCGAGGCGTTCGAGGGAGGCGTGCTGCTTCTCGAGGGCGAGCTGATCGGCGTGGATGGCCTCCGATGCCTCGGCGTGGGCGGTGCGTTTGGCCTCGAGCTGCTCGGTGGCCTTGGCGACCTCTGCGGCGGCACGGGCGACGGTGCGCTGCTCCCCCTCGAGGGCCTTGCGTTCCTCACGCAGCGTCGCCTGCTCCTGCGTGCGGGACTCCTCGCTGTCGGCAAGGGCTGCTTCCCGTTGATCGAGGGAGGTCGATCGGGCGGCGAGCCGTTCGGCCTCTCGGGAGAGAGCTGCGGCCTCCTTGTGGGCGCGCGCCTGGAGTTTTTCGAAATCCCGGACCTCCTTGGCCTGGGCGCGCACGCGTTCTTGCAGCTGGCGGTCCGCGGCCGCCAGGTCGGCGCGCGCTGCTTCGAAGGCGCTGCGCTGCGTCTCGAGCTCTGCCTGCTGGGTCGCCAACGCCTCCCGTTCGTGCTCCAGTGCCGCGGTGCTCCGAACGGTGGCTTTGGCCGCGGCCTCGACGTCCCGTTCCCGCGATTCGAGGGCGGATTCCTTGCGCCCGATCGCCTTGAGCTCGCTCTGGAGCTCGCTGCGATGGGCGGCGAGGTGCGCCTGCTCCTCCTCCAGGACGCGGGCGTGGTGGTCGAGGGCCGCTTGGGTCCGTTGCTGCTCGCCGGTCGCGGCCTCGAGCGCGACGGTGCGCGCGTCGAGCCCCTCCTGTGTCTTGCGGAGGTGATCGTACTGCTGCTGCAGGGCAGCCATCGCCACCGAGCGGCGGTCCTCTTGCCGCTTGAGCTCCGACTCCCGCAGGTCGAGCTCGTGAGCCGACTTCTGTATCGCCGCCTCGCCGCGGGAGAGCTCGGCGCGCCTGGCGGAGGCTTCGAGCTCCTTGGTCTGTAGCTCGCCCTCCGCCCTGCCGAGCTCGGCGGCGCGTGCCTCGAGGCGCTCCACGAGCTGGCTGACCCGTTCCTCCTCACGAGCCAGACGTGCCTCACGGGCGTCGACCTCCGTCTGATGGGAGGCGAGGAGCTCCTGCTGGGAAGCCAGTTCGGTGCGCAGGCTGCGCAGCGCGATGCCCTCGCTCTCGATCTGCTTGCGGGCGCTGCCGACCTCGTCGCGCTCGTGGCCCAGCAGCAGCCGTTCCTTCTCGAGCGCCCGCTGCTGGGTGGCCAGCACCTTGCCCTCCTCCTTCTGGCGGGCCGATTCCCCTTCGAGCTTGAGTTGCTGGGCCTCAAGGCGCTCCTCGCGCTTGGCGAGCTCGCTCTCACGACGGGTACGATCCTTCAATGCCTCCGCCGAGAGCCGCTCCTCGAGGACGAGCTTGACCTGCCGGTCCTTGAGCGAGCCTTCCAGTTCCTCGGCCGCGTGCTCGCGCGCCTCGATGGCCGCAAGCCGCTGGGCTAGGTCATCTCGCTGTCGCAGGACTTCCTCCTGCAACGCCCCGAGGCGTCCCCGTTCGCCCTCGAGCTCCTTGGCGGCGGTCGTCTGGGCCTTCTCGATGAGTGCGAGCTCCTTGCGGGCGGTGGCGACCTCTCCCTCGGATGCCTTGCGCTCGGCAGCCAGTTTCTTGGTGGCGACCTCCAGCGCAGACTCCCCGTCCTCAAGGCGGACATGGGAGGCCTCGAGGTCGCGCCGCGAGCGCTCAAGCGCCCGCACCTGCTCGGCGACCTCCTTGCGATGTTCCTTGAGGGCGTCCTGGTCGACGCCCACCTGACGTTGCAGCGCAGTGAGCCGACCCTCGAGCACGTCAAGGTCGCGGGCGCGTGCTTGGAGCGACTTCCCGATCGTGTCGAGCTCGATGCGCTCGCTGGAGAGAGCGGCCTGTTGTTCCTCTTGGACCTTCAGACCCCGAGCCAGCAGCTCCTCGCGGGCGGAGAGGTCGGAGAGAAGGTCATCCTGCTGCTGCTGCCGCACGGCCAGCTCGTTCTGGCGGGAGGCCAGCGCATCTTCGGTCTTGGTGACGACCTCCAGCTGCCGGTCGAGCCCGCTCCGGGCCTCCTCGATCGCCGCCTGGTGCTTGCGCAGCTCCTGCTGGTCAGCGGCGAGCTCGTGCTCTGTGGCCTTGAGGCGTTCCTGCCGTAGCTCGACAGCCTCCAGTTGCTGCGCGAGGCGCGTCTCACGCTTCTGCAGCTCGACGAGGCGGCCCTGCAGATCCTTCTGCTGGGATATCAGCCGTGCAGAGTCCTCATCGGCCTTGGCGCGGGTGCGGGCGAGCGCATCCTCGCGCGATGCCAGCTCTTGACCTGCTTGGATCAGTGACTCCTGCTTGGACCACAGCTCGTCCTTGTCCAGCTGCAGTCCCTTCTTGAGGCTGGAGATCCGCGCCTCCTCCTCCTCCAAGACCCGGCGCGCCTGGGCCTGGGAGACCGTCCTGCCCTGCAGCTCCTCCTCCCGTGCTGCCAGGGCGAGCTCCGTGGAGGCCACCTCGGCTGCGTGGGCTGCTAAGCGCTGGCGCTCCGCCTCGAGCGCTTCGGCGGCGGCGGCCTGCTCGCTTGCGGTGCGATCCAGCGTGGCGACAACCCTGTCGAGCTCGCGGCGCCGTTTGGTCTGCCCCTCCTCGGCCTCGGTCAGCTTAGTGCGGGCCGAGGCAAGCGTCGCCTGCTCCTCCTTGAGGGTCTCACGACTCCCTTCGAGCTCGGCTGCCGAAGCCCGTACCTGGTCCTGCTCCTCCTGCAGACGGGCACGCAGCGCGTCGAGGCGGCGCTGCTCTGCGACGGATTCTTCCTCTGCGCGGCTGCGTGCGCGGGCGAGGGCTTCGTCGGCTCGCGTCGCCTCGGCCTGTCGCCGCTCGAGGAGCCCCTCGGCGACCTCGACTGCCTTGGTCCGCTTCTCGAGGTCGGCCTGCCGAGCCTCCGAGGAGGCCCGGCGGCCCTCGAGCTTGGCCTCTCCTTCCGCCAGGGAGCGTGCACGGGCGTCGAGCTTCTTGGCGGCAGCCGCGGCTTCGGTGGCGGCCTTCTCCTTCTGCCGCTGAACCTCCTTCGTAGCGGCCACCTGCTCCCCCTCCCACTCTTCGCGGGCAGCCTTGAGCTCCTCGGCCTTGCGTTCGAGCGCACGGCGTTCGCGCTCCAACTCCCGCTGCTGCGCGGTCATCTGCTCGCGCAACTCTGCGACCTGCCGCTGGCCGCTGTCGAGCTGCTTGACGAGGGAGCCGACCTCCGAGCGCTGGTCCGCCGCCTCCGAACTGGACGCGGTCAGCTCCTCCTTGAGTGCCGCCAAGTTGCCCTCGAGCTCGCCGACCCGGCCGCGGGCCTTGCGCAGCTCCTCGGTGGCGGCGACCGTGGCTGCAGCTGCCTCCGTCCGTTCGGAGCGGGTCGACTCCAGCTGCGCCTCGAGCGCCTCGCGCTGCGTCTCAGCCTTCCGCAGCTGTGCGGCGGCCTGTTCGACCTGGAGTTGCTGTTGCGAGGTGGTCCCTTCGGCACGGGCGAGGCGAGCTTGGAGCTGGTCGATGCTCGCCTGGAGGGCCTGCCGCTCCGCCGTGATGCGCTGCTGGAGAGCCGCGGCCTCCTCGCTTCCCCGCTGGGCCCCTTGGAGCGCGCGCTGGGATTCGCGGTGTTGCGCCTGCATCGCGGCGAGCTCGGCACGTAGCCCCTCGAGCTGCTCCTGCCGGTCCGTGGCGACACGCTCGGCGGTGCGCAGCTGCTCTTGCAGCTGCCGTGCGCGCTGCTCCGATTCCTCGAGGGCGGTGGCCTGTTGCGCAATCTCCTGTTGCGCCTCGGTCAGGGCCGCGGTCGCGGCCTGCGCCTCGAGGGTCGCCTCCTCAGCGACGCGGTGGATCTCTGCAACCCTTGCCGTATCAGTGACCGCACTTGACGAGGCTGCGTGCACGTGTGCGCGGGAGGAGGCGACCTCCTCCTGGATCCGTGCGACCTCCTTGTGGAGAGCGCCCAAGGCCTCGCGCTCGGCGGCCAGCTTCTGTTGCTCGACCTGCAGGATCGCCTCGCGCTCCGCCAGCTCGGCTGCTGAAAGGCCGCTGCGTGGACCTTGCTGGGCCGCCACCTCGCGGAGCGAGGCCCGTTCGGCCGTGGCAGCGGCCAGGTCGCGCTCGAGGGAACGGACTTCGTCGCGCAGCTTGCGCAACGTGGCAGGGTCGTTGCCTGCCGTGGCCTGCTCCTCCAGCTGCTCATGCAGGGCCGTCCGTTCCTTGGTGAGCGAGGTGACGTCCTCCTGGAGTTGGTCGTGGTCCCGCCGCAGGGTCGTCAGGCTCCGCTCGCGGTCTCGAAGTTGCGCCCGCGCCTCCGCCAATGCCGCGCGGGTCTCATCGAGCAGGCGGTTCCGCTCCTCGAGTTGCCGTTCCTGGGGGGTCTCGTCGGCTACGGGTGGCAGCGCTCCTGGGCTGGCCTCAGGGGTGATGGGCCCGGAGGTCGGCGGCTTGACGGGGGCGGCGTCGGTGGTGCGCGCCGAGTCGGTCGGAGGGGGATCCTCTCGTGCCTTGCGAGCCCGTTCGAGCAGACCCACGCTCATTCCTCCTCGTCACTGTCGGCGGAGGTCCCCGCCTTCGCCAGTTCGAAGGCGACCATCACCCGCTCGTAGATGTCGAAGGAGGGCCCTGCGGCGAACCGATCCACGACCTCCTGCGGAAGATGCGCCATCAGTTGGTCCAGAGCGGTCAGCAAGGCCTTGAAATCCTCGGTCAGGGTCTCGTCGATGAGTGCGGTGCGACCGGCAGCAGGGGTGGGCGGGCCGACCTCGAGGGCAGCCCGCAGCGAGCGCACCTCTGCTTCGAGGGTGGCGATGGTCGAGGTCAGCTGGTGCCGTTCGGACTCGAGGCGTTTGACGGCCTTGGCGGATGCGCTGTCCCCCTCCTTCTGCTCTTGGGCCTTGAGCGCGCTGGCACGGGCCTCGAGCTCGCTGATGCGCCGCTGGTGGGACTCGAGCTCCTCCTTGAGCACCCGCTCCCGCGCGACGATCTCCTCCTCCTTGGCTTTGAGCCGCTCCTCGGTCGACGTCAGCACCCGCTTGAAGATCCGTTCGAGGTCCTGCAGCTTGCGCTCGCGTGCCCGCAGGTCGGTCTCGGTCCGCTCGAGGGCGGCGAGCTTGGTCCGCAGGCTGGCGACCTCGGCCGCCATCGCGGGATCGGTCGCGGGAGTGCTCTGTTGCCGCAGGCGTTCCTGCGCCGTGCCGCGGGCTTCCGCCACCTGGGCCGCCTGTTGCCCTTCCTCGGCCACGAGGGCGCCGATCACCTTGCGTGCACCCTCGAGGCGTGCCGCATCGGCGGCCAGCTCGGTCTGCTCGACCCGTGCCGTCTCGAGCGCGCCCTCGAGGTCCTTGGTCAACGCGCTGACCCGGTCGAGGTCGGTGAGCATCTGGTCGAGGGAGGGGCTGATCCCACCTGACGAGGAGGTGAGGACCGCACCGAGGTCGACGGATGCGGTCGGGTGCTTGCCTGTATACTCGTCGACGCGCGCCGACTCCGCGGCGTCGAATCGGTAGAGGCGCAGCCGCGCATCCTGGGTGGTCGCATAGGAGAGGAAGGAATCAAGCACCACCTGGCCGAAGATTTGGTCGGGCGCCGAGAGGTAGCCGAGCACGCAGCTTCCATTGCGGAAGACCATCACGCCCTCGGCGCGCTGCCCCCCGGCGGGCTTGGCGGTCATCCGCAGGTATCCCGCGAAGTCGGGACTCGCCGTGATCCGCAACAGTTGCTGCAGCGTCTCCTTGGAGCCCGCCCGCTGCCCCAGCAAGGTGCCCTTGGGAAGCTTCAACGCCCGACCCCCGAGCCGTTGCCACGATGTCGTCCGCGCGCGCCCATGGTCGAACGTCCCGCGTGTTGCCACCGGCCGCTCAGAGGTCCTTGAGCGAGCGCTTGATCGCCTCGAGCTCCTTGGCCTGCTCCTCGAGGCGTTGCTGGCGTCGTTCCAACTGTTCCTGCTCCTTCTGTTGTCGGCTGGCTTGGCGCTGCAACTCCCGTTGCTGGCGCTCGACCTCCTTGTGGGAGCGGGCCACGTCCTTCTCGGCAGCGTGCAGCTGGGCCTTTTGATGCTCCAGCTCCTCCTGCGCCGTGGCGAGGTGGCCCTGCTCCTCGGAGAGGCTCGCCTGCTCCTCCCCAAGGTGGGCGACCGACTCCGCCAGCTCGGAACGCTCCACCTCGAGCCGCTGGGCCTCGTGGTCGAGTCGCGTGACCTCCGCATCGTGGGCGGCACGCTGGGCGTCGAGGTCCTCGACGGAGGCGCTGTGCGTGCTCTCCTGCTTGACCAGCGCCTTGGAGTCGCGTTCGAGGGTGGCGTTGCGCTCGCGCAGCTCGGCGCGTTCGGCACGCAGGGCCTCTGCCTCTTGGAGGAGTGCCCGCTCCTTGGCGGCGAGCTTCTCGACCTTGTGCTCGAGCCGGGCGACCTCACGGGCGTGGGCGGCACGCTCCTTCTCGAGGGAGCGAGAGGCCGCACCGTGGCCCTTCGCCATCCGATCGAGCTCCTTGCGCTCCTGCCGATGGCCGGCAGCGGTGGCGTCGGCGGCCTTGGTCGCAGCTGCGAGGGCGGCCTCGCTCACCGCGAGCTCCTCCGCACGTTGGGAGAGCTCCGCCTGCTGCGCGTCGAGCCGGGCTTGCAACTGCTCGAGGTCCTTGCCCAGGGCCGTCTGGGACCTCCCCGTGGCCGCCAACTCGGTCAACTGCCCTTGGTTGGTGCGCGCCAAGGCCGCTTGCTCCTTGGCCTCACCCAAGACCCGATCCCGCTCGGCCTTGAGTTGCCGCCGCTCCTCGTCGAGGGCGACCTTGACATGTTCATGCTCGAGCTCGGCGCGGTTGAGCTTGTCGGCGCCGGCGGTGACCCGCACATCGCGCTCGCCCAGCTCCTGCTCGGTGCGTCGCAGCTGCTCCTCCTGAGCCGTGAGCCCTTCCTGTTGCTCCTTGAGGTCGGACTCCCGTTGCGCCAGCCGGTCCTCGGTACCCTTGAGGAGGGTCGCCTGCTTCTCCAGCGCTGCAGAACGATCCTGTGCCTGAGCCTCGGCCTCGGCGATCTCCGCCTCCCGCAGCCGGAGCCCCTCGAGGCGGACCTCGAGCGCGCGCTCCTGGGCGCTCAGCTGTTGGCGGTCCCCGCCGACCTTCCCAAAGAGCGCATCGAGCTCGGCACGCTCCTTGCCCAACCGTGATTGTTGGCGCTCGATCTGGGTCGACTCGCTCCGCAGGCGAGACTCGAGCTCGCGCAAGGACGCCTCCTTCTCGGTCAACGACTCAGCACGTTGCTGCAGGTGCTCCTCGAGGTTCTTGACCCGTTCCTCGCGGCGCAGCAACTCGGCCTTGGCGACCTCCTCCTCATGGCGCGTCAGTGGCAGGCGGTCCTCCTCGGTGGCGGCCTGAAGGATCGCCAGCGAACCCTCCCGCATCCGCTGCAGCTCGGCGCGGGTTTCCACGAGCTCCTGGTGCAGTCCTCCCTCACCCGATTCATCTGCAGCGATCGTGGCGGGTACCTGCCCCGGCAAGGCCGAAGAGGTGGTGGATGGGCTCTGGGGCTGCGCCGGACTGGGGCGAGCGCTGCGCTGCTGCTGCAACGAGCGCGGGTCGACCCCGCTGACCTCACCATCGTGGAAGGTCCGTCGCAGCTGACCGATGCGGACCGAGGATCCACGGTGACCGTAGGACCACACCGTCAGCTTCGCCGATTCCGAGCGGCTGAGCTCGAGGATGCTCGGGAGCGCTGCTGCACCGCGCACCTCAGCATCCTGAGTGCTGATCCCCGCCAGGACCGTCTGGCCATCGTCGAGGACGAGGTGTCCGTGGGCCGGTCCCTCGGGCAGATCGCCGGCGACCTCGACGTAGCCGGTCACCGATTCCTCTTGGCCCTGGAGGAGGGCATCCCGCAGGGCCCAGCGCCCTCCGGGGAGGCTGTGCATCAGGCGTCCACTCGGAAGTCGCATGGCTCCTCGTTGCTCCGATCCGAACGACCACCTGCCCCCTAGTGTGGGGGTCGCTGCCCGCCGGCTCGGTCCCTCCGTGACACATTCCAGCAGTGCTATATATAGGTGGTAGCGGCAGGAGAACCGGTTCGCACGGGGGCGTTCCTTCGAGAGCGCCGGTGCCGACCATGGCGCTGAGTCGCGCGTGGGACCGAGTCGTCAAGCCGCCAGGGGTCATGGAGCTGGTCGGCTCGTAATGTTGAAATAAGGTGGCCCATCTCAACGAGACACCATCCGGCCGTGATTTCCATGTCCCCTGTAGACTTCGAGACCATCCGCTCTGAGAAGAAGACCTTTGGTCGGAACAACTTCATCGAGGTGGCCCGCAAGAAGGCGCGCACCGAAGAGGGGGAGAACGAGTTCCTCTCCATCAGCCGCGGCTACTTCCTTCCCGATGGCTCGGAACGGTTCAAGAAGAGCATCACCGTCCCCGATGACGACGCCATCAAGGCCTTCGTCGCCGAGATGATCAAGAGCCTCTGAGCAGCAGCTCGAGGTAGCTGCGCCGCTCCGTGCCCACCCCTGCACCCAGCAGCTCAGCCCCTTCCTGCAGCAGTCGGTCGACCGTCTGCTCGAGGTCGTCGACCGTCGTCCGTTGCTCGAGTTCGACGAAGAGCCCGAGCCCGACGACCTCGTCGATGGCAACCTCCAAGGTGGGCTGGGGGCCCGTGCCGCCGCGCCAGCTCTGCCGGATCTTGCGCACCCTGGCGACGGTCGTAAACCCCGCCGCGAGCAGCGCCTGGGTGACCGTCGGACCCGTCGAGACCTCGACCTCGACACGGGCCTTGGATCGTGCGTCGAGCTTGGGGCCCTTGTAGGTCAACCACGTCGACCACCCGCGCCGATGCGCCTGCCGAGGGAAGGGCGGCAACGGGCCATCGCTAGATGGAAGGGTGCGCTCGGATCGCACGCGCAAGGCCTCATCGGTGCTGCCAAAATCGCGAGCGTAATGCCCCAGGTAGATGTCCTCCTGGGCAACGGTCATGCTCAGATACCCGCGCAGTCGCAGGGCACGTTGGAGCGAGGGGACATCGAATCCCGTCGGTAGGATGAACTTGACTTCGGCCTCGATGGGCCGGTCTCCAGCAGAGCCCGACATCGTCAGCGACGGAGAACGCCGCAGGAGCCTATTTGAACGTTGAGCGGACGCCGACGGGACGCCGCGCCGCCGGTGCTGCCCCGAAGCTCTTTAACGTCCCGTGTCGTCGGCAGGCACAGCCGGTACTGGCCGGGAGCAGCGGCACGTGGACTTCTTCACCCACATGTTCGTCGGGTACCTTGCCACGATGTGGCTGGGTCTGGGCACCAGCGGGGCCATCCCAGAGCCCGTGCTGCTCTTTGGCGTCATCATGGGCGGCTCCCCCGATTTCGACGTCCTGCTCCTGCCCCTGTGGCGCCGATACCCGATGACCCGCCACCATGGGATCACTCACAGCCTGTTGTTCATGCTTGGTGCACCAGCGGTC
Source organism: Thermoplasmata archaeon (assembly GCA_023265395.1). Taxonomy (GTDB): domain Archaea; phylum Thermoplasmatota; class DTKX01; order JAHFTX01; family JAHFTX01; genus JAHFTX01. The sequence continues at coordinate 101,146 of JAHFTX010000005.1, forward strand.
GGCGGCGGGATCGCCGCGGTCCTCTTTGGCATGCCGATCGTGCTCCTGTACTTCGTCGGGGTGCTGGCGGTCGGGACGCACCTCATCTGCGATTGGTTCACCAACTTCGAGATCCCGCTGTTGCTGCCCTTTGTCCGCAAGGGGTACACCTTCGGTGCCGAGAACGCGATCAACCCCTACTTGATGGGGTGGACGGTCGTGTCGATGTTCGTGCTCTGGGGGTTCCGTGGCGTCCTCGACCCTGCGCGGTACTATCTGGCCTTGCAGCTGACCAGCGCGCTGTTCCTCGGCTATTGCGCGGTGCGCGCTGCTCTCAAGCTGGGCCTGCAGCGGCGCTATGCCTCAGCGGGCCGGTCGGTCAATGCCATCGGTGCGATCTCTCCCTTCACATGGTACCTCGAGGAGCGCCTCGTCTTGAGCGGGGTCAAGGTCACGCGCTACGTCCGTGTCAACCTCCTTGCTGGGACCAGCGAGGCGCGCTTCTTCGAGGTCGACCGGATGGCCACCGGACTGCCGATCGAAGCCCCGATCACCTCCCCCGAGCAGGCATTGTTGGCAGCCTCGTCGCACATCGGGCTGATGGCTGCCGACCTCCAGGACCTCGCTGCGACGGTCCAGCGCACGGCCGAAGCATGGGAGGTCATCTGGTTCCGCTGGGGTGC
>JAHFTX010000058.1 GCA_023265395.1 Thermoplasmata archaeon
CCGGGAGCAGATAAGGCACGCGGGGTGGTTTGGCCGATGCCCAACGGCCGTCCATGCTCGGCGGCATCCAGCGGAGGATTCGCCAGCTGCCACGGGCGCAAGGGACGACGCGGCAAGGATCTCCAGTATGGCACGCTCAACGAAGGGCCAGCTGCGCCATTGCCACCCAAAAGGAACTGACCACCCCTTCGGTCGGCGAGGGGCGCAGGCACGCTGGGTCACCCCTGTTGCAAGAGAAAACCTTCATGGTTGATGGCGGGAACCCGGGCGAGCCCCCTTCGGGGGATGGAAGGAATGGATATGGTACGGATAGAGGATGAAGGAGTCTTCGATGCCCCGGTCGACAAGGTATGGAAGTATCTCAACGACGCACCCAGCCACAAGCACGCGACGATCCAGGAGTGGAAGCCGCTGGAGCAGAAGGGCAACGTCGTGGTCGTGCAGATGACCAGCATCGGGCTCGACAAGAAACCCTTCAAGGAGAAGATCCGCATGACGATGAACCCCCCCAAGGGTTTCGAGAGCGAGGTGCTCGAGGGGCCTACCAAGGGGAGCAAGTTCACGCACACCTACACGGCCCAGGGAGGCAAGACCCACGTCAAGGTCACTGGGGATTGGAAGATGGCAGGGCTCGACGACGCCACGATCAAGAAGAACGTCCTGTCCTACTTCGAGGTCGTCTTCAAAGAGGACAACGTCGCCTTGCGCACCTACAAGTAGGCCCCCACGGGCGCCCCGCCTGAGGTCCATCGATAGCGACGCCTGAGGGTACCCGCTGCAGAGCTGGCCCCCCGAGGGTGTTGCGCGCCGACCCTTCTAGGCGCGGGGCACGGCTGACCGTCAGGCCACTGCCCACGCCGTGGCCTTTCCCCAATCGCGGGTCATGCTGCACCGCCGGCCCTCGCCAGGAGGCGATCAGACCCCGTCGGACGCCTCTGCTCATCCACCCGGGCGTCAGGATCCAGCGTGGCAGCACACGCTTCGAGGAACGACCAATCAGTATATGCCCGGTACCCGACCCGGACGGAGCCATGACACGCTGTAGCATGGTGTCGAGACAGAAGGGAAGCCAAGTGCCTGTTGGGGCCGGGCCGTCGCCCGCAGGCAGATGCCCAGTGCGGTGGCCGCGCACCACCGTCCTGCTCGGACTGGTGATGCTCCTTGCGCTGTCGGTGCCCGATCCGACCAACGTCGCTGGGCTTGGTGTCGATGACCTTGACACCCCAGGCGTGACCGGCGCACACCCCGTCCGTCCCGAGCACACCACCACGGTCGATGTGACCCTCCCGACCGGGGGTGTCCTGCTGTCGGCGACGGTCGAGGTGACCGGGAGCCCGGCGACCATCGGCGGTCTGGACTATCCCGAGCAACCGGCGGTCGCGATCGGCGGCACCCAGGCCTGGGGCTTTGCCGGGGCAGGCGTCGGAGCCCTTGGGCACCAGACGATGTTCCGCGACGGTGCCACCTCCTTGGGGGTTGATGCGCCGGCGGAGCACGAGCTGACCGTCGGAGAGGTCCTGCTGCCAGTAGGCGCGATCGTCGAGGAGGCTCACGCGCAGGTGACGGTGGTCCCCACGGGCGAACCGCCGCGCGAGCTGGTCGAGCTCCTCAGCTTCAGTGGCGTGGCAGATATCGACTGGTACGGCCACGCCGTCGACAGCGCCGGTGATGTCAACGGTGACGGCTTCGACGATCTCATCGTGGGGGCACCCTACAGTTCCCCCCTGACGGGCCAGTACGGCCGGGCCTACCTCTACCTCGGTGGTCCTGCAGTGGACGCTGTCGCCGATGTCACCTTCGTCGGTGAGGGGTACAACAACGAGTTCGGGTACTCCGTCGATGGGGCTGGCGATGTCGACGGCGACGGCTTCGATGATGTGATCGTGGGGGCCTGGAGCAACGACGCTGGCGGGGTCGACGCAGGCCGGGCCTACATATTCCTCGGTGGGGCTGCGATGGACAACGTCGCCGATGTGGTCGTCACCGGGGCCGCAAAGGGGGACCTCTTCGGCAGGTCCGTCTCTGGCGCCGGTGATGTCAACGGCGACGGTTTCGATGATGTCATCGTGGGGGCGTGCGGGGTGGACCTCAACGGAGCGGACACCGGCCAGGCCCAAGTGGTCTTGGGCGGCGCCCCCATGGACAACACCCCCGATATGACCCTCAGCGGTGTCGCGTTCGGGGACTACTTCGGCAGAGACGTCTCTGCCGCTGGCGATGTTGATGGCGATGGCTTCGACGACGTCATCGTCGGGGCGATCGGCAACGACGCTCATGGTCCCATCTCCGGCCAGGCGTACCTCTACCGGGGGGGCTCGCCGATGGACGCCCTGGTCGATGTCACCTTCAGCGGCACCGAGGCCTTCGACTACTTCGCGATGGCCCTTTCCGACGCCGGCGATGTCAACGGCGATGGCCTCGGCGATGTCATCATCGGTGCGCCGGGGGCCACCTGGGACAACCGCGGTCGGAGCTACGTCTACCACGGGGGTTCCCCGATGGACTCCATCGCCGATGTCACCATCGACGGCATGCAGGCATTGGACGAGGGCGGCAGTGCCGTCTCGGGCGCCGGTGATGTCAACGGCGACGGTTTCGACGACGTCATCGTCGGCACCCCCTACAACAACTTTGGCGGGAGCGGCGCTGGCCAGGCCTACGTCTACTATGGAGGTGCCGCGATGGATGCAGCCGTCGATGTCACCTTCACCGGGAAGCAGGAACACGATTGGTTCGGCAGTGCCGTCTCAGGCGCCGGCGATGTCGACAACGACGGGTACGCTGATCTGATCGTCGGTGCACCGCAGTACGGCGACGGGACCGGCCAGGCCTTCTTCTACGCCTCGCTGCCGGTCGGACCGATTCCCTTTGCGCTCGAGGTCGCCGGCGTGGGTGTCCTGAGCGTCGATGACGCACCCGCTACGTCCACGTACACCGTGCCCCTGGCGGACGCCCTGCGCCAGGTCGTGCCCAAGGCCGCCCGCCTCGAGCCCGATCCCTGGGGCAACCAGTTCTCGGTGATCCCGCTGCGATTCAGTGCGGGCACGGAGACCACCCTGCGCATCACCGACCTCTCAGTCACCTATCGGTCGACCGTCAGGGTGGACCTCGCCCCCGCGCTGCGCCCGCAGCTGGATGGCCGCCCGGTGGGCACCATCACCCTGCCCCTGTCCGTCTCGTCGGCCTCGAGCGGAGGGCTCGAACTTGGCGCGGTCCAGATCGAAGTCGACCAGCCACCGACGGCCGTCGGCGCTGCAGCGGTCTCCCTTGCCGAGGATAGCGCAGCGGACCACCTGCTCGACCTCTTCGAGGTGTTCGCCGACGATCGCACGTCGACCGACGACCTGGCCTTTGCGATGAGCGGTGGCTCCAACACCGACACCGTCCCGATCAGGATCGTCGACGGCCATTTCGTGGGAGCGGATGCCATGACCAGTGCGTCCAACGACAACTGGACCGGGACCGTCAGCGTCGAGCTCCAGGCGACCGACCAGTCGGATCTGTCCAGCAGTGTGGAGCTGACCATCACCCTGACGCCGATCGATGACGCCCCGGTGATCACCAGCGATCCGCCGACCACACTCTGGGTCGGGCAGTCCCTGACCTATGAAGTGACAGCCGACGATGCAGAGGGCTCCGCCCTGACCCTGCAGATCGAGGCCGGACCTGCGGGCCTAAGGGTCACCGACGACCTCGGACTGTGGTGGCAACCCACCGACGCCGACGTGGGCACGCACACCATCACCCTCAGCGTCTCCGATGGAGCGCTCTGGGCCACCCAGAGCTTCCCCCTGACCGTGCTCAAGGACGAGGCCCCGGCCTTCACATCGACCCCACCGACCATCGGGCTGGTCGATGCGCCCTACCTCTATGACGCCGACGCCACCGATCCTGAAGGGGATGCCATGGTCTATTCCCTCGCCAGCGGGCCGCAGGGGATGGACATCGATCCCGCCACGGGGCTCGTCACCTGGGTGCCACGGACGGTTGGGACGATGGGGGCCACCATCTCCGTGACTGATGGGACGAGATTCTCCCACCAAGCGTTCACCCTCGTCATCAGCGAGGTCGCCGCGGCGGAGACGCCGCCGACCCTCGAGCCAGCCCTTGCGGTCATCGTGCAGCAGGCCACCAACCCCGTCGTCGTCGAGCAGGAGCAACAGCCTCTGCAGCCCCAGCCCACGGCCACGCCCCTGCCCGCGCGCCCGAGCCTGTCCCTGATCCCGGCGCAAGTAGGGATGTGGATCCCGCTCCTAGCCATCATGGCAAGTGCCCTGGCCGCCCTGGTTGGGCTCTGGCACCAACGACGCAGGGGGCAGCAGGACCCATCGCGGGGATGCCCACCGACCGGCTGAGCAACCGCGGGGGGCAGCGGTAAGCCAAGGGACCTGGAGGACTCGGGGAGATCGGTCGGCGCACCCTCCGTGCTCGCGACCGGGTCTCCCCGAGCCTAGGCGCTTCCCGCCCCGTCAGGAAGTCGCAGCACGCCGCTGCTGACGACGACGGCACTGCCAAGCAGGTCGACCCTACCGTCGGGGCGGACCATCACCTGCATCTCACCCCCGCGGGCGGAGCACTCGTGGGAGGACAGGGCTTGCTCCGCGCGTCAGTGTGCGGGAGTGTTCGGTCGGCGCCTTGCGTACCGCTCTTCGCAGATTGCAGCGATGTCCGCAAGGTCGAGCAGCAGGACGCCGCGTTCGCGCGCCGCCGCTGCCAGGCCCTCCTCGAAGCCAGACCTCGAGACCAACAGATGGCGCACGGGCCGGCCGTCAATTCCTTCGACGCGTTGCGACTTCTCCTCCAGGGCCTGCAGCAGTCCCAGCCCGACGGGCTTGCTCGACCACTTGACCTCACCGAGGAGCACTTGCTTGGGTCCAGAGGCGGCGATGTCGATCTCGAGGCCTTGGCGGTTCCACCATCGACCAATCTCGTCGAATTCCACCGCGATGTCCTTGACGGCCCCTCCGTTCACCAGGGCCAGCGCCTGCCTCGCCACCTGCTCGAACTGGAGCCCCACGAAGCCGTCGAGGTCTCTATGGATCTCCGTCCACACCTGGTCCGCACGCCCCAGTTCGAGCCGAGGTCTATTGTCGAAGACGAAGCGATAGTAGAACGCAAAGAAGGAATCGGTGAAGACATACCGCGCGCGCTTGCGTGCCCCCAAGATGGGGTTTTCGAGCCGGACGAGGTCCAGTTCGTGCCGAAGGGTCTCAAGATAGGGGCCAAGCCCGCCATGCGGGACGCCGACCTTCGACTCGAGGCCTGGCAGATCGTGCGTTCCATTGCCAATCTCGAAAAGGATGGAATTGTGCCGCAAGGGCGCCTTCAACTCCAGGCGCAGAAGGTTCTGAGGTTCCTCGATGAGGGGTGCGGTGCTGGCGAGGAACGCCTCGAGCACCGCGCGGTGCAGTTCCCGCCCGACGGAGAACTGGTGGTAGTAGGGGGTCCCTCCGAAGATGGCGAACCTGCGGATGACATCTTCCTCGGGCAGGTCGGGGTATAGCAGCCGGACGGCCGCGTAGGGGAACGGTCGCAGGCGCAGGTCGGCGCTAAGCCGCCCAAAGAGCGGCGCCGAGCGCTTCTGCGTGACGCGTTGCATCATCCCGATGCTGCTCCCGCACAGGACCAGTGAGGGGCCGGACCGGTGCATGCGCGAGTCCCAGTGGTGTTGGAGGCGGCTGATTGCTTGGGGGTCCGATGTTAGCAGGCGCTGGAACTCGTCAAGGACGACGAACCGGACCCCAAGCTGGGTCAGGTGGTCTAAGAATGCGTCCCACTGTGGGTAGGGCAACTGAATCGTGTGCTGCTCGTGGGCCACTTGGTAGGAGAGGGAGGCACGCTGGCGCGGCGGGTCGGTCTCGTCGAGCAGGAGGTAGAGCCCATCGTGCTCCTTGCAGAGTTTCTGTAGGATCTCGGTCTTGCCAAGGCGACGGCGGCCGTACAAGCGTACCAGCGCGGGTTGGTGACCGGTGAGAGCCTGGCTCAGGTCGGCGATCTCTTGGAACCTGTTGACGAACTCCACAAGATATGCAGGATTATCAACATAGATAATATCTTGTATTTCTATTGCAGACAGAGCACCCAGGCACCACGAAAGACGATGATCGGGGCGGGGGACGCGACGGCAGCCGATCGGTGCGTGGACAGCGGGCGGTGCGATTCTCTTCTGGACGCATGTGGGTCGCACGGTCCCCATCCACATGTCTTGTCACGAAACCGTCCTGCGGTTGGGCGACGAGGCCACCGCAATGGGCCATGGCTTCCCGCGCATCTTTGCGGCGTTCCAAAAGTGGGCCTCTCGCCGCGACCTGTGCGCGCTTGCGGCCGAGGCGCAAGCGAAGGGTGGAGCCCTCGCAGCTCTTCGCCTCAGCTGCGCCCCGCCCCGTCAGGAAGTCGCAGCACGCCGCTGCTGACGACGACGGCACTGCCAAGCAGGTCGACCCTACCGTCGGGGCGGACCATCACCTGCATCTCACCCCCGCGGGCGGAGCACTGGTGGGCGAAGAGCCGCTGCCGCCCCAGCTTGGCTGCCCAGTAGGGCCCGAGCACGGTATGGGCCGAGCCGGTGACCGGGTCCTCGTCGATGCCGACCCAGGGCGCGAAGTAGCGCGAGACGAAATCGACGCCACCACTGCCGGGCGCCGTGACGATCACCCCGAGCGTGGGTGGGTCCAGTCGCAGGCTGCGGAGGGCCGCGAGGTCTGGACGCAGCGTGCGCACCTGCTCCTCGTTGCGCAGGCACAGGAGCAGCTTGCGACGCAGCGGCGCGTGGGCCGCCTCCTGCACCTCCTTCACCCCCAAAGCAGCGATCACCGAAGGTGGTGGTGGGATCGGCATGGGGACCTCTGCGGGGAAGTCGAGCACGATGTCGCCCTGCGCGCGCCGCGCCGATAGGGTGCCGCTGCGGGTGTGGAATCGGACCTCCTGCTCGATGCTCCCCTGCTCATGCAGCAGCACGTGGGCCGTCGCGAGCGTGGCGTGGCCACACAGGTCGACCTCCACGGCCGGGGTGAACCAACGTAACCGACGAGTCCCCGGCAGTGCGCCCTCGGAGCCGACGGCCCAGACGAAGGCGGTCTCGGCGAGGTTGAACTCGGCGGCGATCGACTGCAGCAACGTGTCGGGGGCTGGCCCCTCCATCAGACAGACTGCCGCAGGGTTGCCCCGCCAGGGCCGCTGGGTGAAGGCATCGACGACGAAGGTGCGGACTTCCTTTGCGGGTGGGCGCTTCTTGCTCATCGCTTGACAGCGGGAGTATGGGGCAGTTGGCAATAGGGGTTTGGCCAGCGGCATCAGGTCCAGCGGCCATTCTGGCCGCTGTTCGCCGATCCGAGGGCTCTGCTGCTGCCACACCCCCCTCAGGAAAAACGACCCGCGTTCAAGAACCTTGATATCTGGAGGCAGGGACCGAGGGCCCAGGCCCACCGGCCATCGAGGGAACACCATTTCGACTGCGGGAATCGGCCGAGCCGGCGGTACCTCATCCATCGCAGTCGTCACGCTGATCCTCGTGCTCACGGCCGGGATGCCGACGATGTCGACAGGGTCCGTGATCGACGACCTGGGCGGATCATCCTCGCCTACCGTGACCTTCCCGGCCGGCGGCGGCTCGTCGGTCCTGATGTTGACCGTGCCGATTCCTGCGACCCCGCTTGCGACGAACATCAGCATCGCGCCCGGCAGCGGCCCCGGGGCGCGGCCGACCAACCTCACCGTAGACCTCGGCGCAGAAGGGGCGGTCGACTACGGCTTTGGGGGGACGGGGGTCGGCTCCGTGGGACACCAGGATCGCCTTTCCGACGGACGGAGCGCACGGACGTGGAGTCCACCAGCCACCACGGCCGCGCTCTCCATCCTCCTGCCATCGGCGGCGACAGTCACGGCGGCCACGCTGACGGTGACCCCCCATCCTGACGCCCTCGAGACGCTCGGAGCGGGTCCATCGGCGGAGGACGTCAGCGCATCAGGGAGCGCAAGCGGAAACGTCTCGGGTATCCCCGACACCGCCGTCGTCGCCGGTGCGACCGTCGTCGCCCAGGAGGCTGGGACCGCGCGAGCAGCGGTGGACGAGAACCAATCCTCCATCAATGGGCTGAGCTCGCCGCTGACCGGGAGCAACCAGTTCGCCCAGAGCTTCTCCTTCGGGGGATCGAGCCCGTCGGGGGTGGTCAAGCTTGCATCGATCTCGCTGCTCATCGACAAGAGCGGTACCCCGCCGGATCTGCTCTACATCGACATCACTGCGACGACAGGCGCCCCCAACTACCATCCGAGCGGAGCGCCGCTGGCGTCGGCGACCAAGAGCGCGGCGCAGATGGGATTCTTCGATTGGGTCGACTTCACCTTCGCCAGCCCGGTCGAGCTCTCGACGGACTCGGTCTATGCCCTCGTCGCCTCGTCGCCGGGCAGTTCATCGTTCTTCAACTCCTTCGTGGTCCATCGGGACAACACGGCCCCCGACAACCCCGCCAGCCCCTACGATGCGGCCGGCGCCTGGGAGCACCAATCCGCCGACGGCGGCGGGGTCTGGTCGGGGCTGCAAGGTAACGACCTGGTGTTCTCGACCTCCTTCGAGTTCGATGGTGCGCTCACGGCGGCAGAGGCGGACCTCCTCCTGGTCGACGGTCGCCCTCCCGACGCCTTCGATGGCATCAATCTCACCTGGTCGATTGCCGACCCGGCGATCGCCGGCGGCACCTTCGCCTATACGCTCTCCAACACCAACGGCGCGAGCATCCGCTGCGCGCTCAACGCCTCGGTCGACTACCGCCAGTACCCGTCGGCGCTGACGATCGACGTCAACGGTGACGGCTCTGACGAGAAGAGTGTCTCGGGGTTGGTGCTCACGCCGGTGACCCTGAGCGGTGCCGCGCTCGTCGCGGCGCTGGAAGCTGGGATCACAGGAACGGCCACGACGACCGACCCAGACGGGAACACCTTCGCGACGGTCCCGTTGGCGGTCCACGGGCAGGGGAGCGGCTCGCTGGAGGTCGGCGCAATCGCCATCGACTATGACATCGTCTTGTCGACGGAGCGTCTGACCTCTGCGTTTGGTGCCTACCTGACCTCCCACGCCATGGGCCAGCCTCCCGGCACGATCGACATCCCGATCCGATTCACCTCCACCAGCGCCGGGAGCATCGTGGTCTCGCCGATCCGGTTCGTGGTCGACCGGCCTCCCGCGGCCACCGGGACCCTACCGGAACGGGTGTCGGTGCCCGAGGGGTCGGGCAACCAGACGATCCTCGACCTTTCGACGATCCACCCCTTTGTCGACGACATCGATGCATCGGTCGTCTATGGTCTGACCTCGTCCGATCCCAATGCCACGTTGGTGCGGTGGGGTCTGGCGGGGGAGTCGGCATTCCTCGACCTCTCCGCTCCGGCGGCGCTCAACTGGAGCGGGACCATCGACTTCTGGCTCACGGCAACAGACAGCCTGGGCCAACAGGCCACACCAATCCCTTTCTTCGTCGACGTGACTGCGGTCGACGACGCCCCGGTCTTCACCTCGTTCCCGCAGGGTCTGACGATCACACCAGCGATGCCGTTTCGCTACACCCCTACCGCCGACGACGCCGAGCAGGATTCGCTCTCCTTCTCTGTGACGGCGGGGCCGACGGGGATGAGCCTCGACCTGGGAGAGACCCTCTCCTGGACCCCCTCCCGCACGGACCGGGGCGCCCACGAGGTCAATCTCACCGTTTCCGACGGTGACCTGGAGGCTACCCAGCAGTTCATCCTGGTGGTCGACGTCGCCAACCACCCCCCGACCATCACCAACACCCCGCGGGATCTCACGGCGATCATCGGGACGCCGTTCGTGCTTGCCATCACCGCGGTCGATCCAGATTCTGGCGACACGTTGAGCTACGGGCTCATCGGCGCACCGAACGGGATGACGGTCACCACGAAGGGAACCGTGAGTTGGTCCACTGCCGGTCGGTCTGCCGGGAATCTGACGTTTACGGTGTCCGTCTCCGACGGTCTGGATGGGGACACTGCGACATTCCAGATCGCACTGCGGACGAACAGCCTCCCGACACTGCCTCCTGCGCCGCAGAGGGCGACCATTGGAAGCCCATGGTCATGGGACCTTCCGGCGACCGACGAGGATGGCGACGCGCTGACCTACACGCTGTCGGGTCAGCCCGCCGGGATGAATCTCGATGGGACGACGGTCCGTTGGACCCCGACCTCCTCGTCGCCCAAGCAGGTGAGCTTCAAGATCACGGTCGCCGACCCCTTCGACCAGCGGCAGGAGAGCGTCACGGTCACGGTCGTGCCCAAGGTGTCCCCTCCGCCGACCGGCATCGGGGCGGGCGGACCGATGCTCAGTATCCTGCTGACGGCGATTGTGCTGGCACTCGCCATCGCCCTCATCCTCATCGTGCGTCGGCGCAGGGGGCCTGGGGCCCAGAGCGCTCCGACAGCGGGCGCGCCGGGAGGCGGAGCCGCCCCCATCCCCTCCGATCCACTGATGGGGCAGTTCCCGTCACCTCTTGGCCAACCGCCGCACCCGCAACAGCCTGCCTACCCGCCGGCGACGTACGGCGCACCACACCCCCATGCACACGACCCAGGATACCCGCAACAGTACGCACCGCCGACCACAGACTGGTCTGCAATCCCGCCGCCGCCTCCCGGCTGGCGCCCGCCGGGCTAGTTCGCCGGGCTCATCACCAACGTTCGACCCGAACCGGCCGCAGGGGTGGCCAGCCCGCTCATCGCCGGGCCCTCTCTGGGGCCCTGCGTGCGCGTTTGCGGCCACCCGCCCTGGGGCGTCGCCGGCGAAGGAGGCACCGGAGGTGAGACACCCCGATCGCCATGGGGCCGTCGGGAGTCGATCCCGGGAGGTCTCAGGTCCGACTCGAGGCGGATTCCTTAGCTTGTCCTTCCTCCTCTGCGGTCTAGAACCCATACGCCACATCGTGGTGTGCCAGCCGGATGAGCTTGACCATCCGTCGCTCAACGTCCGGCTCGAAGAGCAGGACATATGAGCCGGCGAGATGCACCCTCCTTACCCCCTGCAGAGGGGTCCGGAGCGGCTTGAAATGCGTTGGATTCTCCCGTATCTGGGAGACCTTCTTGTCTACGGCACGCCGGAGCCCGGCGTTCTTCCCACAGAGCTTACGGTAGTCCTGTTCGAACTCTGGTGAGACTGCAAGCGCCCACGTCACCGCTTCCCACCCACGAGCTCAGCAAGGTCCCCGACCTTCTTGAAGCGGCCCTTCCGAATCCGTTGGACATCTTCGACGAACTCGGGCCTGAGGTTGGGGTCAAGGATGATTTCTTCGAACTCTGCGACGATCCGCTCGATGGCTTGTGACTTGTTCTTCAGGCCCTCCTTGGCCTTGACCACATTGACGACCCGAGTGGCGCGCTCGGAGAGCTCGATGACCGCTTTTGGCAAAGTTTCGTAACTCCTTGTTACCATCAATATCTTCGTGATATAAAAGGATACGTCACCACGCTGAGGCGGTTGGCCTTAACCGATGACGCATGGAGTAGGACCGTTGGTTCGGGTATCACGAAGAGCTGCCCGCCGTAGATGGCAGGCCACTTCGGCCTCAGGCCCGACCAGACGTCTCTACTCGATCGACCGACATTCGCTCTGGGCATGCTCGAGATGACGTCGGTGTTCCTCTTCGCTCTCAAGGTCGGCGTCGAACAGGTAGCCGTGGAGTGCGACGGGCCCCTCCGTCCATTCCATCAACGTGGCGAGGATGTGCAGGTCGAGTCGACCATCGGGACCCACGGCCTGCGGGAAATCGCGTCTGAGCCCGTCTGCGATCCGTCGATTGCGATCCCAGACGCACTCCGACGGAGGTTCAACAGTGGGATCTGCCAGACCTCGCATGAAGGCTGGGACGCTCCGCAGCTACAAAAGGGGAGCGACCCCCAGGGCGAATGGCCGCCTTTCCCTTGGCACGTGGGTTGCACAGCCTTAGCTTCGGTGATGACGGTGTGATTGGGGACGGGGGTTCGAATCCCTCAGCTGGCAGGGAAGCGCGCCTTGCCTGCGCCAGCATACCGAGCGACCGTGGTGTCGATCCGGCAAGGTGCGGTATCGCTGGGCGGCTGGGCAGCCCAACTTCTGCACATTGTGCGCGCAGGTGGCTGCGGAACATTCAAGTATGTATGGTGACAAGTTTGTCCTATGTCTGCCCGGGTCAGCTATCGCCCCCCCGCGCCGATGAAGGGGCCGGCCCCACTGCTGAGCACAGTCCACGAGGTTGAGAGGATCCTCCATCGGGCCCACGCTCGCGATGAGGGCCCCTTGAGCTTGGCTGAGATCGGGCGGCGCATGAAGGCCAAGAGCGTCCGCCATCGGACCGTTCGCCTCTGTGTCGACGAGCTCAAGCGCCTTGGCTTCATCACGGAAAGTCCCCGCAATGGCGTCATGTGGACCCTGCACGCCGACGATGCCTTCTGGAACGACCAAGGGTACGTCGCGCTCTGACCGATGCGTCTACCATGGGGGGCCAGGTGTCCGGCATCGAGGTGGAAGTCAACGCGCAGGCGTTCGAGGCTGCAGGCAAGCAGCAGAGGAAGAAACTTCGCCACTACAGAGATCGGTTGATGGCCGACCCCTTCCTCGGAGAGCGGATCCAACGCAAGCTCATCCCGAGGCAGTTCCGAGGCCTCCCCAACCTGTTCCGGCTGGAGCTACCCGATGGTTGGAGGGCCCTCTATGCCGTTGCCAGCCGCCCTGGAGCAGCACACGTGGTCAGAATCGTCTGGATTGGCGA
>JAHFTX010000030.1 GCA_023265395.1 Thermoplasmata archaeon
AGCGGGGGAGATTGCCGTCGAAGCGGTCATGGTGGTGTCCAAGGCCTTGCAGACGGCGCCCAGGCGGCGCAGGTAGACGTCGCCGGTGTTGCGGGAGCCCTGGCAGATGTTGTCGTACCACCGCACCAGGTCGGGATCGTCCAGCAGCCAGCGGTGCTTGGAGCGTCGCCAGGGGCTGGTGATGGCAGCAGCGGGCGTCTTGCGGGCCACGGCCCATATAAGGCAATGAGGGTTCGAAACCGTTGTTAGAGTGGGCCCGCCCGAGCCTGCCGCCGGCTCACCAACGCTTATGACGCGGCATCCAGATGCCCCGGTTCCGCTGGTGCACCGATGGCCCTCTCCCCCCAAGATGACGCACCGCGGGCCGCCGGCGAGGGTGCGCTGCGGGTGGCCGCAAGCCCACGGACGGTCGCCTACTTCTCCACGCTCCGCCAGGGGGCAGCCCGTTGCTACACGGTCGCCACCGAGGCGCGCAAACGCGGGATCGATCCCTCCCTCGAGGTGGAGATCCCCCTGGCACAGGACCTCGCTGACCGCGTCGAGCGTCAGGTCGGGCCGCCCGGTGTCGCCGCGCGGATCCGTGACCTGACCGCCCAGGCGCTGGCATCGGGCCGGTCGATCGCCGAGATCCGCGAGGAGATCGCCCTGGCGGTGGCCAAGGAGGTCGCTGGCGGGCTCTTTGGACCTGCCGCCGATCCGGCGGCAGCGATGGAGCAGGCGATCCGCACCGGGCTGTCGATCCTCACCGAAGGGGTGCTCGTCGCGCCCCTCGAAGGCCTGGTGGGCGTCAAGCTCTGGGCCAACGCCGACGGAAGCCGCTACCCTGCGGTCTCCTTCGCCGGTCCGATCCGGTCGGCCGGTGGCACGGCCCAGGCGCTCTCGGTGCTCATCGCCGACGTCGTGCGCCAACAGCTGGGCCTGGCGCACTACCGCCCCACCGGTGAGGAGGTGGAGCGGTACAAGGAGGAGGTGGCGGCCTACCGCCGTCAGGTGACCTTGCAGTACACGCCCACACCCGAGGAGATCGCCCTGATGGTCACCAACTGCCCGATCTGCATCGATGGCGAGGGCACCGAGCAGAGCGAGGTCAGTGGCTATCGCGACCTGCCGCGGGTCGAGACCAACAAGATCCGCGGCGGCATGGTGCTGGTGCTCGCCGAGGGGCTGGCGCTCAAGGCCAAGAAGGTCATCAAGCACACCAGCCGGCTGCAGCTCGAGGGCTGGGGCTTCCTCGATCAGTTGGTCACCAAGGGCAAGGACGAGCCATCCCTCGCACCGGTCGCCGCACCGGCACCCGCGGCATGGGAGGAGGGTGCCGACCCCGACGAGGTCTCCAAGGAGGAAGCAGATGATACCGACGTCGGTGCCGCGGTGGCGACGACCCTTGCGAGTCCCGAGCGCCTCGAGGCGCAACGGATCGTCGAGGCGGCGGCCAAGGTCAAGCCCAACAGCAAGTTCCTCCAGGACATCATCGGCGGTCGCCCGGTCTTCGCTGCCCCGAGCACCCCCGGCGGCTTCCGGCTGCGCTATGGGCGCGGGCGCACCACCGGGTTGGCGGGCATCGCGCTGCACCCGGCGACGATGGTGCTCCTCGACAACTTCCTCGCCGTCGGCACGCAGATCAAGATCGAGCGGCCTGGCAAGGCCGGTGCGGTGACCCCCTGCGACACCATCGAGGGCCCCATCGTGCTCCTGCAGAGCGGGGACCTGGTGCTCGTCGACACCGAGGCGTGGGCCTGCAAGGTGGCACCCCAGGTCAAGCAGATCGTCGACCTGGGCGAGATCCTGATCCCCTTCGGGGAATTCCTCGAGAACAACCACGTGCTCGTGCCGGGGGCCTTCTGCCCCGAGTGGTGGCAGGGGCTGGCGCAGTCCGCCGGCCTCGATGCCGCCGTCGCCAGCGCGATGCCGAGTCCCTCCACAGCCTTCGACCTCAGCGAGCGGCTCGGCCTCCCGCTGCACCCGAGCTACAACCTCTTCTGGCATGACCTGCAGGTCGAGGAGATCGTCACGCTGGCCCGATGGGTGCGACAGAGGGGGGAGTTCGCCGAGGGCATCCTCTCGCTGCCGGCCGACCCGGTGATGGCGCAGCTCCTCTACCGGTTGGGCGCCCTGCACGCCGCCACGCCCGAGCGGTTGGTGCTCGACCGCTACGGCCTGTCCTTGATGCGGGCGGCGGGGCTCGACGGCACGGGGACGCTCGTTCGGAAAGTCCCCACGCCGCTGCCCCGAGATCCGTTGGAGCTGGTCAGTGCGCTCAGCGGGGTGCGGATCCTGCCCCGTGGGCCGACGCGCATCGGCGCGAGGATGGGTCGGCCCGAGAAGGCCAAGGAGCGGTTGATGAAGCCGCCGCTGCACGTGCTCTTCCCATTGGGGGAATCCGGAGGGCCGCAACGCCTGGTGCGGGCGGCCGTCGAGGCAGGGTCCATCAGCGTCGAGGTCGGGCAGCGGCGCTGCGAGCATTGCAACGCCACGGGCTACGAGGTCCGCTGCCCCACCTGCAGTGGCCATACGACGCCCTGCGGCGAGCCGATCGCACAGCGGATCGACATGCGTTCCCGCTTCGAGCAGGCCCGGGTGCGCCTGGGAGAAGCCAACCTCCCGGAGATCAAGGGCGTGCGCGGGCTCATGTCGGCGCAGAAGACCCCCGAGCTCCTCGAGAAGGGTCTGTTGCGCGCCAAGCACGGGGTCTACACGTTCAAGGACGGCACCGTCCGATTCGACCTCACCGATGTGCCGCTGACGCACTTCCGCCCCCGCGAGGTCCAGATCTCGGTCGAGGAAGCCCATGCGCTCGGGTATGCGATCGCCATCGACGGTTCGCCCTTGACCTCCCCCGAACAGATCGTCGAGCTGCAGGTGCAGGACATCGTCGTCTCGGAGCGGTGCGGTCGCTATCTGCTCCAGATCGCCAAGTTCATCGACGACATGCTCGAGCGGCTCTACGGCCTGCCCCCCTACTACACGGCCGCCCGCGAGCATGACCTGCTGGGCACGATGGTCGTGGGCTTGGCGCCCCACACGAGCGCCGGAGTCCTCGGGCGGCTGGTGGGATTCACCACGGCCCAGGTCTGTTACGCCCATCCCTACTTCCACGCCGCCAAGCGGCGCAACTGCGACGGCGACGAGGACAGCGTCCTGCTTCTGCTCGACTGCCTGCTCAACTTCAGCCGCTCGTACCTCCCCGACCGTCGGGGTGGTCTGATGGATGCACCCTTGGTGCTCACCGCCGTGCTCGACCCATCGGAGATCGACAAGGAGGCGCACAACCTCGACGTCGGCCCCTATCCGGTCGCGTTCTTCGAGGCAGCGGCGTCCTACCACAACCCCAAGGACCTGCTCCCCCTGATGCAGACCGTCTCCGCACGGCTGGGGACCGAGGCGCAGTACGAGGGGTTCGCCTTCAGCCATGACACGTCCTCCCTCGACAGCGGACCCAAGCTGTCGAGCTACAAGTCGCTGCCCAACATGGAGCTCAAGGTCAACGCCCAGCTGAGTCTTGCGCGCAAGATCCGGGCCGTCGACGCCTCGGCCGTCGCCACCGGGGTCATCGAGGGGCACTTCCTCCCCGACCTGATCGGCAACCTGCGGACCTTCAACAAGCAGACGGTCCGCTGCACCAAATGCAACACCAGCTACCGCCGCATGCCCCTGACGGGCAAGTGCACCTGCGGCAATTCGCTGACCCTGACCGTCCACGAAGGGTCGGTCAAGAAGTACCTCGAGCCCGCCAAGCGGATCATGGAGGAATACGGGGTCGCCACCTACCTGCGCCAGCGCGTGCGCCTGATCGAGGAGGAAGCCAACTCCATCTTCACCAGCGACAAGGTCACGCACACCAAGCTGGACGACTTCCTCTGAGGTGCCCCTTCGCGGTAGCCTCAAATACCCTCAGGCCGTCGAGCCGCCCCGGGGTGTGCGATGGCCTTCAGCCTCAACCTCGAAGACCCTCTGGTCCTCGCCCTGTTCCTGCTGGTGCTGTGCCTGGGCGTCATGCTGCCAGTCGTCTATCTGCTGGCACGGCGTCGGCGCGCCGAGAAGGAGTCGCGGCTGCTGCAGTTGCAGGAGTCGCGGCGGTTGCGCAGGGAAGGGCGCCACCCCGAGCAGCTGCAGGCACGGAGCGGTGTGACGGCAGCGTACCAGGCCGCCAAGGACTCCGAGACCGCCGACCGGGAGCGCCTGGCAGCGCTGACGGCGGCCCAGCGCCCCGAGCCGATCGGACCCCAGGGACCGAGCGCCGACGCCAGCGGGCCGCGCTTGGTCTCCACCGTGCCTCCCGGTGGGGAGCGCGTCGGTGGTCCCGTGCGGCTGCGTGCCGACCAGACGGAGGGCTTCGCTCCTCCGGTCGTCGACCGTGAGGCTGGCCCGACCGCCAGCGTCCGACCTCCCCCTGCAGCGGCCTCCCGGACAGCGGCACCGGTGGCAGCGGCGCGACCCGTCGCCGTCGCGGCGGCGCCCGTCGCCCTATCCTCCACTGCGGCAGTCCCCACCGCGGTGGGACGAGCCGGAGCCAGCGACGACGAAGAGCTGACCACGCTCCTCTCGACGCTGGAGGACCTCTCGCACTGAGCACGGGCTGGTGCGCTCACTCGAGGACCGGTTCGGCGATCGGGAGTTCCTCGTCGGCCAAGGAGGCCGCAGGGGCGCTCCGACTTCCGGTGTAGAGCGCGCTGCCGCGGGCCGTCAGCTCCAGGGTGCGCAGCGCGCCGTCGGTGTGCACGACGACCAGGCCCGCGCGGGCAAGCTGCTTGACGTGGTAGTGGACCACCTGCTTGCTCTCGTCGATGGCCCGGGCGATGCGCATCTGGGTGGTACCCGGGCTGTCCCCGATGGCCACGAGGATGTCACGCTGCAGGCGGGAGAGGTGCTTGTCCGCGACGATGGGCGCTCCGGCAGGGTAGAAGCGCTTGAAGAGGCCGTCGCGCTGGATGCGGACGAACTGCTCACGCTCGAGCACGCGCAGATGGTGGGCCAGCGTGCCGTTCCCCATCTCCAGCTGCGCTTGGATCTCGCTGTAATGGCAGCCAGCGTTGGCCTTGACATACCCGTAGATCTGACCACGGCTGAAGTTGTCGAGCACCGCGTCGCGACGCAGGCGGGTGTACAGTGGGACCAGCGACATCAGCAGCCACAGCAGTCCCACCTCCGTGCCGCCGATGAACCACAGGCCGATCAGGCCGACCACGGCAACTCCGACCACGGGGAGCGCCCCCACCCACCAGGGCACGGCGCGGCTGGGCGGATGGGTCACGACCGGTGGGGCCGCGTTGACGACCGAGACGTCGACCGTGCCGCTCCAGACCTCCCCGGTCGCATCGGAGGTCACCGTCAGAGGCAGCGAGAAGTTCACCTCATCGACGGTTGGCGGGAGCGCGGGGACCTCCAGGCGCACCCGCACGTTGCTCCAGTCGCTCTGCGCTGGGAGGTCAAACCGCTCCATGGGCAGCTGCAGCGCCCACGTTCCAGGCACCACGTCGCGCGGCAAGGCGTCGTCATCGGCCCCCAGGGCGAACGTATCAGCACTGTCGCCGCGGTTGCGCACCTGCAGCGTCAGGTCCACCGCTGTCGGGGAGGTGCCCCCCGTGACCCTCATGGGCGTCGAGAACGTCACAGCGATCCGGTGGGTCACCACGACCAGGTCGACGGCGTCACTGCCCCCCGGCGGGAAGAAGCCCGGCTCGTTGGACGTCGCCTGGACGTGCAGGGTCACCGTGCCGTCGTCGGCGCCCAGTGGCACGCGCACGGTCCCGTGGAAGGGCGTGCTCTCGTTGCCACTGGTCGGGTAGGACGCGGGGTCGATGGTGAGGTCCCAGTCCTGGCCGACGACCCGCGCGTCCAGTTGCACCCGGCTGGGGGTACCGCCACTGACGGTCACGACCCCATCGAAGGCGACGATGACGGCGTTGCCATCGCTGAGGTCGGCTAGGAGGGAGCCACTGGTGAGGCTGACGGTGACCTGGCTGCCGGCAGCGGGGTCGTCGGCCCCGACGACGGGCATGGCCAACAGCAGGCCCATCGTCGCCAGCAGTAGCAGCCGCGGGGCCCAGGCGGTGGCCATGGCGGTGCTCTTCCTGAGGTCTGGTTAAATAGCCATTGGTGGGGGGGATTGACCCCGGCGGGCTCACTCAACTCGGTGGATCGAGACCAACGGGGGCTTGGCAGGTCCGTCGATTCGAATCCCTCCATGGCCCCCTGCTCTCTCGGGTTCAGCCGAGCCCGCAGCAGACCCCCTCGAGCAGGACCACGGATCAGATGCTGACACGACCGGCCCGACAGCAGAGCTGCCGGTGGAGCGCTCGCCGAACGACCGGCTGGATCAGCGCGGGCCACGACTGAGGTCGCCCCGAGGCGCTGCCTCGACGCGCTCCCGCTGGATCTGCTCGTCGGCCTTCGCCGCGTCGAGGGCATCGCGCTGCCGCTTGGCCAGGGCCGCGCGTCGGGAGCGGCTGGCAGCACGGGCGGTGCGCACCGCCTCCTTGGCTGCCGTCAGCCCTTGCTCCGCCTCGGCCAGTCGCCGCTGGGCGGCGGCCAGCTCGCTGGTGCCGCCAGCTTCCCGTCGGCTCAATTCCTCCCAGGTTGCCGCTGCCCGCTGCACCGCCGTCGCTTGGCCCCCGACCGCCAAGATGACCAAGCCGATATCCATCACCGTCGGCGTCCAGCGCAACACCCCGTAGGTCAGCGTCGGTCCCAGCTCGACGCGAGCCGCCGCCACCAGCAGGGTCAACTGGGCGAAGGCCAGGATGATCAGGAGCATCAGTCGGTCGGCGCGCCCGAGCATCCCCTTGTAGTTGCGACCGACGCCGACGGCTTGGGCCTGGGTGCCCATGTAGGAGCTCAGCAGCACCCCGAGGATCGCCAGGACGCCCAACGCCTCGCCGCTGCTGAGGGTGCCGAGGGTCAGGCCGCCAAGGATCGCCAGGTCGGCGTAGCGGTCGAGGATGTGGTCGAGGAAGTCTCCGCGGCGGCTGCTGATCCCATGGTGGCGCGCGAGCTTGCCATCGAGGGCGTCGAAGATCCCGTTGAGGCCCACCAGCAGGCCTCCGAGGAACACCAGGAGCATCCCGATGGCCGAGATCACCGGCACGATCACCAGCAGGCCCCAGCTGACCCCCGCCCCCAGGGCGCATAGCAAGGCGACCCAGGTGACGGTGTCGGGGTGGGTGTGCCGCAACACTCGGGCCAGTCCGTCGAGGTAGGGCTCGGCCGTCCCGCGGTATTCGTCGAGCACAGTGCTCACCGGCGGGTGTGCGCCACCCGCCCCTCGGACGATTCGAGCAGTCGCCCGCTGTAATCGATGCCGCCCGGTCGGTATTTGGCCCTTTCCCCTGCGAGGACCTGCTGCAGCTGCTCCAGCAGGACCTCGATGCCGGCGCTGCTGGTGTCCAATTCCACCACGGCATCGATCCCGCGTTCCTCGACCGCCTCGATGGTGATGGTGTCGAGGGTCTCGGCCTCGACGTTCTCGTCGACCTTGGAGGTCGGCCATCCGCGCTGACCCAGCCGCTCCCTGAGCACCCGCGGGTCGGTGCGCAACACCACCACCAGGGGGACGTCGAGCAGATGCGCCGCGTGTCCGACCAACAGGCTCGTCCCCTGCTGGCGGGGCAAGCCTTCGACGGCCTGTTGCAGGCGTTCGAGGTCCACATCCCAGCTCTTCCGGGCACCGTCATAGGAGGTGAGCGCACCGCACTCCTTGGCCAACACCCCCAGATCGACCAGGTGCACCCCCAGCCGGACTGAGGCGAGGTGCGCCAAGGTGCTCTTGCCCGTCCCAGGGGTGCCGCTGAGGGCGACCAGTCGCGGTTCCACGGCTGTGCCAAGCCCTTAAGGAAGGATAACGGTTCTGAGGGCGGGATTGCCATGGCCCGACCGAGCACCGCGCGCTCCAGCCGCTCCCTGCGGGAGCTCAAAGCCTCCGACCTGCTCCAACGCGACGTCATCACCCTGGCGGCGGACGCCCGGCTGGCCACTGCGCTCTCCACGATGCGCAAGCACCGTATCCACCAGGTGCCGATCCTCGACAACCAGCGCTACATCGGGATCCTCAGCTATGACAGTCTCGTGCAGCGACGCCACCTGCCGCTCAATTCGCACGTGGCGCACATCCCCATCCACACCGTCTCCATCGACGGTGACGCCGCGCTCCCGGAGGTGGCCCATGCCATGGTCGAGCAGCACCTCGAGGCGGTCCCGGTGGTCTCCAAGCGCGGAGCGCTGCAGGGAATCGTCGCACGCATCGACCTGATCCGTGCGTTGCAGCAGGCGGAGGAGGTCGAGGGGCTGACCCTGGCCGACATCGCCACCTCCCCCTTCGATTCGGTGCCCAGCACCACCCCCATCGAGACCGCGCTCCACGCGCTGCGGACCTCCCGCGACCGCGGCCTGGCCGTCGTCGACGGCCGCGGGCGCCTGGTGGGCCAGGTCGACGTCGCCATGATCATCGACGCCAGCAGCACCGACGACCGACGGGGCGCGCTCGCGGTCGACCAAGTCAGTCGCCCTGATGTGCACGTCACGGACGTCATGAAGGGAGATCCCCCCACCGCTTCGCCCTCCGCACCGCTGGTCGAGGTCCTCGAGCTGCTGGGCAGCACCGACAGCCCGGCGGTCTACCTCGTCGACGAGAGCGGTCCACAGGGGATGGTCACCCAATGGGACATCATGCGCTACGCCGCGCAGTTCGTCCCCAAGCGCGGCGTCCAGGTCGAGGTCTCGGGCCTGCACACCGATGACCTGGGGCTCTATGGGGAGATCGACACTGCCATCGCCCACTTCCTCCGACGCCTCAAGGGCACCACCACCCCCGTCCACATCCACCTGCATGTGACGGAGCACACCAAGCATGGTCGTGCGGTCCGTTACGGGCTGAGCCTGCAGGTCGAGACGACCCACGGCAGCTACCACCTCCAAGGCGAGGACTGGGACATCGTCGGCGCCCTCTCCGAGCTGCTCGACAAGATCGAGCGGCAGGCGGCCAAGGGTGCCGCCAAGCGCAAGGACAAGCGGTAGGCTCACGCCCGCAGCGCCGGTCGGTGGTGCTCCGCCACTTGCCGGGCGGTGCGCACCCAGTCCCCACCGACGCACGCTCGGTCGGTCGGGGTGCTGAAGCGCAGCTGCACCCGCTCCCCGGCCAGCAGACCAGCGATCCCCCCGATGCAATCCGCGCCCGCCTGCAGGTCGTAGCCGCCTTCGAGCAGCAACACCAAGGGGGCCTCGAGCCGTTGGGCACAAAGCTCGTGGAGCGAGCGCACCAACCCCACCAGCCCGGCGCTGGAGAGGGCAAGACGCCCCAGCGGGTCGCGGCCATGGGCGTCAGTGCCTAGGCTGACGAGCACGACCGCAGGGGCAAAGTCCGTCAGGGTCGGCAGGATCACCTGGTCCATCGCCGCTGCGAAGGTGCCGTCACCGCTGCCAGCGGGCAGGGGGATGTTGAGGGTGGCCCCCTGCCCGTCCCCGGCGCCGACCTCGTCAGAGCCCCCCGTCCCCGGATAGTTGCCCTCCTCATGGGTCGAGAGGAACAACACGTCGGGGCGCTCCCAGAAGATCTCCTGGGTGCCGTTGCCATGGTGAAGGTCGAGGTCGACGATGGCGACGCGCCTGCCTTGTGCGGTCACGGCAGCCGCGGCGACCGCGATGTTGTTGAGGTAGCAGAAGCCCATCGCGGCACCGGGTCGAGCGTGATGACCGGGGGGCCGCAGCAGTCCGAGCGCGGGCCGGTCGACGCGCGCGTCGGAGAGCGCTCTAAGGGCTCCGCCGGCCGCCATCCGTGCGTGGGCGAAGGTGTGCGCATGGAGGTAGGTGTCGCCATCGAGGGGTCCGGCAGGGCGCGCTGCCAGGGCGGAGAGGTAGCGGCGGTCGTGGACCATCTCGAGCTGCTGCAGGCTCGCAGGCTCCGACGGGGTGGTCGGCACCCACAGGCCGAGCTCCTCGAGCCGGCTGCGCATCGCCTCGAGTCGCTGCGGGGATTCCGGGTGGCCTGGGTGCTGGACGTGCTGGAGATAGATTGGATCGAAGACCACCAACGGATCCATCGGGGCGTTGCTGGTGGCCAGTGGCTTTATTGCTTGCTCGCTCGTGGCGCGTTCTGCTCGGGTGATCGACGATGGCCAAGGACGTCCTGGGGATGGTCGATGTCCAGGAGGTGCTCCCCATCCTCCTGGAGCAGGCTGCACGCCTCAAGGAGTGGAACCAGCAAGGTCAGCTCTACCAGCCCTTGGCGGGGCGCACGCTCGGGATGATCTTCGAGAAGGCCTCCACGCGCACCCGCGTCAGCTTCGAGGTGGGCATGGCGCAGCTGGGGGGTCGCAGCATCGTGCTGGGGACCAAGGACATCCAGATGGGTCGTGGCGAGACCACCGCCGACACCGCGCGGGTGCTCAGCCGCTACCTCGATGGCCTGATGTACCGCGCCTTCCGCTACCAGGACGTCGCGACACTGGCGGCCAACGCCACGATCCCGGTGATCAATGGCCTCGACGACCGCGAGCACCCCTGCCAAGCGCTCGCCGACCTGCAGACCATCCGCGAGCACAAGGGCACCGACCTCTCCAAGGTCACCCTCGCCTATGTGGGGGATGGCAACAACGTCTGCAACAGCCTGCTGCTGGCCTCGGCGATGGTGGGGATGTCCATGCGCGTCGGCTGCCCCGAGGGGGCGCGCTACCAGCCCAACGCCGAGATCCTCGCCACCGCGCGACGCATCGCCAGCGGCACAGGGGCCCACCTGGAGGTGCTCCACGACGCCAAGGCGGCCGTCAGCGAGGCGGACGTTCTGTACACCGACACCTGGGTGTCGATGGGCGACGAGGCAGAGGCGGTGGCGCGAAAGGCGGCCTTCGCCGGCTTCTGCCTCGATGAGGTGCTGCTGGCCAATGCCCGGCACGATGCCATCGTGCTCCACTGCCTGCCGGCGCACCGCGGCGAGGAGATCACCGACGCCGTCATGGATGGCCCGCAATCGGTGGTGTGGGACCAGGCGGAGAACCGCCTGCACGCCCAGAAGGCCCTGCTGGTCTACCTGCTGGGCGGCTAGCCGCTAGTGTGGGGTCCCCATCGAGACCGTCGGGCCACCGCTCCGGCCTCCAGCAGCGACGCCCGTCTCATCATCGATCCCCAACCGGACCCGGCAGGGCCCGCAATGGCCGCTGCGGCGGTCGACGTGGTCGACGCAGACGGGCTTGCCGCATCCGCGGCAGTTCCCGCGGGAGGGTTTGCCGCACTCGGCACAGAGGCCCAACACCGACATGGGCGTCCATTGTGGGGAGTCCACCACCTTAAACCTTTGGTACGCGTATCGGTCGTATCAATGCTAACACGGACCATGACACAGATTACCACGGTTAGGGCCGGTGTGCATCCACCCCTCCGCGCAGGATGCGGTCCTTGCGCTCTTGGAGCAGCCGTTCGACCAGGGCGGCGACCTGCTCGCGCTGGGCGTCAGCCATGGGGAACTCCTCGGGGTAGGGGCAGTCCTCGTCGAGGACGGCACCGACCGCCGGGTCGAAGACCACCGGGTAGAGCCGACAGCCCTCGGGTCGGTCGTCGTAGATCGTGCATCCGCCCTGCCCGAGGAAGACGCAGTGCCCCTGCGGGGCCAGCTGCAGCTGCTGCCAACCGTCGACCGCCCTGGAGAAGCCGCTGTGCCCGGCTGCCTGCAGCCGTCGGAGGTCCTCCTCCGTCAGTGGCATCTCCGTGTGCCAGCAGCACGCGGTGCAGCGGTGGCGCTGACAGGGGGTGTGGTCTGTCGGCGGCGACACGGCAAGCAACGTGCGTGCCGCGCGCCGCTGCGCGTCGGGCGGAGGGCGCTTGGGGGCGACCACCTCGTAGAAGCGCAGCAGCGCCAGCGGGCCACCCCGGGGCAGGTCCAGCGGCGAGTCGGCGGCGTTGAAGAGGGTGAAGGTGGGGATGCCAGCGAAGCCGGGTTCGATGGCTGGGAGGCTCCCGAGCACCCCGGCGGAGGTCAGGTGCTCATCGAGGGTGGGCAAGGCCAGCAGATCGAGCGGCAGCTGCAGGTGCTGTTGCGCGGTGACACGGAAGAGTGCGCTGGCCGGCACGACGCTGATGCCATCGGTCGCCCCGATGACGAGCTTGGGGGAGCGCGCGGCAGCCAAGGTCAGGCGGATCCCGTGGGGGAGCAGGTCGATGCCGGCAAGTCCCTCGACGACGAGGTCGTCGCGCAGCCGCTCCTCGAGCCGTTGTCCCCCGAGCAGTGCATCCCCGCTACGGCAGCGGTGCCCTCAGGTAAAGACTTCCCGCAACAGCCGCTCGACTCCGTCGACCGCCCGCAGCTCGCCATCCCAGGCGTGGAGGGGCTCGTAGAAATGGTCGAAGACCTTGATCAGGACCTGTCGCATCTGCTGGCGCAGCCCCGGGGGCTCGCTACCCTCGACGCGCACGGCCAAGAAGATGGTCTTCCAGTGCTCGATCAGCAGAGTCGTCTGTCCGAGGTCGAGCCGCCCCAGCGAGGCGCCCCCCTCGTGCTCGAAGCTGTCGGCGACGAAGTTGCTCACCGCCGTCAGCATCGACCCGACCATCGCCTCGTCGAGGCTCTGTTCCCCCTCGGTACCCACGTGGGAGACCAGGCGGCCATCATGGTAGATCAGGTAGGCTTCCCGCACCGGTGATCCACGTTTGGGCACGCTCTCGCCCAGCGTCGCAGCGCAGCGGGCGACCAGCGCCCTCGCCGGCGCCAGCGTCGGCTGGAGCCCCAGGGCACGGTTGGCGGCCATGAGTGCCTCCTCGTACTCGCCCAGGGCGTGGTGGATGATCCCCTTCTGGTACCACAGTTCAGGCACCGACGGTGCCAGAGCGACCGCCTTGTCGGCAGAGTTGAGCGCATCGGGCAGCCACCCCAGATGGTGCTGGCAGCCGGCGAGGTTGCCCCACGCGATGGGGTCAGCCGGTTGGAGCTCCAGCCCGGCGCGGTAGACCTCGATCGCCTTGGGCACCTCACCCTTGGCCCGCAGCGCATCGGCCTTGTGGAGGAGGGCCACGGCGTTCTTGGGGTCGTGGCGGGAAGCCTCGTCATACTCGATGATCGCATCGGTGTACCGGCCGGCGCGGAAGCAGACGTCTCCGAGCAGCACCCGTACCCCGGTGTTGCCCGGCTCGCTCTCGAGCACCTCTTGGAGCGCGGCGACAGCGCCATCCGCTTTGCCCGAACGGTCGAAGGCGACGGCCAGGCGCAGTAGCGCCGGCCCATACCCTGGGCGCAGCTGGATGGCCGTGCGGAGGGCATCGATCGCCTCGGCGCTGCGCCCGGCTTCGAGCAACAGGTCGCCGCGCTCGACCCACAAGGGGGTGACGTCCAGTGAGAGAGGGATCCCTGCCACGAGGATGTCGAGCGCTTCGGTCGGGCGCTTTGCCGCGCGCAGCAGCCGAGCTTCCTGCAGGTGCACCTGCGTGTCACTGGTGCCGGCCCTGCGGCACGCGCGGAGCACCTCAAGCGCCTCATCCTTGCGCCCAAGAGCGAGAAGCGCGCGGCAGCGGCCGACCGCAGCCGTGCCGTCGGAGGGGCGCTGGCGCAGGAGTGTAGCGAAGACCCCCTCGGCAAGAGCATGCTCTCCCGCCAGAAGCGCCGCCTGGCCCTGTCGTTCGAGCGCCGTCGGGTCGGTCGGCGCGCGGGTGACGGCTTCGGTCGCTGCTTCGAGTGCCTCGGTGCCCAAGTCCATCGCCAGCAGCACTGCGGCGAGGTTGGTGAAGGGGATCGGGCTGGTGGGGTCGACGGCAGCGAGGGTGCGCAAGGTGCTGACCGCATCGGCCATCTCCCCCCGCGCCAGATGGACCTGGGCGATCAGCAGCAACCCGTGCGGTTCGCGGGGTCGCAGCGCCGCCAGCGCTTGCGCGCCCCGGGTTGCCTCATCGAGGTTGCCCACCTGGAGCGCCCGCTCGACCCAGGCGCCCCATTCCTCGAAGGATTGGGGCTGCGCCGCTGGTCCCATCATCCCTCCGTTTCCGTGCGACCTCGTGCAACCCGTCGCGCAGCATCAAGGGGCCGGTCGGGGGCTGCGAACCACCCGGGCCATGGGCGCCGGGGTCCGCCCCCGCGCTGTCACTCCTCCTCGGTCCGGTGACGACGGGGCCGGGTGATCGCTACCTCTTGCCAATACTCCTCTTCCCCGACCTCGTCATCCTCTTCCGTGCCGTCCCAGGCATTCTGCTGCGCCCGTCGGCGAAGCACCAGGAGGAGGGTCACGACCACGACGACGATGAGCACGGCCACGATCCCGAGCGTCAGAGAGTCCAACCCTGCCCCGGCGGCGGGCACGACCACCTGGATGCTCTGGGCGTTGTTGGCGTAGGAGAACTCCTTGATCGCCCGTGTGGGGTTGACGATGAAGGTGAGGTTGTGCGTGCCCACGACTGGGGTCCAGTTGAGGCTCACCTGGGCGCCCTCATCAGCGGGCAGGTCGACGGTGGTGCCGTCGACCTGCGTGTTGTCGATCAGCAGCGCGACCTCTACCCCAAAGGCCGCGGCGTTGCCAGCGTTCTCGACGCGCAGGGTCACTCCCGTGGTCGCACCGGTCGGGACGGTCGCGCGGACCTTGCCGCCGATCCGGATCTGCCCGATCAACTCGAGGTCCGGGGCGCTGACCTGGACGTTGGCGTTCTCGCTGGCGGAGATCTCTGGGTGGTCGGTGAGGGTCGCGCTGATCGTCAGCACAGACTGGCGTTGCATCGGTTCATCGGGCACGACGACCCGCAACAGGCCGTCGCGAGACTGGCCCCCCTCGAGGGCGACATCGGCCCAGGGCAGGGCTGCCCCATCGAGCAGCTTTGCGCTCCAGCCGGTGGACGACACGACGGCAAGGTGGGCGGTCTCGTTGCCCGAGCCCGTGTTGCGGATCGTCACCACGAAGTCGCGGCTGTCGCCCGGCTCGGCGATGGTCAGGGGGTTGGCGATGATGACGTCGACGCCGAAGTCGAAGGGGACGACCTGCAGCTCCACCGAGAGGGTGTGGACCACCGGCGGGTCGGTGCCCTCGACGGTGGCGGACAGCAGCAGCGTCGCGCTGCCTGGCGCGATGCCCGCGGGCGCGGAGACCTGCAGGGCCGTCGTGGCATTGGCCGTCGGGGCCAATGTCAGGTTGATCGGCGTCAGAAGGACACTCCAGCCCGTGCCGACCGTTCCCAACAGGTGCAGCGTCTCGTCACCGTTGCCCAGCGCTTGGAGGTGCAGCGAGCCGCTGGTCGTCCCTCCGGGGTGGATCGGGCCAAGGGACGCCTCGAGGTGGACCCCAAACCGCTGGCGCACCTCCAGGGCGATGGTGGCCGTCTGCCGCCGCGTCGTGTCGTTGAGGGACGTCACCAGCAGTGAGTACTGGCCGATGAACCCCGCCGTTGTGCCGTTGGCGACCAGCAGCTCGAGCGAGAGGTTGGCCCGCTCGCCTGGCGAGAGCGTGATGAACTTCTGCGGGGTGGTGCCGACGCGCAGGATCGCCGCAGGCCATCCCTGTGGCCCCTCGACGGCGATCTGCAGCACATTGGTGCCATTGCCCACCTGTTCGAGTTGTCCGTCGACCATGACCCGCTCCCCCGGCAATGCAGAGAACCCGTTGCCATCGAGGCCGAGTGCGAAGTCGAAGGGGCCGGGGACGAGGTCGAGGTCGACCGTACGACCGCCATCCTCGCTGTAGGCGTAGAAGCTGACGCTGGCGGTGGTGATCCCGTTGGTGGCGTTGACCTTGATGTGATCCTCCTCGAGGTAGCCGCCCTCGAGGTCGGAGAGGTTGGCGTGGTACTGGCCCGCAGGATCGGTGTGCAAGGAGACCGATGCGAGGCTGCGCTCGTTGGCGATGACGACCAGCGCATCGGCCAGCGGGACGCCATGGTAGCGCACGGTCCCGGAGACGACGTAGTCATCCTGCGGCACCTCGGCGCGGACCTCGATGGATCGCTGCAGCTGGTTGTTCGAGCCGTCGAGCTCGGCCATCGTCCCCTCGGCGTTGAGGTGGAGCGTCACCGTGTGGGCCCCGGCGGTGGGGATCGCGTGCTGGAAGGGGAGCACGGTGGCCACGGAACCGGCCACCTCGGTGATGGTGAACAGGAAGGTGCTGCCGTCGAGACTGAGGTTGAGGGGGATGCCTTGGAGGGTGTCGAGCCCGGGAACGGTGTTGCGGTAGGTCGACTCGACCGTGAAGGTGCGGTTGGCGACCAGGTGGGTGTCGACGTCATCGACGACGGCGCCGTCGCGGCGGAGCAGTCGCAGCCCCACAGCCTCGACGTCCGGGAAGAGCACCGTCGCCCGC
This sequence comes from Thermoplasmata archaeon, assembly GCA_023265395.1. GTDB lineage: Archaea > Thermoplasmatota > DTKX01 > JAHFTX01 > JAHFTX01 > JAHFTX01. The sequence goes on from JAHFTX010000030.1 coordinate 16,248, forward strand.
AGCGACAGGTACCGGACGACGGAGGGGTCGACCTCGGAGAAGACCGCCACCGACAACGAGACCGTCTCGCCGTCTGCCGCATCGGTCGGGGGGCGCCCGATGATGCTGATGCTCCAGGTGCCGTTGGGGGCGAGCGTGTGGTTGATGACCTGGGGGTAGAAGAGCCACGCCGAGTCGTCGCTGGAGACGCCCAAATGAGCCGTGTCGTTGGTGAGCCCTGCATTGACGACCCACAGGTCGAAGACCGCGAACCCCTCGCGGTAGGTGAGCACCTCTGCCACGTCGGGCCACGCCAACAGTTCGGTGGGTCGTGGGACCACTGCCAGCAGCTCGGCGCGGGCGCGCTCGGAGGAGTGCAGCGTCGAGCGGGCCTCCAATCGGAGGGGGACCTCCTGCGCACCGGCGCCGACCGGCGAGCTGAGGTTGGCCACGACGACGATGGAGCCGTTGACGGGCAGGTCGAAGGGACCACCCTCGACGGTCCCCACCCACCCCGGGGGGAGGTCGCGCCACAGGAGCGTCGCGACATTGGCGATGCTCCCGACGTTGCTGATGGTGGCGCTGATGCTGACGCTCACACCGGGGAAGGTGGCGACCTGTCTGGGCTGCGCGTCGACAGCCAGGGCAAACGCCGAGGTCACCGTGAGGATCACGACCGCCTCGTCGTCCGTACGGTCGGCCTGTGGGATGGTCATCGCCGGGTCGACCCGAACGTGGAGGTGGTGATCGCCCCCACCTGCGGCGTCGAAGACGAAGGTGTGGTTGACCACCGAACCGGGGGGAAGGTCGACCAGCACATCGCCGTCGGGGAGCACCTCCTCAGGGTAACCATCGTACGCCTGCAGATGGACACCCAGGGCAACCCTCGTGCCGTCGTTGCGTACTTGGGCGCGCAGCTGCAAGGCATCTCCATCCTCGGCCGTCGCGGTGCTGAGCAATTGTGCTGCAGGGTCGATGACGAGGGCCGCGATGTCCTGGGTAATCAGCCCGCTGCCCAGGGCCAGGTCGATCAGCCCGTCACCGGTGACATCCCCGGCGGCGATTCCACCCGACTGGCCGGTCACTCCCTGCTCGAAGCTCCACCGTTCCTGCCCGGTCGAGCCGTTGAGGGCGATGAGCGCGCCCCCATCGGTACGGCAGAGCACCTGGGCGGCGCCCCCGGGACCGGGGGCGATGGCGATCAGTGGTCCGAGCAGTCGCTCCCCGTCGGTCTGCGGTTCGGGGAAGCGATCGATGGTGTGGTTCCAGAGCGGTCCACCGTCGCTGCCGTTGATGGCGCTGACGCGCGAGGAGGTGCCCAGCCCCGTGCTCCGGGAGGTCGCAACCACCACCTCCGATGCGGCGTCACCACTGACGTTGACCAGCACGGGCGCCGCGGTGGTCGCCCCGACGAGGGGGGTCGCACCGCCCCAGAGCTCGGCACCGCTCTGGTCCAGTGCCCAGAGCGCCCCATCACCGCTCACTAGGGCGGGAGCGACCACGACGAGGTCCACCTCACCGTCGCCATCGATGTCGCCGAGAGCGGCGCTGGGATGATGGCCGATCGGCAGCGGGTCGCCCAAGGCAAGGGTGCGGTTCCATTGCGGCGCGCCCTGGGCATCCAGCACCTCGACATGCAACGCATTGGGGGGACCGATGGTAACCGAGGCGATGACGATCCCCAGGAGGGCCCCATCCTGGCGCAGCACCGCCGGCGTGGTGGGGCGGTCCCCCAGGACGGTGTGATTCCACAAGGTCCCATGGGGAGCAGCACCATCGATGGCGACGAGGGCGTCGTCGGCAGGTGCCAGCAGGTCGGCGGTGCCGTCGGCGTTGAGATCGATGACCTTGGGGCCATCCTCATCGGCCGATGCACCCGGTTGGGCGACGAACCGCAGATGGTCGACCTGTGGATTCCCATCGGAGACGTAGGAGGTGCCGTCATAGGTCATGGCCGGTCGATAGACCCGCAGCTGTCCCTCGACCGTCAAGACCGCAAGTTCGGTCCGGCCATCGGCGTCGAGGTCTGCGCCAAGGGGGGCACCCGCTGCCGCCGCGGGGAGTACGACCTGCCACATCAGCGTACCATCGCGGGCGTCTCGCAACGCCATCTGCGAGCCGACGCACCAGGCGACTGCACCGCCTGGAGGAGCGTCTGTCCCATTGGCCAGCTTGAGGTTCCCCGAGACGTCGACGAGGATCGGTCCGAACCCGGTCAGTGCCACCAGCGGGTCCCACAGGGTGATCGGATCGTCGATGGGCTCCAGCGCTCCCTGCTGGTGGCCGCTGTTGGCTTCATCCCCTTGGAAGCTCGGCCATGGCACGGGTTGCTGCCACGACCTGCCCATCGTGTGCTGCTCCGCAGTCGCGAGCCCGTCGCGCTGCGCGGCTGGGCTTGCGGCGGTCGCGACGCCCAGCCCACTGCTGAGCGGCAGCAACAGGACTGCCAGGAGCAGTGTCGTCGCGCGGCGCGTGAACGTGTCGGGACAGGGGAGCAAGACCATGGGCACGTCCTCCACAAGGCCGTCGCGACCCTCTATAAGCCTTCGTGGACGGAGTATCGGGCCGCGGTCGCCCTGCGCAAGACCTTGTCGACCCCTGAGCCGTACTGTGCGGCCCTCTTTGGGCGCAGCACGATTCCCTTGGGCGCGCCGAGGAGGGCTGCCGCAAGGCGCAAGGGGAGCTTGCGCAACGTCGGCTGGCTGGGCGGGACCGCCCAATGGCCCGGGATGCCGTGGCACAGCTCGTCGATCCGCGCGTCGAGGTAGGGTAGGTGGAGCTGCCGCTGCAGACGCCGGGCGATGGTACGGTCGCGTTCGATCCCTTCCTTCCGCAGATCGCTGATCGCGCTGCGGAGGGCGGGCGGCACCATGTCGCTGGGCATGCGGCCAAACCGTGCGTAGCCGCCGAAGAGCTCGTCCGCGCCCTGTCCGAGGGTGACCGCGGGGATCATCGGGCGGTGCTCCAGCAGAAGCCACTCCACGGTACCGACTGCCGTCACGACCGCATCGGTGGAACCGAGCAGTCGCGCCACCTGGTTCGAGACATCGATGACCTGCGCAGCTGATACGCGGACCTGCTCCCAGGGCAGGTCGCACAGGCGTGCGACCTCCGCAGCGTCCGCCCCCTCGGTCCGGATCGTCGCGTCATCGACGATGACTGTCGCAGCGACAAGATCGCGGCGCCCGCGCAGCAGGTGAGCAAGCAGGCCACTGTCGAGGCCGCCGCTCAGTCCGAGCATCATCGGACCCTCCGGTAGCATCCCCACCTGCCGTTGCAACGCCGCAGCCACGGCAGCGGCCACGCGCCAGAGTGCCTCTCGTTCGTGCGGATCGACCCAGGCAAGCAGCTCCGCGCAGAGGGGGTCAGCGAAGGGGCGAGGGCTCACGACCGCCCCTCCCCATCGGAAGGTAGGATCCTGCAGAGGACCAGGGCGATCGTCGCGCCGACGAGGTCGGCGAGTCCATCGAAGGGGTCCATGTGCCGTTGCGGGACCTGCCCCTGCAACAGCTCGTCTGCCGTGGCGATGGTCGCGGCGACGACGAGCAAGGGCAGCAATCGCGGCAGGGTGCGTGGCACCCCCGCACCGCGCACGGCGCCCAGTACGAGGAGCAGACCAAGGATGGCATACTCGCTCAGATGCTCGAGCTTGTCGGCAAAGGGGATCGCAGCGAGCCCCGGAGGCTGCGGTGGGGAGGACTGAGACGACAGCGCAAGGATGGTGCCGGACCACGCGATTGCCGGTAGCCACCAACGGAGCGCCGACCACTGCAGCAGGGGCGACCGCTCGTCGCTCAGTCCCGCGCCCCCTTCCAGAGCGGATGGTGGGCAAGCAGCACGGCTGGCAGCGATTCAGCGACCTCGATCGCTTGGAGGCTGTGGCCCATCCTGACGGCGGCGGCCTCGCCCGCCTTGCCATTGAGCCAGGCGCCGGCCCGCGCCGCCTGGAAGGGCGAGAGTCCCTTCGAGAGCAGTGCTCCACACACCCCGGCAAGGACGTCGCCCGTGCCACCGACTGCCATCGGGGGGCAGCCAGTCTCGTTGGATCGCTGCTGCCCATCGGGCGCGGCGATCAGGTCGGTGCGCCCCTTGAGCAGCACCGTGCACCCGCACCGCCGTGCGGCCCGCAACGTCGCTGCGATGCGCTCCTGAAGATGCTCCTCAGAGGGTGGACGCGCCCCCATCAGGTGGTCGAACTCGCCGTCGTGGGGGGTCAGCAGCAGCTGCGGCTGCTTGGGACGCCGCAGGTTCGTCTCCACCGGGCCCAGGGCGACGAGCGCATCGGCATCGATGACGGTCGGTCGCACCAGTTGGCTGACCGCTAGTCGGATGGCCTCGATCGTCTCGGCGGCGCGGCCAAGACCCGGACCAAGCACCACCGCGTCGACCTGTTGCTGCAACTGGGTCAGCCGGGGGAGGTCTGCCACCGTGAGGTGGTCCCCACCGAGCGCATGGAGGATCAGGTTGGGGTGGTGGGCAGCGAGGATCGGCACCACCTGCGGCGGTGTCACGACATGGACGAGGTCGACGCCACAGCGGCCCGCTCCCACGGCCGCCAGCAGCGGTGCGCCATGGTAGGGGCCCCCACCGATGATGAGCACCGAGCCGCGAGCGCGCTTCCGGGCGGTCGGGCCGGGGATCGGGATCAGGAGGACCTCGCCACGCCCCGTGTGGGTCAACGCCCGTTGCGGGATGCCGATGTCAACGACCTCGATGGTGCCGCAGGCCCGCTCGTCCATCCCGACCTTGCGGTCGTGGAAGGTCACGGTCGCCTTGGGGGAGACGGCGCAATCGGTGCCAAGCCCACTGGGTACGTCCACCGACACGATCGGGGTGCCTTCCACGGCGGCGGCGTTGATCAGTCCGATGGCGGTACGCAACGGCTCGCGCACCTGCCCACGGGCGCCGACGCCCAGCAGGGCATCGACGATGACATTGGCGCGCTCGAGTTCCCGTGGCAGTGACGCCTCCCCGCGGACCTTGCGACCTGAGAACGCCGCCAACGCCGCCTTGGCCAGCGCCGTGCGCGGGGGGAGCAGGACCGCGACGGTGACCTTGCATCGAGCCCGCAACTGCTCGGCGGCAACGTAGCCGTCGCCGCCGTTGTTGCCAGGGCCGCATGCGAAGAGGATGGCCGTTCCCTTGGCCGCTGCGCCCTTGGGGAGGTAGTGCGCTGCCAAAGACGCAGCCAGTCCCTGCCCGGCAGCCTTCATCAACGCGGCAGCGGGGATTCCCGCCTCGGCAGCGTTGGCATCGAGGACGGCGACCTCCTCGGGGGGGATCATCCCCCCTTCGACGGCCACTAGGAACTTAAGACCGCTGCACCTTTGAGGCGACGAGAAGGAAAACACAATCCCCGAATGTTCAAGTACCAAATTTCACAATGTATAAAGTCTTTTATATATGCTCATATATCAATACGTTGCGTGCCGCTCCTTGAAGACCTGCTCTTGGGCACCGGACTTGACGCCGGCAAGCTCGCGGCCTACACCGTGGTCATCGGCACCATCCTCATCGGGATGTTCTTCACCGCTGACGACCGACGGAACTTCGAGAACATCCTCAGCAACATCCTCAGCTTCGCCGTGCTGATCGCCACGGTGGATTTTCCATTCCTGATGCTGATGGCCATGGTCGTCTACCTGCTGCTGGGCATCCACGTGGCGCATCGCCACTTGCGGAAGTACTACTATCTGTTCGGCTCGAAGACCTATGGCCCCTTCTCGCTGGTGTTGCTGATGGCGACGGACCATCTCTTCGGGCTCTCTGATCAGGGCCTCGGCAAGTTCCGAGCCGGCTCCCCCGGGGTCGACGGCTCTGGAGGCGCATTCATCTCGATCGACTGGAACCTCAACCTTGTCAACCTCGGGACCATCTTCGTCGCATGGGTGCTCGTCTCGCTGACCGCCCACGCGATCTCCTATCTCCACTTCCATCATGAGCGGGGTACGGCCGCAAGGCGCAAGCAGACGGACGAGGCCTCTGGTGCGGCGACCCTGTCGGCGTGGGTCCACCACCGGCACCGCTCGCCACGTGCCTCCCGCGTCCACCGCGGCAAGGGGCACCCCCGTCGCTAGCCGTGCACCTTTCCGGGCACGTCAGACCGTCCCATTGAAATACGCCCGCCCAACATCATCCGTTCCATGCGCGCCAACGCTCCGGTTGTGGTGCTCATGGTCGCCCTAGCGACGCTCGTGCTGGTGCTCCTGTTGAGCACCCCGGCGGAGGCCACCGGGACCGGCGACTACCCCCCACCCGGGAGCGGGGTGTGGCTGATCACCGACCCAACGGTGGTGTGGGATGAGGTACTCGAGGTCGACGAGGGCATCCAGGTCGCACCCGGCGGATCCCTCATGCTGAGCAACATGACGCTGCTCTCCAACGGCACCAACCCTGGCGCGGTGACGATCACCGTCGAGGGCGCCCTGCTGCTCGACGGCGCGACAATCTCAGCCGCCAACGGGAGCGCGCCGTACCTCCTGAGTGTCCTCCCGGGGGGGGTCCTCGACTCCAACGGCAGCATCCTCAGCGGCTTCGGCTTCATCGGGACCGACGCGCAGCGCGGGCTTCTGCTGCAGAGCAACGCGACGACCTTCTCCCAGACCGTCTTGCAGGATTGCTACACGGGGATCACGATCGAAGGCGTCAGCGTCGACCTCTCGGGCGTGACGGTCCGTCGGTGCACCTTCGGGCTGTATGCCTTCGAGGACGCCGACGTCCAGGTGCATGACATCAACTGGAGCGATAACGTCCGCGACGTCACCTTCTTCGAGGCGACTGGGCAGCTCGACAACGTCACGTTCGTGCGCACGCTCAGCAGCGCCATCGACATCCGCGCCGGTGAGGCGACCATCACGCAGCTCCAGCTGCTCAACAGCAGTGCCATCGCCGTTCGCGCACGCGAAGAGGCGCTGGTCGTGATCGCCCAGAGCACGATCCTCCCACAGAGCGACGGGATCCAACTGGAGTTCGCCCCGGTCGTGGTACTCCAGGACGTCGTGGTCGCCGACAACGACCTCCGGTTCGTCCGGGGTGGCGGCACGATCGAGGAGTTCTTCTCCCTGACGGTCGATGTGCGGCGCCTCAGTGACGGCGCTGCGGTCGCCGGCGCCGACCTCCAGGTCATCGGCAGCGGCGGTCAGGTGCTGGTAGTCGCCACGACGAACCTCAGCGGCCGCATCGGGCCCGTGTTGCTGCACACGCGCACACTGACCGAGGCGCAGACCGTCACCTTGGGCCCACACACCATCGTGGTGCAATACGGGGTCTTGCTCGAGCAGAACCAGACCCAGGTGGGCCGCCCGACCGTGCTGACGGTCTGGGTCGACGACCTAGCCCCGCGCGTGGTGTTTCTCTCGCCCCAGCAGGGTGCACTGCTCAACGACACCAATGTCACGATCCTCGGGGCCGCCTGGGATGACCACAACCCCATCGCCCTGGTTCAACTCGCGATCGATGATGGTCCATGGCAAGATCTTGGCGCAGACCCCAACCCGGTGCTCGACCGCCTGCTGGGCGAGGGCGTCCACCGCTTGGCGCTACGCGCCTTCGACGTCCCAGGCAACAACAACACCACGGCAATCAACATCACCATCGACACGACGGCCCCGGTGCTGGTCATCAGCGATCCCCCGGACAACCTGGTCACCCGGGATTCGACTCTCGTGCTGCGCGGGCGCACCGAGCCCAATGTCACCTTGACCATCAATGGCACCGTCATCCCCCTCAGCGACGGCACCTTCGCCGCACCCATCACGCTCAGAGAGGGCCAGAACAGATTCGACCTGCGGGTCGTCGACCTCGCGGGCAACGGTGCTGCGCTGCGCTGGACCTTGTTCCGTGACACCGTCGTCTCCCCATTGCTGCTCAGCCCGCCCAACGGCAGCCTCACCAACCAGATCCGATTCAACCTTACGGGCACCATCGAGGCAAACAGCACGGTGGAGGTCGATGGCCAGGCGGTGCGAGTCCTTGGGGGCCGCTTCCTCGCCGTCCTTCTGCTGGTGGAGGGACCCAACAACCTCACCCTCAACGCCACCGACGCCTTGGGCAACGAGGTGCACCTCAACCTCACGTACATCCTCGATGCGACGCCCCCGGAGATCCATCTGACCAAGCCTGCCCAGGGCATCGCCGCAGCGACCAACCGGCCGACCTTCGGGATCGCCGGGTGGACCGAGCCGGGCGCGGTCGTCTACGTCAATGACCAGCTCGCCAGCAGCTTCGACGGAAGGTTCAGCCGTGTCGTCGGCCTGCTCGATGGAGCCAACAACGTCACCGTCGTCGCTGCCGATGGCGCGGGCAACAGCAACAGCACGGTGGTGGTGATCACCCTCGACACGACGCCACCGGTCCTCAACGTCACCACCCCATCCGATGGCAGCGTGACCACGGCGGGGATGACGACCCTCAAGGGCCACGCCAACGAGAACGTCACGTTGCGGATCAACGGTAACGACGTGTTGGTGCGGGCGGACGGGACCTTCACCTCGTTGGCGAGCTTGGCCTTCAGCACCAACCGCTTCGAATTGGTCGCAACCGATGCCGCGGGCAACAGCGTCGTCGTCGAGGTGGCGGTGCGGCGCGTGCCGCCTCATCAGGATGACTGGCAGTGGTTGGTCGTGCCGCTCTTCGTCGCCAGCCTCTGCGCCGTCGCAGCACTTGCGATCATCCCGATGGCGCGCAGCGGAGCGCTCGAACCGCTGACCCGGCTCGGTGGTCGCGTCATTCATGGGGGCGGGGGACCGACCGAGCCGCGAGAGGCGACGACGGCGCAGAGCGCGGACTCCCCGCCCTTGCGCGCCCATGCCGTACGCCCGGCGCGGGGGCGCATGCCACCTCCTCGATGAGCGACGATGAGCCCGGTCGCGCAACCCTGCAAATCCGTCGAGGGACCGCTCCGGCCAACCTTCATATACCAACCGTAGGTTAATCCGGGAGCAGAGGCGCCAACCTCATATGGGTTCGGGGGTTGAGCCTTATAAACCTCGACCACCCACACTAGGGGGAGGATTGACCGCATGGTACGTTCGAAGAAGCTGCCCGTTCCGGCAGAGAAGGAGCTCGGTGTCGTCGGTATCGGCACCCTGATTGTGTTCATTGCGCTGATCCTGGTCTCGGCCATCGCCGCCGCTGTCATCATCCAGTCGGCGAGCATGTTCGCTGAGAATGCCGAGCAGCAGAGTGAATCGGCCCGAGCGGAAGTCGCCGGTGGCATCAAGGTCGTCACCGTCACCGGAGACCGCGCCAACGGTGTCGTCGCCGGTCCGTGCAACCTGCCGGTCGCGGGTGGCGCTGCACCGATCCGTTGCATCGTCTTGACCGTGACCCTGTGGAACCCCTCAGAGAGCGTCGACTTCAACAACCTGCGCGTCCAGTGGCGCTCGGACAACTTCTTCACGACCCTCACCATCGGGGCGGGTGTGCCGCCCGGTGCGACCGCCACGACCTTTGGTTGCGAGGAGACGCCCGTCGACGCCCTGGGTCCTGGCCAGGACAACTGGGACAGCGCTGCTGGGTCCTTCTTCCTCGATGACGACAACGTCGTCCAGGTGTGGATCGACCTGACTGCTGCCACGGGTATCAACGACGTGCTGGCGCAGAACACCGACGTGACGGTGACGCTAATCCCCGACAAGGGCCCGCCCACGATCGAGGAATTCACCACCCCGAGCACCTACACCGGACAGTTCATCGACCTGACGACCGCCTAGGCGACCAAGGGACAGTCGGGATGCTACCGATCGTCGGCCTCTTCGGCCGCAAGAAGCAGCAAGCCCCTACCGCAGCCGAGCCTGCCGGCCGCCAACCGCGACCGCTGCCACCGTCGGCGCAACCCGAGGGTGGTCGGGGTGCGCCCCCGCGCGGTGCAGCCCCCGGCCCCGCTGGTGCGTCGCCGCAGAACCGCCCCGCGGTCCCGCCGCCCCGCGCCGCTCCGCCACCGCCTCCCGCTGCAGGCTTCGAGGAGCTGGGCGACGACGAGGAGGTCGGCCTCGACACGCCAGCCGACCTCGATGCTGACGACGATGTCGGCCTCGTCGAGGTCCCGGCAGGCCCTGCAGCAGCGCTACGTGGGCCCTCCGCCGCGCTGAGCCCGGCCATCCAGCTGCCAAGCCCCCAACCACCCGGCACGGGCCAGAGCGACGATTTCCAGATGGTGGTGCAGGCCCCCGACGTCGGCGGCCGATCCCCCCTCGAGCGCCTCGAGGGCCTCGAGACGGCCCTCGACGAGAGCATCCGGCGCATGGACAGTATCGACCGCTCCGCCGAGGGTGTCGGGAGCGATGTCGGCACGGTCAAGGAGAGTATCTCCCGCATGGAGGCGAACATGCGGGAGCTGACCTCGCTCTACGACCTGATCTCGACCCAGATGAATCCCTTCATCGACTCGGACCTCGGCGCTGGGCTGGGCGCTGACGAACTGGGTGAGGTCCCCGAGTTCGATTCCCTGTTCGAGCCGACACCAGAGGTCGCGGTCGGCGAGGGCGTGCCCAGTGCGGCTGCCCCTGCACTTGCCGGCGCGCGCGGTGGGCTCTCCGTGCTCTCGCCACCGACGGACGGTGGCGCACGCGCCGAGGGACGGGTGGTGCGCCTCAGCCGCATCGGCGGGGACAGTACCTGCCTGATCGCTCTGATGCGCTGGATGGACTTCCTGATGTCCCGCGTCTCGCGGGAGCACCTCCCCTCTCTGCTGACCTATTACGTCCGGATCGGCTGGATATCCGAGGGTATCCGCGCCCATGTGCTCGATGTGCTCCGGGGCGTCCGCGTCGCCGATGGCGGGGCTAGCATCACCCCCACCGTTGCCGTTTCAGGCAGCAGCGGCAGCCGCGACACCGAGGGGGATGTGGTGGTCGCCTATGGCAAGGAGAAGGTCCACGACGCCACCCGCGCGCCGACCCCGAGCGCCAAGGGCGGTGCACGCGCCATCCGTGCCGAGGGTTGGAAGCTCAGCACCGAGGACCATCTCAAGACTTTGATCTTCATCGAGCGGATCCGCGGCACCGAGGTCGACAAGGCCCGCCTTGAGGACCTCGAGCGCGACGTCCAGCAGCTGCAGAAGGGCTTGGAAGGCTACTTCGGGTTGTGAGCCCCGGGGGGGTGGTCGGCTGGGCGTCAGTGTCTCCGCCGCGGCCGTCATACTCCTGGCGGGTGCGCTGACCGCCGGGACGTTGCTGCTGGTGACCGTCCTCGCCGGCCTCGACAATGTGCAACAGGCCACCGATGATTCCTTCGTACAGCAGCACCAGCAGACGCAGGTCCACACAGTCGTTCTCAACGTCACCACCAACGGTACGGTGCTCTTCCTCAACCTCACCAATGATGGGGGCACGATGCTCCATGTCTCCGCCGTGCGAGTGTTGCTCAACGGCACGCTGCTCCCACCGGCGGCGCTGCTCTCGAGCACCGTCGACGGCCTGGCCGGCACCGACCTGTGGGGACCGCAGCAGGTCCTGTCGTTGCAGCTCTCCGCGAGTGCGTCGTCAGGACAGCGCGTCGCCATCGTCAGCGGCGGCTGGACTGCCTTTGGGGTGATCTAGGCCATGGCGTCGACGGCGGTCTCCCAATTGATCTTCTTCATCGCCGGGCTGGTGGTGGCGTCGGTGGTGGTCGGGGTGATGCTCAGCAGCACCACCAACCTCGCCGACGGCATCGAGGGGCGCAGCAGCAGCCTCGCGGATTCCCTGCGCAGTGACGTTCGGATCATCAACGACCCGGTGGCGATGCCCTACAACGCGACCAACCAGACCCTGACCCTCTATGTGCTCAATTCCGGCACCATCAGCCTGCCCGCGACCAATGCCACGCTCCGCGCCTTCGTCAACGGCACCTTCGCGGCCAACACCACTGTCTACATCGTCGGTGGAGGCTCCTGGGGTCCCCAGGGAATCGCCATCATCGAGGTCCATGGCCTTGCGCTGACCTCAGGAACCGATATGCTCGTCACCGTCGTCGCCGCCCACGGGGCCACTGATCGGCTGGAGTTCGTCGCCCCCTAGGGGCACAGGGGCACGTCACGGAGACTGGGAGGAAGGAAGGATGGTGGACACCTACCGCGTGGAGCTGGACACCGACGGGCTGCACCGCAACCTCGGCGGGGGCATCCCCTCGGGGGCGATCGTGCTCGTCGTCGGGGCCTTCGGCGCCGGCAAGAGCGCCGTCTGCCAACGCCTCCTGTACGGTTTCTTGCGCAACCATCACAGCGCTACCTACATCTCCACCGAGTTCACGATGAAGGGCTTCATCGAACAGATGAAGTCGCTCAGCTACAACGTCGTCGACTACCTGCTCAACAAGGAGCTCCTCTACATCCCCGTGTTTCCCCTGATCGGCAAGCACAAGAAGCGCGATGACTTCCTCTCGCTGCTGGTGGGCAACAAGCACCTCTATGAGCGCGACGTCATCATCGTCGACACCTTCAGCTCCCTGGTCAAGTACGACATCGACCAAGACCGTGTCCTCGATGCCTTGGCGTTCTTCAAGAAGCTCACCGGCAAGGGCAAGACGGTCATCCTCACCGTCCAGCCCGACGAGCTCACCGACGAACTGATCCGCCCCTTCAAGACCGACAGCGAAGTCTACCTCGACATCGTCATGGACAGCCTCGAAGGCACGACGACCCGGACGATCACGATCCGCCGGTTTGCCGGATCCACCAAGCCCATCGTGGAGGCCACCGGTTTCCGGATCGAGCCCAAGGTCGGGTTCATCATCGACATCACGGCGGTCGCCTAGGCGGGGGAGCAGATGGCAGTCCTCGACCGGCAGCAGCTGTATCAGAAGGCGGTGGCGAAATTCCCCCATCTGAAGGCCTACCTCACTCGATGGGAGCAGGAGGGCAACGACCCTCCGGAGTTCTTGGTGCAGCTCTCCTCGGACATGGCCAAGCTCGAGCACTTCAACGTCCTCTACCCCACCCGTGACCCGGTGTTCATCCACTGCTTCCTCCACCCGGGGTCGGGAGGGAAGCGCTACGTCGTGCTCGAACCGGGCATGGATGATGCCCTGCGGGCCAAGTTCCGCGCGATCACCGACCTTATCCTCAAGAAAGCTCCCGAGGAGCCCGCCCACGAGAACCAGGAGCAGTTCGTCGCCATCCTCGAGCGCCTCCTCGAGCGGGTGACGGTGGGCAAGGCCGAGCCCACCACGCGACTGTTCAAGGAATGGGAGGACCCCAAGGTGGTGATCACTCCTGCCGAGCTCGAGGTCCTGCGCTACTACCTGCGGCGCAACATCATCGAGAGCGGGATCCTCGAAGGGATCCTGCGGGACAGCTACATCGAGGACGTCCACTCGGTGGGTACCGCGGACATCTTCATCGTCCACAAGGTCTTCAACATGATGCGCACCAACGTGCGATTCTCTGACGAGGTGGAACTCGACTCCTTCTTGCGCTCCATGAGCGAGCGCATCGGCAAGCCTGTCTCCGACTCCAAGCCCATCGTCGACGGATCGCTGCCCGACGGCAGCCGCATCAACATCATCTACAGCGACGACGTCTCGCAGAAAGGCTCCAGCTTCACGATCCGCAAGTTCTCGCCAACGCCCCTGACCTTCAGCCGCCTGGTCAGCTGGGGCACCTTCTCGCCGCTGGTGGCGGCCTACCTATGGCTGGCGCTCGAGTTTGGCATGAACTGCATCGTCTCGGGGGAGACGGCCTCGGGCAAGACCACCTCGCTCAACTCGATGCTGACCTTCATCAACCACAGCGCCAAGGTCTACACCGCCGAGGACACGCCAGAGGTCATCGCACCGCAACCGGTGTGGCAGCGCCTCGTCACGCGCGATACCGGCCCGCAGGAGAGCCGGGTGGACCTCTTCGACCTGATCCGGGCGGCCCTGCGGTCCCGTCCCAACTACATCATCGTCGGGGAGACCCGTGGACGCGAGGGGGCGATGATGTTCCAAGCGATGCAGACCGGGCACTCGGTGATGAGCACCTTCCACGCCCCCTCGACGACCCAGATGATCCAGCGGTTCACCGGTGAGCCGATCAACGTCCCGATCCGCTTCTTCGACAACCTCAACATCGCGGTGTTCCAGAAGGTCATCTACGACCAGGGGCGGCTGATCCGGCGCGTCGTGAGCGTCGACGAGATCCTGCGCTACTCCAAGCAGCTCGATGGCGTGCTGGTGCGCTCGGTCTTCCAGTGGGACCCCTACACCGACACCCACTACTTCCGAGGCATGAACAACTCCTACATCCTCGAGGAGAAGATCGCCCCGCAACTGAAGTTCGAGGACAAGCGGATGATCTACACCGAGCTGCAGAAGCGGGCCCGATTCATCCAGGCGATGGTGGACCACCACATATTCGAATACGCCGAGGTCAACCGGATCATGGCGGCCTACTACGCCGAAGGCGAGAAGGGCCTGCCGCCGGAGATCCTCTCGTGAGGAGAGGGATGATGCCGGAGGGGGCATGACCACCGCGCTGGGCTCGACCGACGTCTCCGTGACGGCGGACCTGTGGTCCTTCTTCCACGAGGCCAAGGAGTACCTCGTCGCCCCGCTGCGGCGCTCCTACCGCTACTACAAGGTCGACTTCGTCGAGCGCGTCGTCTACCAGGCAGTTCCCGCCTACCTCCTGGCGCTCACCGGTTGGCTGCTGATGCTCGTGAGCGTTCCGCAGCTGGTGGCTCGCTTCGCCCTCACCTATGGCCTGCTGCTGGCGGTGCTGACCTTCGCCTTCCTTGTCTATGTCTACCAGCCCTACGTGCGCTTTGCCGCCCGTGGGGTCGCCATCGACCGCGAGATGCACCTCTTCATCACCCGTATGGGAGTGCTCTCGACCTCCGAGGCCTCCCGCCGCGAGATGCTCGAGGTGTTCGGACTCATGCAGGAGTACGGTGAGCTTGCCGCGGAGATGCGTAAGATCCACACGCTGGTGACCCGTTGGAACATGTCGCTGGAGCGGTCAATCCGTTCGGTTGCAGAGGACTGCCCCTCGGAGCTCTTCGCTGACTTCCTCTCGCGGTTGGCGCTGGGCGTCGAGACCGGGGAGACTGCTGAGGAGTTCTTCCGCAACGAGCAGATCGTGGTGATGGACCAGTACGCGATCCGCTACGAGAGCGCCATGCGCGCAGTCGAGCAGCTCAAGGAGCTCTACATCGCGCTGACGACCGCCATGCTCTTCATCATCGTCGTGGTGGCGATCACCCCCTTCATCGTCCCCTCCGACATCACCACCAACCTCTGGTTGAGCATCGGCCTGTTCCTCCTCTTCGAGGCAGCGATGCTCTATCTGCTCTACGCCCTCATCCCGGGCGAGTCGATCTGGTCCCAAACGTCGATGCGGACCGCGGTGCACGCCGAGCAGCGCCGTCGGGTGCTCGCGGCGATCCCGATGATGCTGGTGGTCTTCCTCCCACTGGCGGTGCTCAACGCCCTGGTCGCCGCCACCGAGGCGGGTCGGCCCGTGCTCGGACTCTCGGTGAACCTCTTCGAGCAAGGCAGCGCCCCGCACACCTGGTTCGGCCCGACCCTGCCCTGGGAGCTGGTCATCGCGGCGACCATCACTCCCCTGCTCTATCCCTCCCTCTTCACTGCACTGCACGAGCGCCGCATCCTGCGACGGGATTCCTACTACCCGAGCTTCATCCGCTCCCTGGGCTCTGGCACCGCCTCGTCGGGTCGCTCGACCGCGGCGCCGGTGCGGCGTCTGCGGCTGCACGACTTCGGCCCGCTCAACGTCACGATCGGCGACCTGGCCAAACGCCTTGGCACCCGCATCGGATCCAAGCGCGCCTGGGAGTTCTTCGCCGCCGAGACGCTCTCGGAGCTGATCGCCAAGTTCAATGAGATGTACGTCGAGGGGGTGCGCATCGGTGGTGACGGACGCCGCATCAGCCGCATCATCTCGGGCAACTTCATCCGCATCCTGGGGTTGCGACGGCTCAAGCAGGAGAGCGCGTCGACCTTCACGTGGATGCTCTACGGGTTGACGGTCTCGACGGCGCTGGTGCTCTACTTCATCCTCTATCTGATCCAGAGCTTCCACGAGCAGTTCGTCGGCTTGACGGCCGCGTTGGGGTCTGGTACCGACGCCGCGACGCTGCACAGCCCCGGCTTTGGTCTGCTGCAGGCGCTCCAACAACCTCCCTTCGATTTCGGCGTGTTTCACCTGGCGATCTTCCTGTTGCTGATCGCCCATGCTGCCATCACAGCGGTCATGACCCGCGTCGTCAGTGGTGGTCACCCTCTGGGGGGCTTGACCCATTTCGTGGGGATGACCTGGGCCGCGACGATCACCGCGCTGGTGGTCACCGCCCTGGGCAATAGCGGACTCATCGGGTGATCCGACGGTCTGGCCCCCGCTTGCTCGGTGTGCGCTGCGTGATTCGCTCCGTGCTGCCGGTTGCGGCGAGCACCGCCTGGAGGGCCTCGTCGTACTGCTCCGGCTCTGCATCCAGCAAGTGCTCCAACGGCCCGCTGAGGTACTCGGCGAACTCGGTCTCGACCGCGGAGAACTGCCAGCGCTTGGCGTCCTGGCCACCCAACAGCTGCAGCGCGGCGAAGGCGACCGACCGGGCCTTGGTGTCCCGCTCGCGAGAGCGCTCGATCAGGCGTAACGTGGCCTTGGCCCCAGCGGTGCGGTGGGTGCGCGCCAGCAGGTCGGCGAAGGCGGCGACCGGCGGGAGCCGCTCATAGGTGGGGAGCTGGGAGATCACATCCCGCTCCCGGGCGATCACCAGGGCCTGCTGGA
The DNA here is from genome assembly GCA_023265395.1 of Thermoplasmata archaeon. Lineage (GTDB taxonomy): Archaea > Thermoplasmatota > DTKX01 > JAHFTX01 > JAHFTX01 > JAHFTX01. The sequence continues at coordinate 32,932 of JAHFTX010000030.1, forward strand.
GCACCTGTGCCGGTGTCTGTTGCTGCATCCGCATCGAGGCGGAGAGCTCGTCGGCGAGGCGTTCGTCCTGCAAGATCGCTCGCAACATCCGTGAACCGTGCTCCGGCCACCACTCCGCCAGCTGTCCCCCGATGCGGTCACCCTTGAGGATGAGCGGCTCCTCGACCACCTCGAGGACGGCAGCCGTGGCGATCCGTTCCTCATCGGTTGGTTCGAGCGAATCGAGGAACGCCTCGGCGTTGTCCCCGTAGCAGTCCCGACCCCGCACGAAGACCCGCGTCTCGAGCTCCGGCAGTCGCCCCTGCAGCTGAGCGACTTGGCGGGTGATCAGCTGCTCGTCCGAGAGTCGGCCGGTCAGATAGCCCTCGGCCGTCTCCTCCTGCACCTGCTCGTCCCGCACGTAGCACGTCGCACACTTGTTGTTGCACCGCAGGCCGCCCCCGGAGGTGATCTGCAGGTGCGCCCGTGCCGTCTTGGGCGGGATCGCCACGTGTCGGAGGATGGTCCCCAGAAGAGACTCGGAGCGCTTGGCGGCGCGCTCCGAGATCGTCAGGTCGAGGCGTGCCTGCTCCCAGCGCACGCGCAGCCACGGGGTGATCACCATCGGGTCCTGCTCTAAGGCTGTGCCGTCGAGATCGCTGCTCAGCTGCCGATCTCCCCTGTGGACCAGATCGGCCTTGAACTGCCGCAGCAGGAAGGTACGGAAGGCCTCGGGCGGCTGATCGGCCTTGCCGGAGCAGTGGATGGTCGAGGGGGTGGCGTACAGGTGGAGCCCCTTGCCCTGCACCAGTTCGAGGTGGGCGGCCAGCTTCAGCCCGACATCATCGCTGTTCTGGATTCCGGCCAGCATCGCGTGTGGGCCCTTGCCTCGCAGCGCAAAGCGCGCCGGGCCATAGGGAGTGCGCAGTTGTGCCACCCGCGGGATCGTCGGCGCGCCGGTGGGATTGCCCTCCTCGTCGGTGCGCCCATGCAGCAGGCCCAGCGTGCCGGCGTAGGCCATCGCCAAGGGCTCTCCACGGTTGGCCAGGCGAGCCAGGGCGGGCGCGTCGTCGGCGACCTGCTGGACCTCGAGGAGCTTGCGCTCGAGCTTGACCACTGGGCACAGGAAGCAGTTCTTCCCGCACCCATGGAGGTCGGGGAGCACCACCATCGGGTCGTCGCGGACCTTGGCGGCCTGTGTCAGCAGGTCGCGCTCTTGGCTTCGGGAGGTGGCCGTCCCAGCGCCACGCAATCGGTAGTGCTTGGACTTCTTGGCCATCGGTGCCCCCTTCGCGGCACGCAGCGGTCAGGGAAAAGCGTGTCGACACGCCGGCGGGCGTACCTTCGTCGAGGATTCGAGGAGGTCCCCAACAGGCTTATCCTGGGTCGAAGGTCAGAATCCTCGTGATTCTCCCAGCGCCACACCGAGCTGACTACCCAAGGGAATGCCGATCGACCCTCGGGGGAATCGAGCGCAGCCTCCAAGGAACGGAAGCCAGCCGGCCTTGCGCGCAGAGCGGCCCTCTGCTGGTCCGACCCCTGCCTTCGGGGCCTTTCCAATAGTATTTTAGGTCCCCGTCGGTAGGCCGTTGCATGTTCGCACGGCCGTCGGCCCCGCTCGTGGCAGGCGAACCACTGGCGGCCCGTCGCAGTCTGCTCACCCTCCTGTTGGTGCTCAGCGCGCTGCTACCTCCAGCGCTTCCCGTCAGCGCCGCTGCTGAGGTCGACCTGTGGCTCGAGCTGCCGCAGCTCTCCCCCGCTTCGCCCGAGGTCGGTCAGCAGGTGACCATCTCCCTGACCGTGCACTCGGACGGTAGCGCCCCAATCGAGAACCTGACGTTGCGATGGGGGGTGGGCGTTCTGACCACCACGGCCCAGCTGACGGAGTTGGGGCTCACGGGGACGGAACCTGTGACGCTGACGCTGCCCTGGGACAGCGGCTCCGTCGAATCGGGTACGGTGGTGCTGGTCTTCTGGGTCTCCTTCCCACCGCAAGGGAGTGCTGCCAACCCTCTCAACCTCTCGGATCCCACGCCCGCCGACGCCCAGGCTTCGGTGGCGGTGACGGTGCGGCCGTTGCCGACCTTCGACCCTAGTGAGCTGACCGTCGGCCCGCTGGTCCCTGCCACCACCCACCCGGCGATGGAGTCGATCCTCGACCTTGACCTGCGGTTGGCCAATGGCGGGGACCTCGACAGCGGCCAGCTCCCCCTCTCCTGCGGTGTCGATGCCAACGACACCCCCCGCTCGGAGCTCGTGGTCGAGGTCGCGGCCCATGTGGACCTCCATCAGCCCGTTCCCCTGCCGCTGGCTGACCTGCCGGCAGGGGACCACCTGCTCTGGTGCCGCATCGCCGGGCGAGCGGTTGCGATTCTCGTCTCCGTCCTGGCACCCCGCGGCATCGCGACGGTGACCGAGCTGGTCGCCCCCAGCACGATCGTCGCCTCGGAGAAACTGAGCATCCAAGGGACCGTGCACAACACCGGCGAGGGGAACATCACCAGTTCGGTGGCAGAGGTGCTCGTCGATGGGGCCGCCATCGGGTCGCAGCCGCTGACCAACGTCCGTCCCGGCTCGTCGCGCACCGTGCTGGTCGCCTGGACGGCCCCACTGGTCAACACCCCCACGATCCTGACGCTGACCGTCCGCACCCCCGATTCCTCGCTGACCAAGGCGGTGTTGGTCAATCCGCGGCCGACCGCCCAGCCACGCATCGAGATCACCTACTTCGCTATCCCCAAGGTCGACAAGGCACGGATTGGCGAGAACATCACCCTCAACTATGCCTACGTCAACCGCGGCAGCAAGGACGCCGAGGGCTATTACCTCAGGTTCTTCGATGAGTTCCCTGGGCGCCTGCCGCTGATCCTGCCACAGGGGCTGATCAAGGTCGACATCCCCCGCACCGAGATCGCGACCATCCTCCACTTCTCCTACGAGGTCCCCGCGGGATCGGAGTTTGGCACCCATACGCTGGCGATCGAGTTCGCTGAGACCATCGATGGACCCGCCATCGCCCGTTCGGAGACTCCGCTCGAGGTGATCCTGCCGCAGGAACCCAAGCTCTCCATCACCCAGATGCGGGTGAGCAACCTGCCCGCCCGCACCCAGGCGCAACTCAGCTACCAAGGCCAAGACGTCCTCTTTGCCGGCGACCGCATCTACGTCCAGGCGACGATTCAGAACACGGGCACCGCCGAGGCGACCAACCTCATCATCCAGCTGCTCGAGGACGGTGAGGTGGTGGAATCGCGGACCGTCGATCGCCTCTCCCCCGGTGACGCGCACACCATCGAGCTCTCCTTCATCCCCAACGCCGGGACGCACCGGGTGGGGATCGCCGTCGAAGGCTTCGGAGCGTCCAAGTTCGAAGTCAAGGAGTTCGTCCCGTTCGTCGACCCGCAGTACCTGACCGTCGCGCTCTGGACCGCGATTGCCCTGATGACGCTGGGCATCGTCCGCCTCGGCGGTGAGCCGAGGATCCCGACATGGCGGCAGCTCGAGGCGCTCGAGGTGTTGGCCGCTCGCGCCCGCGCTGCGGGCACACCCTCCCCCAAGGCCGAGGCTCTTCTCGCCAAGGCGCGTGAGCGGATGGAGTCGGGGGGTCGGTGAGGATGACAGTGGACGGAGCCTCACCCAGCGTGAGTGGGGAGGACCTCCAGCGCGCTGAGGCGCTGTTGCGCGCCAAGCTGGGCGATGCTGCCCCTCATCCATCGTCGGTGCCGATCTCGCTGGAGCAGGGCCGCCGCAACATCATCACCTTCGGCATGCCGCCGGCCTCAACGACCTCGGCGAGGAGATGGGTCGCCC
>JAHFTX010000059.1 GCA_023265395.1 Thermoplasmata archaeon
AGAGAAGCCCGCCGCGTGATCGCGTCCGCTGTCGGGCACCGGCACGACCATATCGGCCCCCGCGACGGGGAACTGTTCCGCCAGGGCGCGCCCGATCAGCACCCGAACGTTCTGGACGAGGCTGCCCTCGAGCACGCTGTCGGGCCGGGCGAAGTAGACCCATTCGAACATGCAGTGGGCCTTGTGCTGTGCCGCGCCCATCGAGACACTGTGAATCGTCCCTTTTCGCAGCACCACGATCTCTCCCGGCGCGATGTCGCGCACGAACTCTGCTCCGAGGGTGTCGAAGGCCACCGACTCCGAGGCGAGCACGTAGCCGCCGTCGTTGGGGTAGCGCCCAAGGCTCAGGGGCTTGATGCCGTGGGGGTCCCGCACGCCGACGACGCTGTCGTTGAGCAGCACCACCAACGCGTAGGAGCCGTGCAACATGCGGCAGACGGCGCGTACCGCCCGGGGCAGGTCCCGGTGGTCGGCGACCTCGTTGGCGATCAGTCGCAACATCACCTCGCTGTCGGTGGTGGTATAGAAGGCCCAACCGGAGGCCTGCAGCTGGGCACGGATCGAATCGGCGTTGGTGATGTCGCCGTTGTGGCCCAGGGCCAGCTCCCCCAGCGTCGTCTCGACCCGCACCGGCTGGGCGTTCTCGCGGTTGGAGCCGCCGCTGGTGGAGTAGCGGATGTGACCGATGCCGCAGCGGCCCACCAAGGTCTGCAGGTTGTCGCGGTCGAAGACCTCGTGGACCAGGCCCATGCCGGTGATGCACGCCGGCCGCGCACCGAAGGTGGCGATCCCCGCCGACTCCTGGCCGCGGTGTTGGAGCGCGCGCAACCCAAGGTAGATGTCGCCGCTGACCTCCCGGTCATCGGTCGAGATCCCGACGACCCCGCAGGCGTCCTTGGGCTTCCACTCCATGGGTCACGCTCGCCGCAGGACGTCGCTTGGGTCCTGTTGCGTCGGGGCAACGCGCGGTCGTCCCCATTAGGGTTGCCGAGCTGCTGCAGGGACGCTTCGACGATCGGGGCAGCGCCCTTCCCCAAAGGTACTTATGGGGGGGCCGGTGTGGCGAGCAAGCCCCGTAGCAGAGGGGGAGCCCCCCCTCGCTGGCGTACGCCGACACTACGGAGGTGACGACGTGGCAGACGCGGAGATCCTCAAGGCCGTCAAGACCGCCATCGAGGCGGCGCCCCCGCGCAAGTTCAACCAGTCGCTGGACCTGGCCTTCAACCTCAAGGACATCGACCTGTCGATCCCCAAGAACCGCCTCGACGAGGACGTGCTGCTGCCCCACGGACGCGGCACGGGCGTGCGCATCGCCGTCATCGCCGGGCCTGAGGTCGCCGAGAAGGTCAAGAAGGTCGCTGACACCATCATCAGCGCCGACAAGCTCAGCGAGCTGGGCGGCGATCGCAAGGCCGCCAAGGTGCTGGCGGCCCGCCACGCCTACTTCGTCGCAGAGGCGCCGCTGATGCCCACGATCGGCAAGACGCTCGGCATCGTCCTTGGGCCACGGGGCAAGATGCCTCGGCCCGTCCCCCCCGGCTCTGACCCCAGCATGCTCGTCGACAACCTGCGGCGCACGGTCAAGGTGCGATCCAAGGACCGCCGCACCTTCCACGCCCCGGTGGGCCCGATCTCGATGTCCGTCGAGCAGCTGGCGGAGAACGCCGAGGCGATCATCAAGCGCGTCCAGGGCAGGCTCGAGCGCGGCGCTCTCAACATCCAGAGCATCTACCTCAAGACGACCATGGGGCCGTCGGTGCGGGTGCGCTAGGAGACCACACGATGGCGATCGCGACGTCCAAGGCACCCGCCTACAAGCGCGACGAGGTCGCCGAGCTCACCGCCCTGCTGCGGCAGAAGCAAGTGCTCGGCATCGTCAGCATCACCGGCATCCCTGCATCCCAGCTGATGCGGATGCGCAAGACCCTCAGCGGCAGCGTCACGGTGCGGGTGACCAAGAACACCCTGCTGCAACTGGCGCTCAAGGCGGTCGAGAAGGAACGCCCAGGGCTGATCAAGCTCGGCGAGGGCGTCCATGGTCCGGTAGCGTTGGTGGCCACCGACCTCAACCCCTTCAAGCTCTACAAGGAGATGGAGCGCACCAAGACTCCCTCTCCCGCCAAGGGTGGCGAGAAGGCGCCCCAGGAGATCACGATCGCCGCGGGCGAGACCTCCTTCAAGCCCGGCCCGATCGTCGGTGAGTTGGGCAAGGTCGGCATCCCCGCGGGCATCGAGGGCGGGAAGGTCGTCATCAAGAAGGACAAGGTCGTCGTCAAGGCGGGCGATACGATCTCCAAAGACCTTGCGACCATGCTCAGCAAGCTCGAGATCTTCCCCCTCGAGGTCGGGCTGGACCTGCGCCTGGCGTGGGAGAAGGGACAGACCTACCAGCCAGCGGTCCTGTCGATCGACGAGGCCGCGGTGCTCGCCCAGGTCCGGACCGCGGCGGCACGAGCGATGGCGCTGGCGCTGGGTGCTGCCTACCCGACCAAGGCCAGCATGCCGCTGCTGGTGGTCAAGGCCCACCGCGAGGCGCTGGCGGTCGCCCTCGACGCCGGCTTCGTCAGCAAGGGCACCCTGCCGCACCTGCTCGGACGCGCCGCGCGGGTCGCGGCGGTGCTCAACAGCGTCATCACCGGCGAACCGCTCCCGAGCGCTGCACCTGCAGGCAGGAGCGGCGGCGACGCCAGCCCCAAGAAGGAGGAGCCAGCGGCTGCCGTCAGCGAGGACGAGGCGGCAGCCGGGCTAGGCTCCCTCTTCGGTTAGGCAGAGGGCCCTTACATTCACGACCAGTGAGGATTGTTGGAGGAAAAAGAATGGAATACGTGTATGCAGCCATGCTCCTGCACACCGCGGGAAAGACGATCGATGAGAGTGGACTGACTGCCGTCCTCAAGGCAGCGGGCGTCACCGCCGACAGCGCACGCATCAAGGCGTTGACGGCAGCGCTCGACGGGGTCAACATCAACGAGGTCATCGCCAGTGCCGCCGTGACCGCGGTCGCTGCGGCCCCTGCGGCCGCCAGCGGCGGTGGCGGCGCGGCGGCCAAGGAATCGAAGAAGGACGAGGAACCGGGCGTCTCCGAGGAAGAGGCTGCCGCGGGTCTGGGCGCCCTCTTCGGCTAGGCACTGCCTCTGTAGGAAGCGCGCCACGAGGTGGCGACAACGCCCCCGGCTCCGGCCGGGGGCGACCCCCGGTCTGCTTCAGACGGTGCGTTCGAACATCCGACCCAGTTCCTGTTCGAGGATCTTCTGGACCTCGCGGGTCATCTCGTCCTTGAGCGAGGCGGGCAGCATCGCCAATCCCAGCTTGGCACCACTCTTTGCCAACTTGGCGGCCGCCAGCAGCTCGCGGGCCTTGGCTTCGAGGAAGCCGTGGACCGCCTCCCGCAGCTCGGCCTTGAGCTCGGGGTTGGCATCGAGTGTCGAGAGGATGTGCCGCTTGACCTCGTCCTTGACAAGGTCCCGGATGGCGTCGAGGACCAACTCCTCGGTCCCTAGCAGCTCGGTGGTCGCTCCCTTGATGAGCGGCAGAAGGGCCTGGCCCGGTGACGTCATGCGTTGCCACTCAAGGGCAGGCTATTTGTAGCCTCCGGCCCACGCCGGAGCACGCGCGCCCAGGGCGTCGCGAGGGCGAACCGATGGTCGTGATCACGCTCACCACAGACTTCGGCACCTCGCTCTACGTCGCGCAGATGAAGGGGGCGATCTCTTCGGTGGTCCCCAGCGTCCCGATCATCGACATCGCCCATGACGTGCCCGCCCACAACGTCGCCGCAGGCGCCTTCGTGTTGCTGAGCACGGTGCCCTTCTTCCACGATGCGATCCATGTCGGCGTCGTCGACCCGGGGGTGGGTACCGAGCGTGCGCCGATCATCGTCAGCTGCACCCACGGGACGCTGGTGGGCCCCGACAACGGGCTGCTCGCCCCCGCGGCGAGACTGCTGGGCGTCCAGGCCGTCCACAAGGTGACCGACTTCCGCTACACGCTCGCCGACGTCTCGAGCACCTTCCACGGCCGTGACATCTTCGCGCCCGTGGCGGCGTTCTTGGCCAAGGGCGTGCCCCCAGCGGAGCTCGGCGTGCCGCTGGAGCGGTGGATGGACCTGAGCATCGACGGCCATGGCGAGGTCGAGGGCGGGCTGAGCGGCCATGTGCTCTACATCGACCGGTTCGGCAACTGCGTCGTCAACATCCCCGGGAGCGCGGTGCGGGAGCGGTTCATCCCCGGAGAGCGTCTCGAGGTCGTGGTCCGCGGCTCGACCTTCCCGTTGCCCTACCTGCGGACCTACGGGCTGGCGGCCAAGGAGGAGCTGCTGCTGACCATCGGCAGCAGCGACTTCCTCGAGCTGGCCGTCCGTGAGGGGGTCGCTGCCGAGCGCCTGGGGATCCACCACGGGGACCGCGTCATCGTCCGTCCGGCCGCCGGCCATCCCTAGCGTGCACTGGAGCGGCGATGGACGAGCTGGGACTGCTCAACATCGTGCTGACCATCCTGGCCTCGGCGCTGCTCTACTATCTGGCAGTCTCCAAGCGGGTCCTCGACCTCGCCGGGGGTGCACTAGCCTTCGTGATGGGCCTGGTGGTCGGGATCCTTGGCCACTGGACCTGGCTGGGGCTGCTGCTGCTCTTCGTGGTGCTCTCCTACCTTGCCACGCGGCACCGCTACGAGGAGAAGGTCGCGCTCGACGTGGCTCAGTCCCACGGCGGTCGGCGGGGGATGGAGAACGTGATCGCCAACGGCTACGTCCCGGTGGTGGTGGCGGCGCTGAGCTTCCCCTACCCCCCGCCGCTCCCGTCGCTCCCCAAGGGTCTGGGCGCGCTGATGTTCGTCACAGCCATCGCCGTCGCCACCAGCGACACGCTCGCCTCCGAACTGGGGGTCTTCGACCGTCGCACCGTCTGGGTATGGGCACCCTGGCGCCGCGCGCCGGTGGGAGCCAATGGCGGGGTCTCGCCCATCGGACAGGGAGCCGCGGCCTTCGGTGCTGCGGCGATCGCCGCCGCCGCCTTCGTTGCCCTCCCGCTGTTCGATGGCGCCCTGGTCCGCACGCTGCCTGCCTACGTGCTGGTGTGCGTCCTGGGGTTTGTCGGCTGCCAGCTCGACAGCGTGCTGGGCGCCGCGTTCGAGAACCGCGGCTGGATGAACGGCAGCTGGGTCAACCTGCTGAGCATCTTCGCGATGACCCTGATGGCCTACCTGCTGGGGTGGCTCTACCCGACCGCCCTCTTCCTAGCCGGCTGAGCGCCGCCACAAGGTCCTTCTGGGGGGCTCCCCCATGGCGCGCCGATGACGCGGATGCTGCTGGTCATCTGCGATGGTCTGGGCGACCGGCCTGTCCCGCAGCTGGGAGGACGCACGCCCTTGCAAGCGGCGCGCACGCCCACCCTCGATGCGATGGCGGCGGAGGGGAGTTGCGGCCAGATCGACCCCATCGGCCCGGGGATCGTCGCCGGCAGCGATACGTCCCATCTGGCCCTGCTCGGCTACGACCCGTACCGCTACTACAGCGGCCGCGGTCCGATCGAGGCGATGGGCGTCGGCCTGCGGCTGCGCGGCGGCGACCTGGCGCTGCGCTTCAACTTCGCCACGGTCATCCCCCACGGCGGCGAGCTGATCGTCAGTGACCGACGGGCTGGCCGTATCGATTCACAGACCGGCCCGCTGGCGGCTGCCCTCGACGGCACGGTCATCGATGGGGTGACCTTCCTGGTCAAGGAGGGCACCGAGCACCGCGGGGCGCTGGTGCTGCGCGGTGAGGGTCTGAGCACCGAGATCAGCGATGTCGACCCGCACCGCGAGGGGGGGATCGCCCGCTGCCGTGCCACGGCTCCCCAAGGGGAGCGGACCGCTGCGCTGCTCAACGCCTTCACGGCCCAGAGTCATCAGGTGCTCTCGACCCATCCGGTCAACCTCGCGCGAGTCGAGGCCGGCAAGGGGGCCGCCAACTGTCTGCTGGCCCGCGGGGGCGGGGTGCTGGCCCCGCTGCCGCCGCTGAGCGAGCGTCACCACATCACGGTGCTGGGGATCGCCGGCGTCGCGCTGATCAAGGGCCTCTGCCACTGGATGGGCATGGAGGTCGCCGAGGTGCCCGGTGCCACCGGGGCGTTGCACAGCGACTACGTCGCCAAGGTCGAGGCAGCGCTCAAGAGCTCCCACGACCTGGTGGTGATCAACTTCAAGGCCCCCGACATCGCCGGCCATGACGGCGATGCCCAGGCCAAGGTTGCCGCTATCGAGCGCATCGATGCGGCGATGGGGCACGTCCGTTCGCGCTTCGACGGCATCGTCGCCCTGACCGCCGACCACTGCACCCCGGTGACGACCAAGGAGCACTCGGGTGACACCGTCCCCCTGCTGATGTGGGGGCCGGGCGTCCGGCAGGACGGTGTCCGCTGCTTCGACGAGATCGCCGTCGCCAGCGGGGCGCTGGGCAGGCTCCCCGGGACCGCGCTGATGCCCATCCTGCTCCAGCTGGCTGGCCGCAGCGAGAAGTACGGCGCGTGAGCGTGGAGCGATGACGCTAGGACCTGAGGAGCTCAAGCGACTGGTCGGGCGCACCGCCGCCGACGAGGTGCGCGATGGGCAGGTGGTCGGCCTGGGCACCGGCAGCACCGCCGTCTACGCGATCGCCCGCTTGGGGCAGCGCATCAAGGAGGGGCTCTCCATCGTGGGCATCCCCACCTCCTTGGCGACCCAGCAGCAAGCCAAGGAGGCGGGAATCCCGCTGGCGACGTTGCACGACTACGACCGCGTCGACCTCACCATCGATGGTGCCGACGAGGTCGATCCCCACCTCGACCTCATCAAGGGGCTCGGCGGCGCCCTCTTGCGCGAGAAGATCGTCGCTTCGGTCACCGATACGCTGGTGATCATCGTCGACGAGCGCAAGATCGTGGAACGGCTGGGCACCCGCACGCCCCTGCCCGTCGAGGTGGTCGACTTCGGCAAGCGACAGGCGGTCGAAGCCCTGCGGAAGCTGGGCTGCACCCCCGCCCTGCGCACGCGCCCGGGGGGCATTCCCCTGCGGACCGATTCGGACAACGTCGTCATCGACTGCATGTTCCCCAGCGGCATCGACGACCCAGCATCCCTCGAGGCCCGCATCGACCTGATCCCTTCGGTGGTCGAGAACGGGTTGTTCCTGGGGATGGCCGATCTCGTGCTCGTCGGGACCCCGACGGGCGTCACGCGGCTGACCCGGGGCGGCTAGCCGGTGGGCGCGCCCGACCGGCAAGCCCATATTCCCGCTGGGCCCACAGGGGTGTGAGGGTGTGCCTAGTGACCACGAGGGTCGGTGAGCGCGCATCGGGTCGGCTCGGGATCATCGTGGGCGCCGTGGCGCTCCTGCTGCTGATACCGCCTTCGGTGGCTGCCGACGTCGCCCGCGAGGCGCCGTCACCAGCATCGGTTCCGACGCTGCCCCTCTCCACCACCCTCTCCCCTGACCAGTGGGAGCCGCCGGCAGGGGTAGCGCACCTCGAAGCGGGCGCCGCTGCGCGCGCCATCGACCCCTACGCCCCTGACCCCGTGCAGCAGGCGATGATCGCGCAGATGCTCCCCGATGTCTCCGACGACCACCTGCTCGAGCTGTGGGAGGATCTGGTGGGATTCGGCACTCGCTACGCCCACACCGACAATGCGACCGAATCGACGCAGTGGATCTTCGACATCCTCAATGCCACCGGGCGGTTGGAGGTCTCCTTTGCGCCCTGCCTCTCGTACTGCCCGGTCCGCTCCGAGGACGGCACCGACATGCGCAACATCATCGCGGTGCTCCCTGGGACCGACCCGTCGGCGCCCCAGGTCCACATCGGCGCGCACGTCGACTCGACAGTCAGTGGCGCGCCGGGCAACAACCGCTGGGTCTACGCCCCGGGGGCCGACGACGACGGGAGCGGGACCGTGGCGCTGATCGAGGCGGCCTACGTGCTCTCCCAGTACCGGTTCCGCAACACCATCGTCTTCGCGGGGTTCGACGCCGAGGAGCTGGGCTTGCGGGGCTCGCTCGACTATGCCGCGCTGCTGGGGACCGACGGCGTGGACGTCTTGGCGATCCTCGACATGGACATGGTCAGCCGGGAGATCTCCACCCACGGGATGCAGGTCGGCTACAACGCCGCGTCCTTGCCCATCGCCCTGGCCGTGCAGAACGCCACCGCGCGGTACAACCTTCCCCTGACCAACGTCTACTACCAGACCGCCTCGGTCCCCACCGACGTCAACGCCTACTGGGTCAACGGCTACCGGGGGATCTTCCTCTCGGAGTATGACTTCCAGTTCGACCTGCTGCACACCAACAACGACGTCATCGCCAACTACAACCTCTCGCTGCTTGCCGATGCCACCCGCCTGGTGGTGGCCACCGCAGCGGAGCTCTCCCACCTGCAGTACATGGACCTGCGAGTCCCCTCCGGGTCACTCGACACCGACGCCATCGCCGCCAACGAGGGGGACACGGTCAACCTCTCGGTCGACCTCTCCAACTGGGGGAACACCGATGCCACCAACGTCACCGTCAGCTTCTTCGAGGGGCCGGTCCTGCTGGGCAACGTCACCGTCCCCTCCTTGGTCGCAAACGACAGCATCGTCGTCCCCTTCCCCTACGTGGCGGAGGTCGCCGGCAACGTCACGCTCCTGGCGATGGTCGACCCCCTCGACGAGCTGGTGGAGCTCGATGAGGGCAACAACACCGTCGCAGCCATGATCCATGTCAACGCGGCGCCGGTGCCGAGCCTCGCCGTCAGCCCCACGACCGCGATGACGGGCGAGCCGCTGCACATCGACGCCAGTGGCAGCGCCGACGACCTGCCGGGGCTCAGCTTCCATCTGGACCTGGGCGATGGCAATGACACCGGCTGGGTGAGTCAGTCGACCCTCGACCACGCCTACGAGCGTGCGGGCGAGTACCTCATCACGCTGTGGGTGCGCGACGACAGCGGCCTGCAGGCGGGGCCGCGCAACGTCAGCGTGACCATCTTGAACCGCCTCCCGCAGCTGAGCCTGCTGCTCAATCGCAGCGAGGTGCTGACGCACGAGACCGTCCTCGTGACGATCGCGGGCGCCGATGTCGAAGGACCCGTGGCCCTCTCGTACGACCTGCCCGGCGCGATCATCGGCTCGGTCGAACCTGCCGCGGGCGGGATGGCGCTGGTGGCCTCCTGGCCCGACGATGGCACCTACGCGGTCACCGCGACCGCCCTCGATGGCGACTCCGCGGTCGCCCAGCTGAGCGCCACCATCGTCGTCCACAACCGCGCCCCTTCGGTGGCGATCATCGCCCCGACGCTGACGCTCCCACCGATGCGGGGGCAGACGGTCACGCTCTCGGCCAACGGCACCGACCTCGACGGCGCAGTGGGAGGGTTGGAATGGACCCTCGATGGGCTCTCGGTCCTGACGCAGGGGCAGACGGGCAGCGTCGACCTGGCCCTCGGACGGCACGGGCTCTACCAGGTCACGGTCGCCGCGCGGGACGACGATGGGGCGCTCTCGGAGGTCGCACGGTGGTCCCTGGAGGTCCTCAACCTCCCCCCGCTGCCGCAGATCGCAGCCCTGGGTGCGGCCCAGCCATCGGCCTCGGTGCTGCACTTCGACGGGAGTGCCTCGAGCGATCCCGATGGCACCATCGCCCTGTTCGTGTGGGACCTTGGTGACGGCACGGCCGGCGAAGGAGCGACGGTCTCTCACGGCTATCCCCGCCCGGGGACCTATGCGGTGACCCTCAAGGTCATCGACGACTCCGGGGCGACCGCAGCGACCACGGTCGACGTGGTGGTGGCCAACCGCGGCCCGACTGCTGCGATCGCGCCCATCGGTCTGCAGCGGCCCCATGCGGTCGTCGAGCTCAATGCCAGCGGCTCGACGGACGACGACGGCGAGGTCGTCGAATACCACTGGCGCATCGCCGGCGAGGCCTACGAAGGTCAGGTGGTGGCACTGGTGGTCGGCCAAGAGGACCTGCAGGTCGAGCTGACGGTCACCGACGATTCTGGGGCCACGGACACTGCTGCGCTGACGATCGTCATCGACCACACCCCTCTCCCGCCGCCCAAGCAGTCATCATACGACAACGGCACGGACCAGGCGCCCAACGACGCCTCGGTGATGACCACGGTGCCGGTCTGGGTGGCGCTGGCACTCTCTGCCTTGGTCGCCGCCCTGGCACTGGCGCTGGTGCTGGGCCGTCGCCGCTCGCGCAAGGACCCCCCACCACCCCCGCAGCACCAGCCGTCAGCGGCGCAGGGCTGGGCGCCATCGGTGCGATCTGCCCCGGGCCCCTGGGAACCCCCAGCGGAGGGCCCGCCGAGCCCTGTGGCCCCGCCCCAAGCGCCATTGACCTTCGATCTGCCCCCGCCTCCGCCCTAGGAGGATGGGCGCGGGCTGACGGCACCTTTTTGACAGTCGAGGGAGAGACGCGCCTGTGCATCAGCATCGGATGTGGAGGGCGCTGCTGGTCGTCGGGCTGCTCCTGCTGCCTCTGGGAGCTCCTTCGGCGGGGGCTGCGCCACCCTCAGGGCGGCTCCTGGGCAGCTGGGTCTTCGACAGCCCAGGATCCTGGACCACCGCGCCGCTGGGAGATTCGACCCTGGTCAACCTCTCGGTCAGCGGCGACTCGTTGATCAGCGACCAGAGCGGGTGGTCGTTCCAGCAGCAGTCATTCTCCGGCGTCGGCGGGGTCAGCCTCTCGATGGGCGGGGCCGACTACCTCTCGTCGACGGGACTGTACCACTTCGCCGATGGGCATCTTGGTCTGCTGCCGCACCACTCCTGGCTGCAGGTGATCAACGTCACGACGCCCGTCGGTCATGTCGTCGGCTACAGTGCCGCCCTCGACCGCATGGTCAGCTTCGGGGGGGATGACGCCCTGGGCGTGCGAACCAACGCCATCCGGGTCTACGACGCGGCCAACTTCACCATCACCGAGTACACCTCCTTCCCCGGGGTGACGCCGCCCCCGTTGCGCGGAGCCGCGGGAGCGATGATCGACGACCACACGCTGGCGATCGTCGGCGGTGATGATGGCAACGGACCCCGAGGGGAGCTGTGGTACTACGACACGGTGACCCAGACCTTCCTCAAGCGTTCCGACCTGCCGCTCAACCTCACCGATGCGGCCGTGGTCCCCGACTCCGACCAAGACCGCCTGCTCGTCCTGGGAGGCCGGATCGCCGGCGGCTCCCTCTCGGGGACCCTCTGGTCCTTTGGGCTGACCAATGGCACCTGGACGGCCCTGAGCCTCGGTCCGCAGCTGGCGGGTCACGGTCTTGCGCTCGACCGGGCAGACGGTCGGCTGCTGGCACTCCAGGGCACCACGGCCAACGGCAGCGTCAGCGGGCAGGTGTGGTCCTATCCGCTGGCCGGTGGCGCCTGGCTCGACGAGGGAGCCTTGCTCCCGCCTCGGGCCAACGTCAGCTACGCCTCCGATGGCGCAGCCTGGGTCTACGGCTTTGGCGGCGATGACGGCCAGAGCGCCGCTGACGACGCCTGGATGATGGAGCTCCGCGGCCTGGTGCGCAGCGACCTGCCGCAGCTGGCGATCGGGACCGACGGGGCCGCCGCCTGGGTGCCCTCGCGGGGCATGGCGGTGCTCTGGGGCGGCCAG
The DNA here is from genome assembly GCA_023265395.1 of Thermoplasmata archaeon. Taxonomy (GTDB): domain Archaea; phylum Thermoplasmatota; class DTKX01; order JAHFTX01; family JAHFTX01; genus JAHFTX01. The sequence goes on from JAHFTX010000059.1 coordinate 11,606, forward strand.
AACCTCAGCGGCGGCGTGCCCTCACCGGCACCGATGTTGGCGCACCTGCTGCGGACCTACGAGGCCACCGGCACCCTGGTGACCTCTGCGGTGTCGGTCGACAGCGCCGACCTGACCTCGGTCTCCTGGGCTCCGACGTTCCAGATCCCGCAGACCAAGGTCGAGTTGCAGGTCAGCCGCAGCGACGTGCTGGGGGCGATCGACCCGCGCGGTCCCGATGGGACGGTCGCCAGCTGGTACACCTCCAGCCCCTCGGTGCCGCCGACCATCGGTGTGGGGCGCTACTACTCCCTCATCGCCCAGCTGCGCACCGACGACCCGATCCAGACCCCGACGCTCTCGGCAGTGACGCTCCAAGGGAACCAATTCCTGCGAGACGCACAGTGGGTCAGTGCTCCGCTGGATGCCGACCAGGATTCGAGCGTGCTGTCGGACGTCCTGCTCAACAGTTCGCTCCCCGCCGAGGCGACGCTGCAGCTGCAACTCCGAAGTGGGGCGTCGGTCTCGGACCTCCAAGGGCAGCCGTGGCAGCCCCTCGAGCAAGGGCCCGTGCAGGTGGTCATCGCACGGTACGCCCAACTGCAGGCGCGCTTTGCGGGCCCAGCTGGTGGCTCGGCGCTGAACGTGCGATCGCTGGAAGTGCGCTATCACGCCGCAGACGACCCTCTCCTCGACCAAGAGTCCCTCCTCCCCCGCGCTGGGGAGCTCGACACGACCTTCATCTTCGGCGTGCGGTACCTCCATCCCGACGGGGTAGCGCCTCTGAGCGCCTTCGTGGTGGTGGACGAGGTCGCCACGGCCCTCGTCACCCCCGCGGGGAGCGTCGATTGGACGGCGGGCGTGTTCCTCGACGCCTCGATGATGCTGTCCGTGGGGGAGCACCATCACCATTTCGAGGCGACCACCGACCGCGGGACGTTGCGCCTGCCGCAGACCGGGGAGTTCCCAGGACCCAGCGTC
>JAHFTX010000060.1 GCA_023265395.1 Thermoplasmata archaeon
GAGTCAACGCGCCCGCGCTTGGTTCGGCGTTGCAAGATGCCCTCTTCGTCGCAACGGAGGATCTCGATTCGTGGGGCAACCCCATGAGCATCGTCATGCTCAACATCAGCGGGGAGCCCGGGGCGATTGTCACCCTCGCTGGTCTCGCCATCCACTACAACTACACCGCGACCGTCAGCGACCTGGAGGGGCCGCTCGAAGACGCCCTTGCAGGGGCCGTGGGCAGCGGTGTGACGGTGCCGATCGTCATCACCAGCGAGCAGGGCGGAACGCTACGGCTCTCCGCACTCGACATCACGCTGGACGTCGCACCGCGGATCTCGGGGAGCTTCCCAGCGATGATCGATATACCCGAGGAGGGCGCCGACGACCATCTGCTCGACCTGGCACCCTTCGTCATCGACGAGAGCGACCCGTTGACGATGCTCTATGCAGTCGTGCAAGCCGACACTGGAGCGCCGCAAGCGATCCCCTACATCGCGGATGGCCATTTCCTCGGATTGAGCCTCAGCGGCCCAGCACTGGACAATTGGACTGGGCAGTTGGCGTTGGAGTTGTCCGTACGGGACCAGCTCGGCCAGGAGACTCCCTTCCCGACGCTGCTGGTCAACGTCTCGGCCGTCAACGATCCGCCGGTGTACCTGCAGGCACCGCCGTCGATGAGTACGATGCTCTCGGGCGAGACCTTCGACGGCGTGGTGCAGCTTGCCGACAACGACAGCCTCCGCGAGGACCTGTTCCTCAGCTTGGGGCAAGGCCCGACGAACCTGACCATCACGCGCACGACACTCGCCCCCGAACCGACCTTCTCGCTCCACTGGGCCAGTGGCATCGATGACGTCGGCCTCTTCTCGATCAGGCTCTCTGCCGGCGACCGCGATGGCGCCCTGGTCAACCTCACCTTCTTCCTCAACGTCTCCCAGAGCAACCGGCCCCCGGAACTGGAGGCGATCGCCGACCGTGACGTGATCGAGGGAGTGCCCTTCACCAACCTGCTCAGCGCCAGCGATCCCGACGAGGATGCCCTGACCTACACCCTGCTGGCAGCCCCCACCGGGATGGTCCTGCAAGGCGCGTCGCTCAGCTACACCCCGCCCTTGGGCATCAACGGCAGCGACATCGTGATCGAGGTCCAGGTCAGCGACGGCCATGGACACCACGACACGGGCGTCGGTCGATTCTCCGTGCTGGCGAACCATCCTCCTTCGTTCCAGTCCTCACCGTTGACGACCGCACAGGAGGGAACTCCCTACCGCTACCCCGTGGTGGTCTCCGACAGCGAAGGGGCCAACGTCACCCTCACCCTGCTGCGGGGACCGGTCGGGATGTACCTCAACGGCACGACCCTGCAATGGGACCCGCTTGAGAGCGCCCAGCCTGTCGAGGTCGTCCTCGAAGCCTCCGATGGGCTCGTGCGCAGCCGCCAGCTGTTCTTGGTCACCGTCAGCCCGCTGCCAGACAATACCACACCGACCCCCGATCCATTCTCCGGGTTCCTCCTCCCGTTGCTGCTGGCGCTCCTGCTGGGTGCGATCGTCATCGCGCTGGTAGTGATGCGGCGCCGCAAGGGCCCTGTCGCATCGGTCGACGCTGTGGCGACGCTCGACGAGAGCGGTGGCGGGGCGCCAGCAGAGGACGTGCCGCCACAAGGCGGGTCGGCAGGGAGCGCCACCGCCGAGGGGACCACCATCGAAGACATCTTCGTCATCTCCCCCGACGGGCTGCTGATCCTCCACGAGACCCGGCGGCTCTCCCCCGATGTCGATTCGGAGATGGTCGGCTCGATGTTCACGGCGATCCAGCAGTTCGCCATGGGCAGCCTCACCCGCGGCAAGGAGCAGCTGCGCTCGATGGAGTATGGCGGCAACACCGTGCTGCTCGACCACGGCAGCGGCGTCTATGTCGCGGTGGTCATCGCCGGCAAGGTCCGGCCGCGGTTCAAGACCACGCTGCGCTCGGTGGTCACCTCCATCGAACTGCAGTTTGGCGAGCAGCTGCGGGGATGGAAGGGCAACCGCGAGGAGCTGCGGGGAATCAAGCCGCTGCTCAAGCCGCTGCTGGAGATGGCGCGGCCGCCCTCGATCGAGGAACGGCTCGACGAGAAGGTCCGCCTCCTCGGTGCGGTGGAGTTCTACCGCGGGTACGTGCGGCTCAAGGTCGCGCTCCTCAACGAGGGCAGGACCGTCATCACCGACGCATCGCTCAAGCTGGTCACCAACGAGCGGGCGCTGCGGCTGCGCCACGTCGAACCCGACTTCCCCCTCAGCGGCCGCGAGGTGGCGCTGGGCAACGTCAGCCCCGGGGAGAAGACGACCTTGGCCTTCTATCTCGACCCGTTGATCTGCGTGCGCTCCAACCTCGACGCCACGGTGACCTACCGTGACCCGACGGGTGAGCTGCGCACCATCATGATGCCCAAGCTGACCGCCGAGGTCGTCTGCCCGATCCTGCACACCGAGGAGGACCTCAACGTCGCGATGTTGCGCGAGCTGCTCCCCACGCTGCGCACCCATGACAGCAAGCTCTTCCGCCTCTCGGGCGACCTTGCGCCCAAGGCGTTCCTGGGGGTGGCCCAGGAGGTCATCCAGGGTCATGACGTGCGCGAGGTGCGGACCTTCGAGGAGACGGTGGGCAAGAACTACCATGGTGAGGCGTGGTACTTCGGCGTCACCAAGTACCAGAAGGAGCAACTCGTGATTCGCGCGACGGTGCGCCAAGAGGAAGGCTACCTCGAGTTCTTCGTCGCCTCCTCCGATCTGCCGGCAGTCACGGGTCTGTTGGCGGAGCTTGGCCACCAGATGGTGGTCCGGCTGCGCGAGCTGGGCGCCGACCCCGAGGTCGCTACCGAGGAGTGGTCACCCCAGCGCAAGGAGGAATTGCTCCGACAGGTGGATCTGTTGCTCCACAAGGCCAGTGGGCAGGCGGAGATCGGCGCCCAAGACGACGAGACGGGCGGACCCAGCTGAGGCGCGTTCACCTTCCCGGTGTTCGGGGTGCCCAGCGAACCTTTAAGAAGCAACAGCCCGTCCTGCGGCTGAGGTTGGAAGATGGAGAATCAAGGATCAATCCGGCGGATGCTCTTGGGCTGGACGCTCCCCCTGACGATGTTCGCTTCGGTATTCCTTTCCACCCTCGTGACCGCTCAAGATCCTGACCCGGGCATGGGCATGGCGCTTTGCGGCGGCGCGGCTTGCGCGTTCCTCATCATCCCCTTCATCATCGGGATCATCGTTGCGATCTGGGTCTACAAGGACTCTGGCAAGCGCGGCATGAACCAGACGCTCTGGCTGATTATCACCCTCTTGACGGGGATTATCGGGCTCATCATCTACCTGGTCGTCCGGCAGCCGCTTGCACCGATTGGCCCAGCCCCGGGTATGATGCCTCCCTACGGTGCGCCGATGCCCTATGCTCCGCCGATGCCCTACAACCAGGGCTACGCGCCGCCGCAGCAGATGCCACCGCCCTACGGTGGACCGCCGCAGCAACCGCCCTATGGTGGCCCCCCACAGGCGCCCCCGCCCTACTAGGAAAGCCACGGTAGGCTGCCCACTGGCGCACCCAGCGGGCTCGCCACACACCGTGCTACAGTGGCACACGGCCCTTCGTGGCTACTGATTTCGTGCCGGTGCGCCGGCACAACGTACATATAGTGTACCCCCTTTGGCGAAGCGAGGGAAGGCCATGACGCCTGGACAAGGATGGGGACAACCGACTGCAGCTGCGGTAGATCCAAAGACCCAGAAGAAGATCGACAAGCTGAAGAAGAAGGCTTCCGGTCTCGAGGGTAAGCGCGACAAGCTGCAGGCCTACATCGACAAGCTCAAGGGCGAGATCGCGACGTTGAGCACGCCCGCTCCGGCACCCGCAGCCGCTGCGGCACAGCCGCAGCAACAGTGGACCGCCGCGCAACCGGCACAACCCCAGCAGCAATGGTCCCAACCCCAACAGCCGGCTCAGCAGCAGTGGGGCCAACAGCCCGCTGCCCAGCCCCAACAGCAACAGTGGGCCCAACCCCAGCAACCGGCGGCGCAACCCCAGCAGTGGGGTCAGCAACAGCCCGCCCAGCCTGCACAACCCCAGCAGCAATGGGGTCAGCAGCCTGCGCAGCCGCAGCAGAACCAATGGGGCCAACAGCAGCAATGATGCTGCGATCGGGCTGCACCATCTGATTGACCTGCACGGCACCGAGGCGTGCTCTGGAGCGCAACCTTATCGCTAGGTCCATCCCTGACTCTGGGTGACCGATGACGGCACCGCTGATTGGCCCGGCACACCCATCACAATCGCCACGAGTCCTGCCTGGGACCTCCGGTGGCCCTCTGCGCCAAGGGGTCAGCAAGTTCGGCGTTGCGCTCCTGGTGCTCTCCGTCGGAGGCTCTATCCTGCTGGGCGCAGCGCTGGTCAGCCCGTGGTACATCTTCTCCTACGAGGACTCGCGCAACGCGGTGGAGCAATCAGGGTCGACGACCAACTTCCTCACCTACAAGGTGGTGGTCAACCGTGGCAATCCGACGGAGATCTCCTACGTCGACGACTCGCAGTTCACCCAGACGGCGGGATTGTGGCGGGCGGTCGACCTGCTGGTGGTGTTGACGCTGGTGCTGTTCCTCCTCCAAGCTGCGGTCGCCGTCTTGGCGATGCTGCGCAAGCTCGGACCGCTGATCCCGACGCTGCTCACGATCGGAGTCGTGATCGTGGCGTTGCTCACTCCCATCTATGTCTTGGTGGCCCTTCCACTGGCTCTTTCCGAAGACAGCAACGGCAACATCGGCAACCTCGACAGCCCGCCCACCCCTGCGACGTCGTTCGCCGGATCGCGTTCAGAGACGGGCCACAGCGTCAACTGGGGGCCGACAGGCGGCTGGTTCCTGGCGATGATCGCCGGCGGGATCTCGGTGGCGTGCCCCCTAGCCGCGCGCAAGATCCCCAAGCCCTTGCCACGGGCCGTCGTCCGCGGCCGTGGGTTCACCCCGCTGCAGCAAGCCGCCACGACATACTCCAACACCCCCGCTGATCCGATGGTGGCGCTGCGCCCAGGGATCGGCCCGGCTCCAGCACGCAGCGGCCCGATCGCTCCCGCGGCGACGGGCACTGCCCTGCCGCTGGAGTTGCCCCCGCTGACGGCGGTCGCAGCGCCGAACGCCAACGCGCCGCGGCAGCCCCCCGCAGCCCAGTCGCACATCGGCGCCCCACCTCGTCCACCGCCGGGAGCTCCGATGGGCAGGGGCCCAAGCCCCCCACCACCTCCCCCGCCGCCGAAAGCGGCCGCCCCCCCGCCACCTCCGCCGCAAGGCTGGGCACCGCAGCAGAGTTCGCCGGTGCAGCAGCAGGTCGGCAACGGTCCCCCCCGGCCCCCGTGGCCGGCCGCGCCGCCCGCACCCCCTCCACCAGCCCCGACGCCCGTCTCGGCCCCAGGAGGTCCGTGGCCTCGATCGCCGCCTCCCGCAGGGACGCCGCAGGTCCAAGGGGGCCCGACCTCGGCCGCACCGCAGGCAGACGCCACCCTCCCGCCAGGACCTCCGGTCCCTCGGCCTCCGTCCCGGTAGGCCCAGCCCCGCACTGCGGGGTACCTCCATCGGCGCCGATTTCACTTTTTGAGAAAGAGAACCCAAGTTTGATAAGATGTTCTATTCTCGGGGGGTCCATAGGGGGAGACCCTACGGCTTGGGAGCTCTCAAATCGAGCGTTCTCAAGCCTGGCCCTGCTCGCCGCGGTATCTGTCCTCGGTGGGTGGGGCCTAAACCTCCTGGTCCAGGCGCACCTCCAGCAGGTCGAGGGGGCAGCCGACCGGATCGCCCGCATGGTCGATGAGGTCCGCGCCGCGCCGGGGGATGCCATCCTCGAGGTCGATGACGATGCCTACTCGGCGCGGGGCATCCCTCGCACCATCGACGGGGAGCGGATGGTCCTGACGTTCAGTGCCACGACCGTCACGGTGCAGCATCGAGGAACCTCCTCCACGGCCGCATGGCACGGTGAGGTCCACTTGGGAGATCCCGCGACAGCTGGGGCACGGTCCTCCCTGCACTTCGATTCGACCGATCGTTGGGTGGTCCAACGAATCGTGCCGCCGGAAGGGGAGCCGACGGCCGAGCCGACCACCTATCTGTTCGAGCTCCCCTAGCGCCGGGTCGTCGCACCGGGAGAGAACTCGATGGCATGGCCCCGGCCCAGACGGAGCCGTCACGTCGAGCTGCGCAAGCTCGCCCCAGCGCGGGCGCCGTTCGCCATCCTTGCCGTCCTGCTGCTGGCAGTCGCCTCGACGGCCATCATGGTGATCGTCGAGCAGGAGCAATCGGTCCCGCAACCACCATCGATCGAGGCGCTGGCAATCCAGTCAGAGGCCCTATCGCTCTCCCTGAGCGCCTGGTTCGCTCGGCAGGCGGAGATCGCGACCAACGGGACACCCAGTCGGCCGCCCGCCGAAGATGTCGGTGCTGCGGCGACGATGGTCGACCAAGCCATCGAAGAACTGATGGCCGACCCCATCAGCGCCCTGGGAGCCCCCTCGATCGCTCCCCTGCGGATCACCCGTGCCGCCCACAATGGCAGCATCGGCACCGTCGTCTCGCCCAGCATGGGAGCGCTGGTCGTAGACGAAGGGCTTCGGTCCCAGGGGATGCGCGTGCCCGTCGCGTGGACCTTCCAGGCGCATCTGGTGCTCGCCCTCGTTGCGGCGGATGGAGCCTCCCTGCAGCGCACGCTCCCGTTGTCGGTGACGGTCCAGACCGACCGGTTCCTGCTGCCGTCGATCCTCGGTCGCACGGCCGAGATCGATCGCGGGTCGGTGGCCGCTGCGCTGCTCTGGCCATTGCTGATGATGGACATGCTCGGGGCTGGTGGCGTGAGCCTGGCCCGTCCGATCGAAGCAGCACCGGGGCAAGGGGGGGCCACGCTGGTCGTGGGTGCCCAGGGCCAAGTCGAAGGGTGGCAGGACGACCGTGGCGGGACCGCCCCTATCAGCGTGCTCTCCAACCACCAGCGGAGGGTGGCGATGGTGCTGGCGGACCTGATCGTCAGCTGGCGGACCACCCACACGGTCGCCCCTCAGCAGTGGGACGCCCTCTACGCCGCAGCGGCGGACGTCGCAGACGAAGCAGGCGTGCCGCCGCCCTCTGATGCCGCCGTGCGTTCCCTCTTGCCACAAGACGGTCCTGCGGTCGTGGACCTCACAGCCCTTGCGCTGCGCCTCTACGCCTTGGTCGGGGCGATCGACCTCGGTCGGGTGCCCATGGTCGCCCCGTTCGTGGAGCGACTCCTCGGCACAGGGTATCTTGCACGAATCGAACCGACGATCGGCCAGACCCTCGAGCAACTCCTCTGGGCACAACTCCTCGAGGGCGTCGACGAGGTGACCGGACCCTTCTACCTCGACGAGAGTTGGCGTCGGTGGGAGGATCTCCACCAGCCGCCACGGCTCCCAACGAGCTTGCTCGATTCGTGGACCGCGCTGGTCTTGCAGCTGTTCCACCAGCTCCTCGAGGCATACCATGTCGACGACCGCAGCGACCTGACCACGGCGATGCAAACACTCGTCGCACAAGGAGTCGAACGCACCCTGGAGGCAGCCGGGTTGCCTCGCTCGCTGGAGGTGAGCCTCGGGCCGTTGCAGACGACCATACCGATCGCGAGCCTGCTTTCGACCCCCATCAGCAACCCCTGGGCGCAGGGCCGCACCTCGCGAGGGTCGGCACTGGGGGAAGACCTCGGCATCGCCCTGGGCCTGCAGCTCGACCAGATCGCCTACCTTGCAACGGCGTCCTACCCGCAGAGCTCCCCAGAAGATTCCTTTGACGAGCAGGTCGCAACGGCCGCCCTGCAAGCGCTCGCAGAGGAGTTCATGGATTCGCAGTCGGGGTTCTTCTCATCGGCCACTGACGACTCCGGCCCCGAGACCGAGGAGCGCGAGATTCTCGACGGATCGGTTGGATCTGCCACCCTGCTGCAGGAGCAGAAGGCAGACGACCCCGCCCTTTCAGACCCCGCTGTGGTCGCGCAGATCACCGCCTTGGCCGCTCCGTTGAGCGGAGTGCACAGCTGCATCCAGCTGATCGGGACGTTGCTGCAACAGCCCCTCGTCGCGCTGAGTGTCCCCTATCATACGGATGCCTTCGACCAGCTCGTGGGGCAGCTGCAGGTCTGCCAAGAGCAGGCCGATGGCCTCGCGGAGTGGATCGCCCAGACCGAGGACCTCGCCGAGACCCTCCCGACGGGTTCGGACCCATGGCGTGCCCTCGAGGAGCTCATCGACGCAGCGGGTACGGCCGTGCAGGACCAATCGGCCTGGGCTCAGGTCGCGGGTGAAGGCTTCGAAGCGCACCGCCGTGCGGCACTGCACCAGCAGGTGCGTGACCTCGCCTCCGTTGCGACCGATCCCTTGCTGCCCAGTGAGGGTGGCGAGACCCTCGAGGTGCGACTAGCATCCCTGCTGCGCGCAGGGATGCAGGCCAATCTCAGTTCGGGCGCGCACCCACCCCAACCGCGCACCTTCGGCCCTGGGGAGCTCGAGGAGCGGATCCAACTTGCCCTGCAGAAGGCTGCGGTCCCTTGGCGCATGCCCTCCGACGGGACTCCAGTGTCGCTGGCGGACCTCTCCGACGGGAGCACCGGAATCGTGGGGATGGTGAACGACCTCTTGTCGCGGCTGCAATCCCTGCGAGGTTCAATGGCCTCGACGCTGCAAGAGAGCTGGGTCGCGGTCGAACCCCCCGAGCCCTTCTGGGAGCTGCCGCAGGATGCCACCATCGAGCAACTTCACCCCTATGACCCTGCAGCAGAGCTCGTGGCCGGCGCCAGAGCAGGGCTCGCCGCGATCGCGACGCAGGATGAGGCAACCATCGCCCGCGCCGAGGGACTCTCCCCCCAAGATGCCGTCGCCGAGGGTTTCACCAGCTATCATGCGGCGGCTGATGCCCGCGCACGCCTGCTCGTGATCGACCAGGTTCAATGGGTCATCGAGCGTTGGGGCGACGACCAGCGCCTTCGTGCTCAGGGCATGGTGGTGGTCCTTCCCGCAGCTGACTGGATGCTCTTGACCGGCGCAGGGCAGACGAGGCGATTGCACCTGGCGGTCGCCGTCGCTGACGAGGATCCATTGGCTGCGGAGGCTGCGCCGCCTGAAGGCGCTGGGACGCACCGGTTCGTCATCGAGCCAGACCACGCACCGACCACCTACGAGTTCGTCGATCCATTCTCCCGTCTGTGGTGGGACCAGTACCAGGACATGCTGGTGGTCCGCTGGCAGACGAACCGGACGGAGCGGTGGACCCTCGACACGCAACACCTCACCAGACGCAACGAGGAGACTGCCACGAGCGTGGCTGTGGCCCAAGGACCGATGCCGTTGCTGGCGGTGGTCCATCGACCTGTGGTCGACGGGGTCGTACTGGTGCAGTCCGTCGAGGTGGGCGACAACGTCTTCAGCAGATCCGCGACAAGGACCAACGTGACGGCACACCTCGATCCTGGTGCTGAAGTCCTGCTGGGCGCCTACCTGCTGCGCGAGCCGTTGATCCCTGGGACGATCGGCAACCTGCTAGGCCTTGCCGCCTTCCTCAGCGGGAGCGACCTAGGGGCCCAGGTCATCGAGCTGCTGGAGCCGACGGTCGTCGTCGATCAGGGGGTCGGCGATGAGGACCCCCGACCAGGGATCGCCAGCCGGACCGTGGAATGCCCCTGGGAGCAGTTGGCCAAGAGGAATGGACCCTTGGGCGCATTCGCCTATGGACACCGACCCATGGTGCTCGGGTTCGCTAGCGCGCACCTGGACGTGGTCGGCTTGCAAGCCCAGGGGCAGTTCCATGCCATGGTCGGACCACAGGAGCGCGGCCTGTGGTCGGTGGTGCCAGCCCGATCCATCGCCGAGCAGATCTTCCTTTTCGATTCTAAGGATCCGACCCCCCACCTGCTCGTGGTCGACGTCGGTGCGGGCGACCATGAACAACTCCCTCCGGCCTCGTTGCTGGGGGAGGACCAGTGGTCGCCCGTGGTCGACCGCGGCGATGGCATGCCGCTCTTGGGGACACCCCCGGAGCCCACGACGGAGGAATCTGCGGCGGCGGCGCGCCTGACCCTGCGGGTTGTCCCGCTCTCTGACATCCCCGCCGACTCGCTCGTCATCGACCATGACGGGCTGCTCTTCCTCGTCGACTTCGACGGCGGACACCTCGGGCTGCGCACGGCCCTGGTCTCGTCGATGGAACTGCAAGTGGGCATGGGGGGGAGCCAGGGTAGCTTCCTTGGGGACCTGCTCCCTTTGCACCTGGGCGCCGAGGTCTTCGAATCTCTGTTGCCCCCCTGCGAACTGTTGCTCGTGCTCCGGTTCCAGTGGGTGGTGATCGTCCACCAGTTCCCGGCAAGCTGGGCCGGGGGAATCGACCAGGGCGAAGGCCATCGCGCCGCCGCCCCCGAAGTCGTGCTCCCACTCGGATGGCACCGCAGCGGAGTCGCGGCAGCACTGTGGCTGCGCACGTTCGATCGCTTGGAGGGTGCTCACCGGGCGCTGCACCTCGAGGTCATCGATCTCTGGGCCCTCGTGCATCGTGACCTCAAGGCTACCATCGACGTCCTCGACCTTGGCGACAAGGCAGGGCTTGGCGGGATCCGCGACGCCAACCGAAAGACCGGCCTGCCGCTGACCTCCATCGCTAGGTTGGTCGAGGGTATCCTCGGGCCACAGATCGCCGCTGCGCTCCTTGGGCCAGGCGGTGGGAGGACTGCGGAGGCCAACGATACGGCCGCCCTGGGCAAGCCCTACTACCTCGCCTACGACCTCGATCGCGAAGTCTCGACGCACCAGCGCGCAGTAGCCGCGGAGGCGATCCGCGACCTGGTGCTGATCGAGGGGATGCACACCGACCTGCTCCATAGCATCGATCTCGCCAAGGACGCATTCAAGTTGCTCCCGGCAGGGGCTGCCAGGGCGCCGACCAAGTCGACGAATCTGCAGGTGATCGGCAAGCTCGCGGGCAAGCTCGGCAAGGTCGCCAGCAACGAGCTGGCGATGCTTGAGCCCGTGACCTCCCCCACCGAGCCGACCACGGAGGGACTCGCCGTGCTGGAGCTCCAAGGATCATTGCGACTGACTGATGACGACCTCCTTGCAACAGCCGCGATCGCCCTTCACCACGGCTGGCCGCTGAGTGCGACTCTGACGTTACTCTACCTCCACCGCGCGACGCCAGCGCAGCTCGAGCAGATTACCACCATCGGATGCGGACGCGCTTGCGTCATAGCGCTCGCACCGATGGCGCCAGCCGAACCCCCGACGGTGATCGCCACCCTCCAAGCGCTCAGGGCCGCTGGCTGGGAGCTCGATCTCCTCGAGGAGCTGCATCCGACCACCATCGGTCAACTCCAGCTGCTGGCGGCACGGCGCGCAGATGCTCAAGGAGCGACCGGCAGCTGCCTGGCGCAGCTGACGGGGCTGGGGCTCCCCCTGGCAGTACTCGTGCAGTTTGGGGTGAGGGGGATCGATGGTAACGATCGCGCGACCGTCCCGATCGGGTGGTGCGTGCTCGTCGGGCCGCTCGCGGATCTGGCGCAGCAGAGCCGCTGGCCTCAGACGACTCGGTCGCTGCTCTTCCAACCCGACCCCCCGTGGAGCCTGTGGCAGCTTGCACGTACGCTCCCGCGAGCGGTCGTGCTCCTGCCCACGGGGGTGCACGGCCCGTTGATGGGGACGGTTGCGGGGCCGACCTCCATGCTGGCGCTCGACGCAGAGGATGAATCCCCCCCGGTAGCGGTGATGCGGCGCCTCGACCTTCTCGATACCGAGGAGAAGGTGGTCCTTTCGTCGGTGGTTTGGCTCGAGGTGAGCGACCCCGCGGGTCGCCGACCCGACCGAGCGGAGTGGGAGCAGATGCGGACCGTCATCGGCGCCCACCCGTGGGCCGACGGCCTGCAGCGAATCGCCTGGGTCGATGCAACCGGAATCACCGGGGACCTCTCGGGTCCCCCGATCCACTGAGGTGATCTCACCACCAGATGCCGATGACGTCGGCCCCCTGCCCAAGCCCCAGGTCCACCGCCTGACTCGAACGCACCGTGGGCAACGCCGTCGGAATCGCACCCGGGCCGAGGATGGTCACTTCTCCCCTGCTGACGAGCAGCCCATGGGTAGTCTCCGCACCTAACGGACCATCGGTGAGCAGGACCGCGACATCGGCATCGGGGTACGCGACACCATAGCTGCGTGCGAGGATGTCTGCCAGGAGCTGAGCATGGGGATTCTCGCTGCCTTGCGTCACCCATCCCTCTGCGACCGCTGCCGCGAGCAGTTCGAGAAGCGGCATGCCCGCACGCAAGGGAGCAGGGATGGTGGCATCCTCGAGGCCGTCCAGACGGGGGTCCCACGTGGTCTGGAGCAGGAGCAGGTGCCGCCCCCTGAGGTCGGCCTGCACGTCGGTTCGGAGATCTTCGTCCTTTCGGCCGACGTCGTGAGT
>JAHFTX010000061.1 GCA_023265395.1 Thermoplasmata archaeon
CCCGCCGCCTGCCTGCGGGGCAACTTCAGACCTGCTCCATCGCTCCCTGCACCTTGGCTTGGATGACCGGCACGAAGCGTTCCTCGAGCTCGACGCCGATGGCTCGCCTCCCGAGGTGCTGAGCGACCGCCAGCGTCGTGCCGCTGCCGGCGAAGGGGTCCAGGACGGTGTCCCCGACGAAGGTGAAGAGCCGCACGAGCCCCTCGGGGATCCCCTTGGGCATCAGCGCCGCATGCAGCCCGTAGCCCGGGTCGTTCTGCGGCGGGATGGGCAGGCGCCAGACCTGTGCCGTCAGGGCCCGCCACTGTCGCTGGCTCAGCTGCGAGGCAGCGGCGATCCTGTTGGCCGCGCCACTGCGCGCCTGGGGGGGCAGCGCCAGCACGTCGGGGTGCTGCGCCAGGGGCCGCGGGGCGCCAGCCGCGACGTAGATGGTGACGAACTCGACGGTGTTCTGGATGTAGAAGTTGCGCGGCAGCGGGTAGCTGCCGAACATCAGCTTCTTCTGCGGGTTTGTCCGCTCCCAGACGACCTTGTCGTACAGGCGCAGCTTGGGGGAGAACCGCTCGAGCAACACCCCCTGGAGCTGTGCGTCGAGGTCGACGATGTCGCGGGTGTGGTCCACCGATCGGGACTTGGGCAGCGGCAGCAGCGGCGTGTTGAGGCACAGCTTGCCGTTGGGCGCGAGCACGCGCAGGCACTCCTGCACCACCGCAGCGATGGCCTGGAGGTAGTCGTCGAGGTCCCGCAACCCGCCGATCTGCGCGGCCTTGGTCGTCCCGACCTTCTTGCGCTGCCGTCCATCGAGGCGGTAGTCCTTGACGTCCCAGTAGGGCGGGGAGGTCACCACCAGCTCGACGCATCGGTCGGGCAGGAAGGAGAGGTCACGGGCGTCACCCAGCCTCAGTCGCACCGGGTAGCGGGGGAGTGTGGCCATCGTCACCTCCGGCCTCGAGCAGCTCCCCGATGAGCGAGCGCAGCTCGCTGCGTCTGGGGCCGACTTCGAGCACCTCCGGTGGCTTGGGCAGCGCTGCCAGGCGCTGGCGGATGAGCGGCAGATAGCGCTCCTCCTTCTCGCACAGCACGGTGGGACGGCTCATCGGAGCGGCGACGACTGCGGTGGTGCCGCTGCCCGCGAAGGGGTCGAGGACCAGACCGCCGACGTCGGAGCTTGCAGCGACGATCCGTCCGATGAGCGCCGTGGGCTTGATCGTCGCATGCGGCGGGCGCACGGTGCGCCCGTGCACCTTCTCGAGGTGACGCTGGGAGGTGAACTCCCAGACGTCGGTGGCCAATCGCCCCTTGGGGTTGGGGAACCATCGCCGTCCATCCTTGGGGATGCCGGTGCGCGTCGCGGCGCGGATCCTCTTGGTCGACCGGTAGGGCTCCCGGATGGCATCGCGATGGAAGGGCGCCGCTGCCGAGGCCGCGTAATAGAGGATCTGCTCTTGGCTGCGCGCATAGGTGGTCCGTGGGGCACTGAAGCCATCGCGCTTGACCCAGGTGATGGTCGAACGATGCTCCAGGCGCGGCTCGAGCAGCATCGTGCCCAGCTTGGCGGCCATCCGCGGTGTGCCGAAGAGGTAGGTGCTCCCGTCCGTGCGCAGTGCGGCGCACAGCGGGTCGATCCAGCCCCCGACCCACTGGACATAGTCCTCCTCGCTCTCCCACTGGCGGTCCCAGGGCTCGTCGACCATGCGGTAGTAGGGCGGGTCGAGGACTGCCAGCTGGATGCACCGGGGCGGCAACGCTTCAAGGACCGCCCCGGCGTCTGCGTGGACGAGCCCTACCGGTGCGACCGAGGGCACTGCCACCATCTGGGCAGGATCGGCCTCCCCGTCCAAAGGGTTTGGGGGGCGTTGCCGCTCCGGCCCTAGGCGCCGCGGAGCAGCATGTGCTCGAAGAAGTAGGTCTCGACCTGCGGCAGGTGAGGGATCTGCTCCTTGGGCCAGACCCAGCGCTGCCCATCCGCCCACGCCAGCTCGAGCGCTCCGGGCCGGTCGACGACTTCCTGCAGACCGTCGAGCGGGAAGAACTTCAGCGTCGGCTCGTCGATCGCCAGGGAGTCCTCGCGGTGGCGCAGGATTCCCCGCTGCGTCAGGTCGTAGCCGACGGTCCGCAGCGGCCGCCGCCACGCAAGGAGCGTGCTGGTGGCCACGCCAAAGGGCACCAGCAGACTCCCGCCAAGGCACACGGGGTTGTAGGGGCCGACCCACAGCAGCAGCAGCAGCACCGAACCGACGAGGGCCAGCGGCCCGAGCGTGAGGCTGACGACCCACCGCGCGGTGCTGAGCCTCGCCGGCGACTCCGACCGAGAACTCTCCACGTAGGCGTTCTCAAGCACGATCGCGCCCCACCGCGCTGCCATCGAGGCGCCATGGCCTCGCGGCCTTAAAACCTGGGGCCGCCGAGGGTCACTTGCCCTTGCGGTCGTGCGCGCCGATGGAGGGGCGGACCTTCTCGGCGCCCTTGCCCTTGTAGCGCAGACCGCGGCCACGCTTGCCCGCGGAGGTCAGTCCGCGGTTGGCGCGACCCTTGTGCAGCGCGATCCAGCTGATCTTGGGGTCTGCCTGGATCTGCGGGTGGTGGGGGTCGACGAGGATGATCTCGTAGTACTTGTACCGCCCATCCTGCCCGACCCAGTAGGAGTTGAGGACCTCGAGGTTGGGGAACTGCCGCATCGTGCGCTCCTCGGCGATGCGCTGGATGGACTTGCGCCCGGTGATCTTGTTGATCTTCTGGCTCCGGGGTTTGCGCCCACCGCCGACCCAGCGCTTGTGCCGACCACCGCGACGCACCCGTGCGCGCACCATCACGAAGCCGGGCTTGGCGCGGAAACCCAGCTGGTGGGCCCGATCGAGGCGTGTGGGGTACTCCAGCCGGGTGAAGCTCCCCCCGCGTCGGTACTCGATCATCCGCTGGCGCTGGAGCGCCGTGTGGACGTCGTCCTTGGCCCGGGTGCTCCAGGTCGCGGAGATGTGGGAGTAGAGGGAACGTGCCACGCAAACCACCCGTGGGGCCACGGCCAACCTGCATGGCCACTATAAACCTGATGGTCCCACGCGAAGGGGACGGAACGGCCCCTGCGCGCGGCTACTTGCCCACGAACCGCGGGGGGCGCTTCTCGATGAAGGCGGTGAAGCCCTCGCGGATGTCCTCGGTGGAGAAGCAGAGCGCTGCCGTCTCGTTCTCATAGCGCAAGCCGGTGGTCAGGTCGGTGGCATTGCCGCGGGTGAGCGCGGCCTTGGCCAGCATCACCGCGATGGGGGCTTGCTTGTTGATCTTGGCTGCCAGCGCCTTGGCGGCGGGCAGCAGCTCGGCCTGCGGGTAGAGGGCGTTGACGATACCCAGTCGGTGCGCCTCGTCGGCCTTGATTCGGTCACACGTGAAGATGAGCTCGGAGGCCTTGCCCTTGCCCACGAGCTTGAGCAGCCGCTGCGTGCCACCAAAGCCCGGGTGCAGCCCCAACCCGACCTCGGGCAGGCCGAAGACCGCGTTGTCGGAGGCCAGCCGGATGTCGCCCGCGAGGGCCAGTTCCCAGCCGCCGCCCAAGGCGTAGCCGTTGACGGCCATGATCACTGGCTGCGGCAGGTCCTCGATCTTGGCGTTGACCCGCTGGCCCAGCGCGGTGAAGGTGCGCGCGGCGATCGCCGGCAGGGTGACCATCTCCTTGATGTCGGCGCCAGCGACGAAGGCCTTGGTGCCCCCGCCGGTGATGATGAGCACGCCCACGTCGGTGCGGTCGCGGATGTGGTCGACGGCTTGCTCGAGCTCGGCCAGCACGGTGCTGTTGAGCGCATTGAGCGCATCGGGGCGGTCGATGGTCAGGATGGCGGTGCGCTCAGCGACCTCGAGCTTGAGCGTGCTCCAGTGCGGGTGGTCGGCCATGGTGGTCCCTCTGCGTAGCTCCCTTCAGCCGCTGCGGTAGTCGTAGACTCCGATCCCGACCTTGCGGCCCAGCCGTCCGGCGCGCACGTACTTGCGCAGCAGCGGCGAGGGGCGGAACTTGGGGTCCCCGGTCTCGGAGAAGAGGGTCTCCATCGTGTGCAGGCCGATGTCGAGGCCCGTGTAGTCGGCCAGCTCGAAGGGGCCCATGGGCATGTTGGTGCCCAGCTTCATCGCCTTGTCGATGTCCTCGGCCGAGGCCACCCCCTCCATCAGGATGTTGAAGGCCTCGTTCATCATCGGCACCAGCATCCGGTTGACCACGAAGCCGGGTGCCTCGTTGACGGCCACGGCCTCCTTGCCCAGCTTTGTGCAGATCGCTGCGGCCTTGTGGAAGGTCGCATCGGAGGTCAGGCTCCCGCGGATGACCTCGACCAGCTTCATCACCGGCGCGGGGTTGAAGAAGTGCATGCCGATGACGTCCTGGGGCCGCGTGGTGGCCGCGGCGATCTCGGAGATCGACAGCGAGGAGGTGTTGGTGGCCAGCACCGCACCCGGCTTGGCGACCGCGTCAAGGCGCGAGAAGACCTCCTTCTTGACCTCCATCTTCTCGAACACCGCCTCGATGATCAGGTCGGCCTGCTGGGCGTCGCCAAAGTCCGTGCTGGGGGTGATCCGCGAGACGATGGCGTCGACCTCGGCCGTGGTCATCTTGCCCTTCTCGACGCGCTTGAGCAGCGGGCCGCTGATGCGCCCGAAGCCGGCGTCGACGTACTCCTTCTTGACGTCGTGCATCGTCACATCGAAGCCTGCGGTGGCGAAGGTCTGGGCGATGCCACTGCCCATCGACCCTGCACCGACGACGAAGATCCGTTCACCCATGGATGGTCCCTCTGCCCTGCTGCGCGCCCTCGCGCAGCGCGGGCGCGCCCCATCGGGCGAGGGCTATTAAAACGGTCGGCACGCCACCGTGGCGGTCCTAGGCCTTGGCCTGCAGCGGGAAGGTGTCCGCCGCGGGGGCGAACCGGTAGGTGACCCGTCCGTCGGGGAAGGTGTGGACCCTCAGCCGCATCCGCTGGCCGATGGCGAAGTCCTCGTAGCTCCCGCCTTCGAAGCGCGAGAAGATCCGCAACCCCACCCCGTCGAGGTCGATCAGCCCCAGCACGAAGGGGAGGTCCTTCTCCATCCCTATGGGCGCGCCCATGAGCATCGCCGAGAAGGCGTAGATCCGGCCGCTCTGCGGCAGCTCCTCCCACCGCAGCTCGGTCGACATGCACTCGGGGCAGGTGGTCCGCGGCTGGAACAGCAGCGTGTCGCAGGCGGTGCAGCGGGTGGTCTCGAAGCGTCCTTCCTTGAGGGCGGAGAAGAACCGGCTGACCTGGGTCGAGCCCTCATCCTGGAGGGGCACGAAGTCGAGCAGGAAGGGGAGCTCGATGTGCGGCTTGCGCGGGGGCGGTGCGCCGCCTCCGTGCTTGTCGGCGCTGAGGGCTCCGCTGGTCATGCTGCCGTCCCCGGCTTGTCGAGGCCGTAGATCCCGATGCTGTGGGTGTTGGCGTTGCCGCTGAGGTTGTGCGCCATCGCCAACGTCGCCCCGCTGACCTGGCGCTGCGGGGGCACCTCGCTGCGCAGCGTGCGGAACAGCTCGACGACCTGTGCCACGCCCGTGGCGCCCAGCGGGTGGCCGCAGCCGAGCAGCCCACCGCGGGTGTTGATGGGCGTCGAGCCCCCGATGTAGGACTGCCCCTCGTCGATGAAGGCGCCGCCCTTGCCCTCGGGGGTGAAGCCCAGCTGCTCGTAGGCGATGATCTCGCTGATGCTGAAGCAGTCGTGGAGCTCGACGACATCGAGGTCCTTGGGGCTCACTCGCGCGTTGCGGTAGGCCTCCCGCGCCGCCAAGCTCATGGCCGGCCAGGAGGCGAGGTCGCCGATCGCGCCGGTGCGGAAGCCCTGGTTGGCCTGGCCCCAGCCATGGACCCACAGCGGGGTGTCGGTCAGGTCCGGGACGATCGCCTCGCGGGCAAGGATCGCGATCGCCGCGCCATCGGTGATGCCGCTGCAGTCGAAGAGGCGCAGCGGCGGGGCGACCATCGGCGAACGCAGCACTTTGTCCATGGGGACCTCCTTGGTGAAGTGGGCGGTGGGGTTGAAGGTGCTGTAGTGGTGGTTCTTCTCGACGACCTTGGCCATCTGCTCGACGGTGGTGCCGTAGCTGTGCATGTGCCGCTGGGCGCACATGGCAAAGAAGGGGGGCGCCGAGGCGCCATGGAGGCCTTCCCACTCACGATCGAGGACGCAGGCCATCGACGCCTGTGTCTCGGCCATGTTGGGCAGGTTCATCTTCTCGACCCCTGCCACCAGCGCGACGTCGCAGAGCCCCGAGGCGATATGGGCCCAGGCCGTGCGCAGGGCCATCTGGCCGCTGGCGCAGGCCAGCTCGGTGCGCAGGAGCATCTTGGGGGTCATCCCCAGCGTCTCGGCCGCCAAGGGCGCGACGTAGCTCTGGAAGGCGAAGCGCTCGGGTTCGGCTGCCCCGACGACGAGCGTGTCGATCTCCTTGGGGAGGATGCGCGATTCAGCATCGAAGGTGGCCGCTGCCGCCTCCTGGAGCAGCTCCCGCCAGGTGAGGTTGCGCACCCCAAAGCGCGAGGTACCCCCCGCGACGATCGCCACCTTGTCCATCCTACACCGTTTCGCTGCAGCAGCCGAGAGGGCATAAGAGCGTTTGGCACGCCGCCGAGCGTGCGCGCCGCCAGCTGTCCCCCGTGCGAGCGACAACCGGTTGTGGGTTGTGCTGACAGCGGGCGCTACGATGCACTTATAGCACCTGCGGAGGTGGCTCTAGGGTCGCAGGTCAAGGCAGCGCGCCTCGTCCCTGCCACCGGTGACGAGTGATGACCCCCCAGGCGAACGACCTCGAGGTCCTCCAGCAGGACTACAAGTACGGGTTCGTCACCGACATCGTCTCCGACACCTTCCCCCCCGGGCTCAACGAGGAGGTCGTCCGGGCCATCTCGGCCAAGAAGGGCGAGCCGCCCTGGCTGACCCAGTGGCGGGTGCGTGCCTACCACTCCTGGACCAAGATGGCCCCCCCGACCTGGTCGTCGGTCCACCACCCTCCCATCGACTTCCAGGCGATCAGCTACTACAGCGCCCCCAAGCCCAAGAAGAAGCTCGACAGCCTCGACCAGGTCGATCCGGAGGTCCGCGCGACCTTCGAGAAGCTGGGCATCCCGCTGGAGGAGCAGAAGGCGCTCAGCGGCGTGGCGGTCGACGCGGTCTTCGACAGCGTCTCGGTGGCGACGACCTACAAGAAGAAGCTCGGTGACCTGGGGATCATCTTCTGCTCCTTCTCGGAGGCGGTCCGCGAGCACCCGGAGCTGGTGCGCGCCTACCTTGGGTCGGTGGTGCCCCACAGCGACAACTTCTACGCCGCCCTCAACTCGGCGGTCTTCTCCGACGGTTCGTTCGTCTACGTCCCCAAGGGGGTGCGCTGCCCGATGGAGCTCTCCACCTACTTCCGCATCAACGCCTCCAACACCGGGCAGTTCGAGCGTACCCTGATCATCGCCGACGAAGGGGCGTACGTCAGCTACCTCGAAGGGTGCACCGCACCGATGCGCGACGAGAACCAGCTCCACGCCGCCGTCGTCGAGCTCGTGGCCTTGGCCAACGGCCAGATCAAGTATTCGACCGTGCAGAACTGGTACCCGGGGGACAAGAACGGCAAGGGCGGGATCTTCAACTTCGTCACCAAGCGCGGCAAGTGCGCGGGCGACCACGCCAAGATCTCCTGGACCCAGGTCGAGACCGGCTCGGCGATCACCTGGAAGTATCCCAGCGTCATCCTCCAAGGCGACCACTCGGTGGGCGAGTTCTACTCGGTGGCCGTGACCAACAACTACCAGCAGGCCGACACCGGCACCAAGATGATCCACCTGGGCCGGAACACCCGTTCGACGATCATCTCCAAGGGCATCTCCGCCGGACATGGCCAGAACAGCTACCGCGGACTGGTGCGGATCCTGCCGCGGGCCACCGGCGCCCGCAACTTCTCCCAATGCGACAGCCTGCTGATGGGGGACCTCTGCGGCGCGCATACCTTCCCCTACCTCGAGGTCAAGAGCCCCACCGCCCAGGTCGAGCACGAGGCGACCACCTCCAAGATCGGCGAGGACCAGCTCTTCTACCTCCGGCAGCGGGGCATCGCCACCGAGGATGCGGTCAACCTCATCGTCAACGGCTTCTGCAAGACGGTGTTCAAGGAGCTGCCCATGGAGTTTGCCGTCGAGGCGCAGAAGCTGCTGGCGGTCAGCCTCGAGGGCGCCGTCGGCTGAGGAGGCACGCGTGAGTACCCCCTTGCTCAAGGTCACCGACCTCCACGCCAGCGTCGGCGGCAAGGAGATCCTGCGCGGGGTCAACCTCACCGTGCGCGCCGGCGAGGTCCATGCGATCATGGGCCCCAACGGCTCGGGCAAGAGCACGCTGGCCAACGTCCTTGCTGGGCGCGAGGACTTCTCCGTCACCTCCGGCAGCGTCTCCTACAACGGCCGCGACCTCCTGGCGCTCAGCCCCGAGCAGCGAGCCTGCGCCGGAGTGTTCCTAGCCTTCCAGTATCCCGTCGAGATCCCCGGGGTCACCACCGCCTACTTCCTCAAGGCCGCCCTCAATGCCCAGCGCAAGGCCCGCGGCGAGGAGGAGCTCGATGCCATGGAGTTCCTCGATCGCGTCAAGGCCAAGGTCGCGTTGGTGCAGCTGCCTGAGACTCTGCTCAACCGGCCGGTCAACCAGGGCTTCAGCGGCGGCGAGAAGAAGCGCAACGAGGTGTTCCAGATGGCGGTGCTCGAGCCGACCCTGGCGGTGCTCGACGAGACCGACAGCGGCCTGGACATCGACGCCCTGCGCGTCGTCGCTAGTGGCGTCAACAGCCTGCGCTCTCCCCAACGGGGCTTCGTGGTCATCACCCACTATCAGCGCCTGCTCGAGTACATCGTGCCGGACAAGGTCCACATCCTCATGAACGGGCAGATCGTCAAGAGCGGCGGCAAGGAGCTCGCCCTCGAGCTCGAGCGGCGCGGCTACACGTGGGTCGAGGAGGAGCTGGCGCCGCGCAGCTCCAAGGCCAGTGCCTAGGGGGACGCCCGATGGCTGGTGCCGATACCGCACGCCGCTTCGTCACCGCGCTGACGACCCTGCAGGGCGCCCAGACCCTGCCGGGCCCGTCGTGGCTGCAACAGGCCCGCGCCGACGGCATCGCGCGCTTTGGCGCAGGCGGGCTCCCCACCCCGCGTCGCGAGGCGTGGAAGTACACCTCCCTCGCCCCGCTGCTGGGCACCACCTTCTCCGCCCCGCAAGCGCCCAGCGCGGACAGGCCGCTGGCGCGGGACCTGCGCGGACTGGTGCAGGCCTACCACCCTGCCACCGACGATCCGACCGTGCTCACCTTCGTCAACGGCCACCATCAGGCAGACCACTCGCACATCGGGCGACTTCCCGACAAGGTGGTGGTCGGCGCCCTGCGCAGCGCTGCGGTCACGCACGCTGCCGCCCTGCGGCCTCACCTGGGGGCCATCGCCACCTTCGGCGACGACTCGCACGCCTTCGTCGCGCTCAATACCGGCTTCCTCGATGATGGGGCGGTGGTCCTCGTCCCCGACGGGGTGGTCGTACCCTACCCGATCAACGTCCTGCACGTCACCACCCGCCCGACGACCCCGACGGCGATCCACCCGCGTACCCTGGTCGTGCTTGGGCGCGGCTCCCAGGCGCGGGTCGTCGAGCGCTTCGCCAGCCTCGGACAGGGCGCCTACCTGTGCAACGCCGTCACCGAGGCCGATGTCGGCCCCGGGGCGGTGCTGCAGCACACCAAGCTGCAGAACGACTCGGAGCGTGCCTACCACCTCTCGACGCTAGCCATCCGCCAACGCCGCGACAGCAGCGTCACCTGCCACCTGACCTCCATCGGCGCCGCGCTGGCGCGCAACGAGACGACGGTGATGCTCAACGAACCGGGCGCCTCGGTGCGCCTCGATGGGCTCTACCTCGCCCGCGGCACCCAGCACGTCGACAACCAGCTCTCAGTCGAGCACGTCGCTGGCAGCTGCACCTCCGACCAGCTCTACAAGGGGGTCCTCGATGGCAAGGCCTCGGCGGTCTTCAACGGCCGCGTGCACGTGCGCAAGGACGCCCAGCGCACCGACGCCCATCAGGCCAACCGCAACCTGCTGCTCTCGACCCAGGCGTCGATCAACACCAAGCCGCAGCTGGAGATCTTCGCCAACGACGTCAAGTGCTCCCACGGTGCGACCATCGGTCAGCTCGACATCGATGCGCTCTTCTACCTGCGCGCCCGCGGCGTGCCCCTCGAGGAGGCGCGCGCCATCCTGACCCTGGCCTTCGCCAGCGACGTGCTCGAGCGGGAGACCGACGGGCACTACCGCACCTTCGCCGAGCTGCTGCTGACCACCTGGCTGGCCCAGGCCACGGCGCCGGGGGTGCTCGCGTGAACAAGGGCGCTGGCGTGCGCCCCGGCGCGCACGGGAGCCCCGCGCCCTTCGACGTCGAGGCGGTGCGGCGCGACTTCCCGGTGCTGCACCAGCAGGTCCACGGCCATCCGCTCGTCTACCTCGACAACGCTGCGACCACCCAGAAGCCGCGGCAGGTGCTCGAGGCGATCGATCAGTACTACCGCACCACCAACTCCAACATCCACCGCGGGGTCCACCACCTGAGCCAGAAGGCCACCGATGCCTACGAGGGTGCCCGGGGGCGGATCGCGAAGTTCCTGGGGATAACCTCCAGCGCCGAGGCCATCTTCGTGCGCGGCGCCACCGAAGGGATCAACCTCGTGGCCTCCTCCTACGGACGGCACCACGTCGGACCAGGAGACGAGGTCATCATCTCGGCGATGGAACACCACTCCAACATCGTCCCCTGGCAGATGCTCTGCAGCGAGCGCAAGGCCAGCTTGCGGGTGGTACCGATGAGCGACGAGGGCGAGGCCGACCTCGACGCCTACGAGGAACTCCTCTCCGCGCGCACCAAGATCGTCGCCTTCTCGCACGTCTCCAACGCCCTGGGCACCATCAACGACGTCAAGCGGATCGTCGGGGCCGCCCACGACCATGGCATCCCCGTCCTGCTCGACGGCGCCCAGGCGGCGCCGCACCTTCCGCTGGACCTCGAGGCGCTCGGATGCGACTTCTACGTCATCTCGGGGCACAAGCTGTATGGCCCCACCGGCATCGGCCTGCTCTATGGCCGTGAGGAGCTCCTCGAGGCGATGCCCCCCTATCAGGGCGGTGGCGACATGATCAAGTCGGTCACCTTCGACGTGACCACGTACAACGACCTGCCCCACAAGTTCGAGGCGGGGACCCCCGACATCGCCGGGGTGATCGGGCTGGGCGCCGCCGTCGACTATCTGCAGGGCATCGGCATGGAGGCCATCGGGGCCCACGAGGCGAAGCTCCTCTCCTACGGCACGCGCGCGCTGCAGCAGGAGCCGAGGGTGCGGCTGATCGGTACCGCGCCCAACAAGGCCGGGGTGCTCTCCTTCCTCGTCGAGGGGGTCCATCCCCATGACATCGGCACCATCCTCGACCGCCAGGGCATCGCGATCCGGGCCGGGCACCACTGCGCGCAGCCGGTGATGGACCGATTGGGGATCCCGGCGACCGCGCGCGCCTCCCTGGCGCTCTACAACACCACCGCCGAGCTCGACGCGCTGCTGCAGGGCATCCGCAAGGTCAAGGAGGTGTTTGGCACATGAGCACCGACGACCTCTACCAGGAGGTCATCCTCGACCACTACAGGGCGCCGCGCAACTTCGGTGCCCTCCCATCGGCGACCGCCCATGCCGAGGGCCACAACCCGCTCTGCGGCGACCGCGTGACCGTCTACGTGCAGGTCGAGGGCGACCAGGTCCGTGCCATCCGCTTCGAGGGCAGCGGCTGCGCGATCTCGACGGCCTCGGCATCGGTGATGACCGATGCGCTCTCGGGGCGCTCCCGCGCCGAGGTCCAGGCGCTCTTTGCTGCCTTCCACGCGCTGGTGCGGGGGGAGCCACAGCCGGCGGGCGCACCGCCGCTGGGGAAGCTGGCGGTCTTCTCGGGGGTCTCCGACTACCCGACGCGCGTCAAGTGTGCCGTCCTGGTGTGGCACACGCTCCAAGCAGCCCTGGCAGGCGACCAGCAAGCCGTCACCACCGAGTGAGCCAAAGGGTCAAGGCAGGGGCTGCCCCAGAGGAGCGGGATGTCCGATCCGCCCGCCGCAGCGGTCCTGCAGACGGTCGCCCCTGGGGAGCCGGCGGGGATGCGTGAGGCTGTCATCGCCGCCCTGCGCAGCGTCTTCGACCCCGAGGTCCCCGTCAACATCTACGACCTGGGGCTGATCTACGAGTTGGCGATCTCCGAGGCGAGGCGCGTCGACATCCGCATGACCCTGACCGCGCCCGGATGCCCGGTGGCGGCGACCTTCCCCATGGAGGTCGAGATGAAGGAGCTGGGGGTCACGGGCGTCA
>JAHFTX010000062.1 GCA_023265395.1 Thermoplasmata archaeon
CCCATTTGGGGTGGCAGGCCCATATGGTCCGCTTGCCGCGACGAGCGCGGTGCGCGCGGGGTCCGCGGTGGCGACGGGGGACTTCGATGGCGATGAGATTCCCGACCTAGTCAGCGGGGATCCCGGTTACAACGGGGGAAATGGCGCTATCGAGGTGTTCATGGGTGTGGCGCCAGACGATCTGAGGAGCCCTACTACGGCCATCCAGAGCCTTTCCGATGGGCTGACGGGGTCATCGGTCGCGGTCGGAGACTTCAACGATGACGGGTTCGACGACCTGGCGGTCGGTGCCCCGAACTTCACCGCCCCGGGATTCCCCAACAGTGGGAAGGTCCTCGTCTACGCTGGCAGCCCGCAAGGGCTGAACATCTCGTCGGGCCCGCTCGAGATTGAATCGTCAATCAGCGGGGCCCGTTGTGGCACCTCCTTGGCCGCTGACGGAGACTTCACTGGGGATGGATTCCCCGATCTTGGCATTGGCTGTCCTGGGAACTCCACGATCCCGGCCTTTGGCGGTGTCGTGCGCGTCTACCCAGGAGGTCCTTCAGGGGTCATTCCGGTGTTGACGGAGGCCCGGACCCTCGCCCAAGTGGGAACATTGCTCGGGAGTTCCGTCGCCTTTTGCCCAGACTTCAATGGTGACGGCCTTGACGATCTAGCGGCGGGCGCACCGGGGGTTCTCACCCCTGGCGTGGGCAACACAGGAGGCGTCTTCATCGATTTTGGTGCGGCCAGCGGCTCCGCGGGTGGTATCCTACTTTACCTTGCGGCCAGCATCGCGCTCGGTACGAGCGTGGTCGGCCTAGGGGATTGGGATGACGATGGATTCTCCGAGATTGCTTCGGGGTACTCGGGTTCCATCCCCGGGAGCGGCGGCACAGGTGGGGTGGTCCAGTTCCTCGGATCGGCCAGCGGTTCGCCCAAGATGACCATCGCTCGTTCAGGGACGCAGCCGAGCACTGCGGGCCGGGCCTTGGGGGCGGTCGACCTCGACCTTGATGGTCACAAGGACCTGATCGTGGGCGATCCCACAGGAAGTCTAGGGGGTGGACCGCCCAGCGGCCTGGCGAGGTTCTATCTTGCCGCTGACGGTAGAATCGACTTCTCTGCTGAGCACGTCCTTCCCCCGTTGCCAGGTGCCCTCGAAGTCGGCAGCGCAATCACGGGCTGGTCTGCCAACGACACCTATCCCCCGAGACTCTACCTCGGTTCGCCAGGAACACCTGGGGGCGGGGGCGTCCTGCGGTACGAGTGGGAGCACGTGCCTGTGGGCACCCTCGTCAGTCCCATTGTCGACGCACTAGGAGCGGGGGCGGTCTGGGAATCGATGGAGCTCGATGCGCTGGTGCCCGACGAGACGTCGGTGACCCTGGCCTTGCGCACAGGCGAGGAACAGTTCAACGGAATCGCCTGGGGGCCATGGCAGACAGTACCAAACCTGACCACGACCTGGCCGGACCCGACGGTGCGAGGTCGTTTTGGCCAGGTGCAGGTGACGTTGCAGAGCCTGCAGGGAGGGGTCAGCCCCATCGTCCGAGGACTCTCCCTGAGCCATCGCTCCAACACCCACGCAGCTCCCACGATTACCTTGCCGCTCAATGGCGCCCTTGTGTCCGCGACGACACTCCAGATGCAATGGCAAGACGACGATGCCGAGGGGGATCGTTCGGATGCAGTGCGGGTCGAGATCGCGACTGATGATTCCTTCTCCGAACCGATCGATACGCATGAGTTCACGGAGAAGGATGTCCTCGACGACCATCTCCTCGAGATCACGACGCCGCCGCAGGGGACGGTGTGGCTGCGGCTCTCGACCGCGGATTCCTTCGGGATGATCAGCCCCTGGTCACAACCGATTGCGATCACGATTGACACGGTCGCCCCAGTTGCGGTGGCACCTTTGCTCGAAGAACGAGGAAATGCCTCTCCGCTCGAGGTGCTCTGGGACGCCGTCGATCCGGTTCCCGGCAGCGGCATCGCCACCTTCGACGTCGATGTCTCGACCCAGGCGGGGGGCCCGTGGTTGGCCTGGTTGGTCCAGACTCCTGCACGCTCGGCGGTGTGGTCGAACAGTAGCGGCGGCTCGACGCTGCAGTTTCGCGTCCGCGCGACCGATCTCGCAGGGAATACCGGTGGCTGGGCGCACACCTCGGTCAGCGGGATGATGCACTTGCGCCTTGACACACCCTCACCGGTAGCCTTGTTGGGTGAACGTGTGACCATCACCGTCAACCTCACCCCGATGCTCCCTGGCCAGCCGGTGGGGGTGGAGCTGAGCGTCCTCCCACCCGAGGCGGGGGTGATCTCACCTTCTGGGGTCCTTCTTGTACCCGGTCAGGAGATTGCGGTCCAGCTGTCCCTTCAGAGCGAAGGGCCATTGCAGGTGATTGCTAGAGGCGAGGGGGGCACTATCGCCTTCAAGGGTCTGACCGTGGTCGGTCCTGAGCTCAGTGTGGATCGCTCGCAACTCCACCTGCCTGTGGATGGAGCCGGCAAGGTCCAGGTGACCTTTCATTCTGGCCTTGATGCTCCCGCTCAGGGCCAACTGACGGTTCGCTCAGCCGATTCCGGTGGTGCAGCGCTTGCGGTCAGCCCACCCTCGAGTGAGATCTCGGACGACACCCCGATGGAGTTGGTGATTGATGCTCCGCCAGACCTCCCGCCAGGGAGCTACCAGGTGCAGCTGCGCCTATCGGTACACGGTCATCTCCTCCCCGCTCAGCTACGCGCATCGATCGTTGTCCTCATCGACCCATTGACCCTGTCGTTGCAGCTGGACCGGGACAGAGTGACCCTCCCACCGGGAGGGGAGACGGTGATCCGCGTTCAAGTATCGGCTGAGGAGGGGGCGATGCCACTGGAGGTCAGGCTCGAGGTGACCCAGGACTTCCCGACACAGGCGGCGACCCTCGCTACCGAGGTGCTAGTTTCCCCCACGGTAGGGGGCAACGGCAGCATCCGGCTACGTGCCCCGCTGGGGATCGACGCGGTCGCTGGGACGCTCCTTGTCATCGGTAGGCTCGGTGACCAGGAGATCCGCCACTCCCTCGTTGCACAGATCAGCGCCCCCTTGGCAGTCTCCGACGTCAGCCTCGATTCGCATGTGCTGCGCGGGGAAGGACAGGTGACCGTGCGTTGGCACGTGCGGAACAGCGCCACCTTCGAGGTAGCAGCCGTCGCCCTCCAGATCTTCGTCGATGGCCAGCTTGCGACAAACAGCACGATGCTCATCGGCGCCTCCGGTCTCACCAGGGGTGCAGCCGTCGTCCCCCTTGGCGCTGCGGCGTTGCGGGCAGGCACGCATATCGTGACTGTCACTCTGGTGACGGACCCACGCTTTGAGCTCGAC
Organism: Thermoplasmata archaeon; assembly: GCA_023265395.1. Taxonomy (GTDB): domain Archaea; phylum Thermoplasmatota; class DTKX01; order JAHFTX01; family JAHFTX01; genus JAHFTX01. The sequence continues at coordinate 3,350 of JAHFTX010000062.1, forward strand.
GTCGCGGCCCGGAGTGACACCTATCGCATCGAGCCGCCTGTTCCGGTGATTGTCGGTCTTCCCCCTTGGACGGTCCTCCTTGCCGTGGCCCTCGCCGCTGCCGCAGGCCTGGGGGGCTATCATCCGTGGCGGACTCGCATCGGGATCGGTGTCGTCGAGGAGGTGCTGGTCGTCTTGGACGATGGCCGACTAGTGTTCGATGACCGGATCCGTTCCGAGCAGGCGGCCACAGAGGTCGACCATGAACTGGTCGCGGGGATGCTCACCGCAATCCGCGATTTCGTGCATACAGGTTTGCAGGGTCACCAGGGGGGTGGTGACCTCCAGTCGATCGGCTACGGCGACCGCACCATCGTCCTCGACCACCAGCCCCCGGTGGTGGTTGCCGTCGTTGTGCGAGGTCGAGTGCCACCAGAACTGGAGGACCACCTTTCGCGGGTCACGGCCCGTCTGTTGCGCCGCCATGGTGACATGCTGCGCAAATGGGACGGTGACCGTGCCAAGTTGGAGACCACACTTCGTACCAGCGCGGGCCTCAAGGAGGCCTTCGATGATCTGCTCTAGTCTTGCCCCTTGCGCCGGCCGGGGACCTCCCAGATCCTTTGCTTGGCCATCTGGCGCAGACGGTGGTCGATCCAGGCCTGATCTTCTTTGCTCAGGGTCGGCCGCAGTTCGACTTCCGCGATCTCTGGCTCCAGAGGTGGCGATTCGCTACCACAACTGGGGCAGGGCCCAGCGCGAGTGGCAGCACGCAGGACCTTGCATGCGGGGCAGAAGGGCATCGTCCCCAGGTGGGACGGAGAGGGGCATGAACTTTCCCGCGGGCGATTGAAACCTTCTTGGCAGCATCCAGCGTTGCTCCCTCACCGCATCCCGTCAAGAGGCTGGAGATGACACCCCCCCCAAGGTTACCACCCTCTACCCTCCCACCCCTCATCGAGTGGCCAGCAGGGCTTCGCACCCTCGCCGATCGGCTCTACGACCTCAGCAAGGCCAATCCAGCGATTCGGTTGTTGCGCCTCCCGCAGCGAAGGTTCCTCGATCTCTCGCAGAGCCAAGAGCTCGGAGACCTCCAGACCCTCGGCCGTCGCTTGTTGCATCACCGCACCAGAGTCCGTGTCGCGGGATTGCGCAGCGAAGAGGGAGAGGAGGATCCCGTCCTGCTCCGCATCAAGGAGATTGGACGGCTCGATGCAGCCCTCCGCGACGAGAGCGGTGCCAATGACCTCTATATCGGCTTCCCCTTCATCGAGGGGACCCTCTCTGACGGGACCTACATCCGTGCTCCGCTGCTGTTCTTCCCGGCCGTGCTCGGGCGCTCGTTGGAGGCTCCACCAGGATGGTATCTGGACCCGAAACGGGCCGAGGAGGAGCCGCTGTTCAACCGCTCCCTTCTGCTGGTATTGCGCCGCATCGACTCGGTGACGGTACCCGAAGATCTCCGAGAGGAGCTCCCCCGACCCCAGGAAGGAGAGTCGTTTGGGCAGTGGGTCAGGGCGCTCATCGAGGCAGCTCACCTTCCCATCGATGCCGCGATCGGTGCCTCCCTCGACGAGGGCTCGGTGCTCCCTCTGCCCGAGTTGAACAAGGAGCACGTCCCGGTGGACCCTCTGCCCCTGCGGCTCCTCCCCAGTGCGGTGCTGGGGTTGTGGGCCCAAGGGCCTGCGGCACTGCTCGCGGACTATGAGGTAATGGGACAGGGGATCCCTTTGGGTGATGTTGCAGAGCAGCTGCTTCGTGTCGGTGTCGAAGAGACCCCCGACCAACCACTGGTGCAGCCACCCGCCCTGCTGCCAGAAGGGCCAAGCCGCGGGGAACTTGGCGGTTACCATGAGCGGCAATTGGCGCTGGTCTACCCCGTCGACCAGAGTCAGCTCGATGTGGTGCTCGCCGTCAAGGCACGCAAGGACCTCGTGCTCCATGGCCCACCGGGCACGGGCAAATCCCAGGTGATCGTCAACCTCGTAGCCGATGCGATCGCCGATGGGCGTACGGTCTTGGTCGTCAGCCAAAAACGCGCTGCCCTCGATGTGGTGTACGACCGCCTCGCCGCGATCGGCCTGGGCACGCTCGCTTCGCTCGTGCATGACCCCGAGCATGACCGCCCCTCCCTCTATCGCATGCTCCGTTCGGCGATTGCCCGTCCATCTTCTGACCCGGTACCATCGTTGCAGGAGGAACAAGACGACCTCTCGATGCGAATCGACGAAGTGTGCGTCACGCTGACGCGGTTACACGAAGCACTGCAGATCCCGTTGCGCTGTGGCCGCAACGCCCAGCAGTTGTACGCGCTCCCTCGCGATGTGGGGTTGCCGTCTCTCCCCCTCGAAGAGGTGGCAGATGTCCTCCGTGCAGAGGAGGTCGATGCGCTGCTGCGAAAGCTCCGTTCCCTGCTGGACCTACGACACCGTTTCGCCCCACAGACCTACCCCCTTGGTTCGCGGACAGATTGGTCCGATTTCGACCTCGCGGACCTGCAAGAGCTCGAGGATGTCCTCGAGAGACTGCGGATCGTCGCTGGACAGGCCAGGGCCCATCGACAGGAGCTCGAGCGGCTCATGGGCACAGCTGTCTCTGACGGGATGGCCGCTGTCAGTGCGCTAGAGAGCCTGGAGGAATCCCTCGAGGGTGAGGATGGCCGCCGTTACGCGCCGATGCTCGTTGCGGCGCTCCTTGCGGGAGCGCGGGACCCTACCGCAATCGGCACCTCGCTCCGTCACCTTGAAGAAGTGGCTCAGGAGCTGGGGGGGGTAGCGGATGGGCCGCAGATCGACCTTTCGCCCGCGGAGCTCGATACCCTCGGATCTCTGCTTGATCGCGACGAACGCGGCGCCCGCTCAACGCTTGTGCGGCTCCTCTCCCCCCGCTGGCGCCGCGGTCGAGAACAACTGCTCGAGCGTTGCCGCACGCTTCAGCTCAGCTCGGACCCATCGGGGATTCAACGGCTCTCCCATGGCGTAACTGCGGCGAGGTTGTTTGCCGATTATCGTGCCATCCGCTTCGTGTTGCTCCCCTTGGCGCCGCCTCCGGACCGACCCGCGGAGGTCCCCATCGACCTGCGCAACCTCCGCACCGCACTGCGGGCCTCGATGGCAGCCCGTGAGCTCGCGGGGGCAGGGATGCCCGTACCCACGATCGAGAAAGCTCAGGACATCCATTCAGCCCCCTGGAAGACTTTCGTAGGATTCGTCTCTCGACTCCGGCAGTTGCAGGAGGTCCGTCTGCGGGTGCGTGGCCATGCGCAGCTGTTGAACTCATTCATCCAGCCGGAGACGCTGCGGACACTCACTCGCGCCGCCGAGGAGGGTGAGCTCGATGCCATCCGCGAGGCACTCCGGCGATTGCCCAACGATTTCGAATTCCTCTGTGAGCACGATCGCCTCATTGCCGCACTGCCGACGACGGTACGCGCCATCGTTGAATCTCCCCCCGAGGTGGACCCTTCGCGTGGGAGGGTCGAAGCCTGGCTCCCTGCAGCGGTTACGCAGTCGATTACCATTCGATGGCTGACGGCCGCTGAGCGTGCGATGCCGATTCTCCGAGAGGTGTCCGCCGGCAGGTTCGATGCCATGCGCAGTGAACTGCGCAGGCTCGAAGAACAGAAACGCGCCCTCGGCCCTCAGCTTGTGGCGGCCAAGGTCCACGCCCGAGTCGCACAGCGGCGCGAACAGCTTCGCGGTCAGCGGGGAAAGGATGGCTTTGCCGAGCTCGACGATCGCCTTGCCTTGCAACGACGCGTCTGGCCGATTCGTCGAGTCGTCAGCACGTTCGCGGATCGCGGCCTATTCTCCCTCTGCCCTTGCTGGCTGGCCTCCCCCGAAGCGACCGCAGAGATCTTCCCACTCACCAAGGGGCTTTTCGACCTGGTCATTTTCGACGAGGCATCTCAGTGCCCCCTGGAACAGGCTCTCCCGGCGGTGGTCCGCGGCAAGACCATAGTTGTCGCCGGTGACGAGCAACAGCTTCCTCCCCTGGACCTGTTCCAGAGGACCTCCTTCGAGGAAGACGAGGAGGTCGACGCCGGTGGGGAAGGGGTCGGGAAGCCACGGTCGCTGCTGCGTGCGGCGAAGTTGGCCTTACCGCCCCTGCGCCTCGGCTGGCATTACCGTAGCCGCTACGAAGAGTTGATCCGTTTCTCCAACGAGGCCTATTACGGCGGCCTCATCCGTACTTTGCCCCCGCCAGCGTCGACGACGGGACATCCGCCGATAGGCTTCCACCAGGTGGTCGGAGACTACTCAGCAGGGGCCAATCCCTCAGAGGCAGCTGCGGTTGCGCGCCTGCTGGCAGCGGCCATGGCCGCGGCACCCCTGCAGGCCACCTTCGGTATCATCGCTTTTGGTGTCCCCCACCAGCGTGCAGTCGAGGAGGCCATCGACAAACTGTGCTTGCAGGACCAGAGCTTCGCAGCGTTCTGGGGAGCAGCACGCGCCCGCCCGATCGACGAACGGCCTTTCATCAAGAACATCGAGACGGTCCAGGGCGATGAGCGAGATCATGTGATTTTCTCCATCGGATACGGACCGGGAGCTGACGGGCGTCTGCGCCTACAACTGGGGAGTTTGAGCAAGGCGGGCGGAGAACACCGTCTCAATGTGGCCATCAGCCGCGCCAAGGTCCGCATGGATGTCCTCTGCTCCTTTGATCCCCAGGAACAGGACGCCACCGCTACCAGCGGAGATGGCCCGAAGCATCTGATGGCGTTCTTGCGCTACGCACAAGCCGTTGCCTTGTCCGATCCAGCCGGGGTCGAAACAGCTCTCGCGAGCATCCGTGCCACCCAGCGGGTCGATGTTGGCGAGTCGACCCAGCTGTACGAGAGCTTGCTCGAGGAGCAGATCGCAACTGCACTGGGCAGGGCGGGCCTGCAGGTCGATTCGCAGGTCGGCTGCAGTGGGTACCGCATCGACCTGGCAGTCCGCGACCCCACCGATCCGACGCGGTATGCCCTGGGCATCGAATGCGATGGGGCGATGTGGCACAGTGGCCGTACCGCGCGAGAGCGGGACCTCTTCCGCCAGCGGGTGCTTGAAGGCCGGGGCTGGCGGATCCATCGCATCTGGAGTCGCAACTGGTGGCTGCGCCCGCAGGACGAAGTGGCGGCAGTCCTGGCATTGGTCCGGGGTCGGGCAGAGGAAGGGACCACAGCGGTCGAAGCAGTAGTTCCATGAGATTACTATGAGGTTAGCTCCCGGGATTCGGATCATGGGATGAGCACTGGTATCGGCTCGATCAAAGATCGGTTTGCGGGGTGAGCCGTGACCCCCTGGTGCAGTGGCAACCGCACCTTCATGCGGGTTCCGCTGCAATGGACCGAGTGGACGGTCAGTGTTCCGTTCATCGACTCGATGAGCTGGCGACAGACGGACAGACCGAGCCCCGCGTGATCGCGGCGAGGGATTGGTAGACCCGGACGCCGTAGCTCAGGGCGAGGATCCAGAGGATGGCTCCGGGGGTCGATCTTGCGCTTCTGCTTGATGAGACGCGGTGTCTCGGCGATCTGGCGGATCCAGTCCGGCGGGAACATGGCGTTCCACGCGTCGAATACCTTGACCGTGCGATGCTGGGAGACGGAGAGATGGGCGTCATGGATCCACCCGGACCACGCGGACGCGTTTGCCGATCCAGGAACAAGGCACGAGAACACGCGCGGTCCTCCTAGACGGCATGGCAATCGTCTCGCCGATCTCGAACCCCTCCATGGGGAGGAGGAGGGACTTGGCCTTGACGGAACGGGGAGGCATGGGGGCATTATGGGTCTACTGCCCTTACATGAGGGATTCGACATGGGCGACACCATCCCAGGTCGTCAAGAAACGGCGGCTCCCCGCCCCGATCGGGGAGGGGTTCGGACGACTGAAAGCTTTCTGTGCGAAGGAGGAGCCGCCAGTCTGTGAAGCGGACGGCCTTGACCGATGACGCGTGGAGCCTACTGGGGTGAGCGAACTCAGGTAGCACAACGCTCTGGCAAAGAGGGGGGGGGCGCTTCTGCGGGTTCCCCACAAGCCTTATCGCGGCGGGTAGGTGCGCCCAATCGCACAGGTGGTCGACGGTGGGGGGGCAAACCAAGGGCAGGAATGGTCAGCGTCGACCGCGCGGAAGGGACCAGCTTGCCGACGCACCGACCTCCGCCAGCCCTGAGGAGGCACCTGAAGAGGATGCCCCATTCTGGTCAGACCTGCATAGCCCGAAGTTCTGGGCGATCATCGAGCTGCTTCGCCCCTTCACCCTCCTGGCGCCCCTGATCGGCGGACTCTCCGCGGCCCTGATCGCCTTCCGGATCAGCGGGGGAACTGGTGTCGTATTGCAATCAGACCCCTCCTTGCCATTGATCCCCTACCGCCTGGCAGGGGTGGGTGTCGATCTCAATATCATCTCGCTGGTGATGGGAGTCTCCACCTTGGTGATGATCAATGCTGCCTCCAATTCGATCAATCAGGTCTACGACCTGCGGATCGACCGCATCAACAAGCCCTATCGGCCAATCCCATCCGGACGAGTGACGACCGGGGAAGCGCGGACCGTCGCCATGGTCCTCTACTTCGCAGTCTTGTGGCGTGCAACGCTGTTCCGTGGAGCCTTCGGCTCTCTCGTGCTGGTGCTGGTCATCGTCAGCTACCTGTACTCAGCCCCACCAGTGCGTTTCAAGAAGCGTCTGTGGGGAAACAACCTCTCGATCGCTTACGCACGTGGGTTGGTCGGTTTCCTCGCGGGCTATGCCATCCTCGCAGGTGAGGCCTCGATCACCCCACTCTTCCCCGTCGTGGAGAATCCCACGCCATGGGCCATCGGGGTCATCATGGGGGTATTCCTCATCGGGGCGACCACGACCAAGGACTACGCGGACATCGAGGGAGACCGACGCTTTGGCATGAGGACCCTCCCGGTGCACTACGGGCCAATCAGGGCATCGTACCTATCGCTGCCGTTCTTCATCCTCCCCTTTCTGCTGCTCATCGTCGCCGTGCAGCTTGAGTACCTCATCCCACAGACTCTCTACCTGCTCCCCTTGCAAGCATGGGCGCTCTATGCCTGGTGGTTAGGGAACCGCCACCTGCGCTCCTTGCGGGGCGGCAGCCTCATTGGTCTGGAGAACTCCCCTGCCTGGGTCCATATGTATCTAGTGCTGATAGCGCTGCAGATCGGCTTCGCTACGATCTACTGGGTTTTCCCGACCTGAGCGAGCACATCTACTCCCAGTCGAACTCCGCGCCGCACCCGGGGCACTGATGGACCATCCCGGGCAGGTCCTTGCCGCAGGCAGGACAAGGGTGGGCGTATGCGGGAATCATCTGCCCCTCCTCTTCCCCCCTCGGAGCGGGCCCGCTTGGATGGGGGATCGCTTTACTCTTACCACCCTTGCGGCGTTTCTTGCCATTTGGGGACTGCGGTAGTGATCGGGACCCTGCCTCCACCTTGAGGGCTGGGCGCTGACCCCGCGATTCGAGCCCTCCATTGACCACTTCGCGAGGCTCGACCACACCATCGGGACCATCCCGAGATTCCGAAGGGGAATCGGCGACGGGGGTCAACGCTTCCCCTTCCTGTGCTACGGGGAGCCGTTCCAGATAGCGGCGGACACGACGGTCCGAGGAGATGTTGCTCCCGATGAGCACGGCCCCTGCGGCCGTTGCGAGCAAGCCATCCCCCATCGGGACCAGTCCTGTGAAGGCCCCTCCCACCCATGCAGAGAGGAACAGAAAGCTCACGCCGATCAGGAGGATGAGGGTGCCCAGGAGATAGACGGCAGGACGACCCCAGGAAACGTACCGCTCAATCTCCGTGACCGTGGATCGACGCCTATTGGGGATCAGACCGTTGGCGGCAAGCACGACAGCGCCTAGGACGAAGCCCACGACCAGTAGCATGGATACCATGGACGATCGCGACTCACCTACTGCACCGGCAACGACTTAATCTTGTGGTGGCTCGTCACTGCTCCGTGAGCAAGACTCATGGTGGCGCCCGGCAGTCCATTCCCCAACCGGTGGCCAAGGACAGACGAAATCACCGCACCAGCGGCCAGGTCGCCAAGGACACCGCTCGAGGTGGAACAGTGCGCGTCTTGGGGCTCGCAGCTTTGGTGATGGTGCTCCTCCCCCAGGCGCTGCCGTGGGCAACTCTCGATGCGACGACGAAGTATGGACCGATCGATGTCCAACTCCATGCCGAGGTCTCCAGCTACGGGGTGGCATACGATGCCAAGATCGATACCGGAGGGGCAGGCGGGATCATCGGAGGTCTGGGGGGTGCCCTGGGTGCAGGCGCGAACATCGACCGCGATGTCACGATCTCAGAACAGAAGACCTACCTCAGTGGGCTTGGGTCCTTCCAACAGACCATCGGGTTCGTCAAGGGCAGCGGGAAGGAGCGCTCGCATACCCTCAGCCCATTCATCCACGGCAGCGAGAGCAGTGCCGATGTCCGGGTGACCACGCAGGCCGACCTCATCCCGTGGTGGCCGGTGGGATCGCCGCAAGGACTTGAGGTCTCCGTGATGCTCCTCAACCTCACCAATGCCACGGACGTCCTCCTCACGAGGGTGTGGGTCGAGGTCTGGAGGGAGAGCGCTCAGGGCGGGCAGGAGGTGGCCACTGCCTGGGAACGCCAGACGACCGAGCGGCTGACCACCGAAGGCCAGATCGTCAGGTACCGGACGGCAGTCACGATTCCCGACGATTTTGGGAAGTTTGCCGTGGTCGGCCGTGCAGCAGTCGTCGTCCATAATTCGCTGGGCCAGGAAAACCTCCCCGTCGAACTCATCAGGTCCTTCGAAGAAGAGACTGGGCCACCAAAGATCCTCCTCTAGACGATGCCGGTGACGACGGCGCTACAGGTCGGGGCTCTGGCCGCTGCATTGCCGATCACTGTGCTCGCCTCGGGATTGACCGCCTCGGGGATTGTGCTCGTTCCCTCGCGC
>JAHFTX010000069.1 GCA_023265395.1 Thermoplasmata archaeon
GGGCGACCCTCGTGGGGGAGCAGCTTCTCGGGGCTGTGGCCCGAGCCGGTGGCATAGGTCCCCACCAGCGCCATCGAGCGGCCACCGACCCCCGACGCGCTCAGCAACGGCGAGACCGCTGCACTGTAGTTCGCCAGCAGCGCCGTGTAATTGGCCCACGCGGAGGGCGGGTAGTCGGGCCAGATGAAGTAGGGTGCGTCAGGTCCGGTAGATTGATCGATTCGGACGGGCATCAGGTCGGTCAGCGGCAGCAGCACCCATGCCTTGGGGTCGGCGCTGCAGTCCACCAGTCGTGCGGCGACCGCCGAGGTGTTGACGATCCCGACCGTGTTGTTGGGACCGATCGCCAGGTCAGCCTGGGTCAGCCACGGAAGTGCGCACGGCGCAGGGAGCCCCACGGAACCGAAGAGCGCGGCGGCCTCGGCCTCGAACTTGTCTCGCTCGAACGAGCCACTCCCGACCTCGGACGAGGACTCCAACGCCTCAGAGTCGATGAGCAGGGCCGTCGGCAGGGTGACCGTCGGGAGGACGAAATCCCCGACGATGATGGACCATGGCCACCAGGACGTACCCATGGAGGTGTTCAGCCCGACCGCACCATCGTAGCTCCCGGCCTCTTGGGCGGCGCTGATGGTCAGGCGGACGCCGGCGCCACCCTCATCGATCTTCGACGAGAGGTTACCATCGCTGGGGATCCACGCATGGTCGATGCAGTAATAGGTGGCCTCACAGACCTGCAGGAGCTCGAAGAAGGCCAGCCCGGAGAGGTCGAGGAGGTCACCGTGGTCGTCGCGTGGAGGTTCGATGACGATCTGGACGGGCGAGGGGACCGGGAGAAAGTACCCGACCTGGATCCCGATCGTCTCCCCGCGAGCCGCCACGGTCTGGATCCGCCGCAGGGGAGAGTCCTGCGATCCGTACGGGCCATCGTCGGGGGAGATTGGCGGGTCGTCCCACCCGCTTTGGTGGTACAGAGGGTAGCCCTCGGGAAGGACCACCCACTGAGGGTCGAGGTCTGCCTCCCGGCCCACTCCCGCACTGGCAGATGCGGGCTCGAGGGCGATCACGGGCGCAGCGGGCAGCAACAGGAAGAGCACGACGAGGGCGACCGATGGGCGGACGGACCGTCGCATCCTCATGGTCGACCCTGCAGCGGGACGACAATCAACCTTTTGGTCCGGGCTGCCCGCACCGTGGCGAGCACGCCTCGGTCCTACTTGGTCATGTAGTAGACCGCCTGCTTGCCGCGGCGGTAGATCGTCTTGGAGCGGACCTTGGTCTGCAGCGCCAGCGTCTCGAGGTGGACGTGGAAGACCATCCAGCCGCGGTGCTCCTCCTCGTTGTCCTTGGGCGCACCTGTGGGGAGCTTCTTGGCCTTCTTCATCTCGTCCCACAGCTCCTGCGCAGAGTAAGCGGTCTGTGGGTGCTCCTTGAGGAAGGCGACGATGGTCTCATCGAGGCCCTCCCGAGCCTCCCCCTGTTGGAACTCATCGAGGGTGATCGGCATGGTGCGACACATGCTGCCAACGGAGGAGGGGGTCCTAAAGGTTGGCGTCTGCCGTGCGCTGCTGCTTCGTCGGAGTGCAGATGCGGCCAAGGAGCTCCAACCGTTGGCGCTGCAGCGCACCCTCGAGCAGCTCCACCTGCAAGCGCCGTCCTAGTTGTCGGCGCAACGCCTCGCTGCTGCTGAACCGCACTCCTGGGATCGTGACGCTGCGCAGCACCAACCCCTCGGCAGGGGCGACCGGCAGGTAGGTGCCGCGCAACGGTCTGCCCGCCCGCAACACCGCTCGTACCTGGGCCACCTCGACATCGCCCCTGCCGACCGCCACCATCGCGCCGACCATGCGGCGCACCTGGTTCCACAAGAAGGAGGGCGCGACGACGTCGATGGTCAGGCAGGCGCCCTTGCGGCGGACGGCCACCGAATCGATCTGTCGGACCGTCGATCGGCCATCGCGACGACAGAACGCTCCGATGTCATGGGTCCCGACGAAGAGTGCCCCGGCCTGGGCCACGGTTTCGAAGGAGAGCCCCTTGCGTGGGAGCAGATATCGATAGGAACGCGCGATCGCCGCATGGCGCGGCTCGAACTGCTCAGGCACGCCAGCTGCACCCGTGACGTAGAGCCGTCGACAGTGCTGCTGCAATGCCGCTGCCAGCGACTGGGGCGCCAACTGGCTGTCGACGGCCGCGACGTTGGCCAGCGCGCCGACGCCGCCGTCGGTGCGACTTGCCAGCCCCAAGCGCTCGCGCCCCGCAGGCACCGCACCGCAGGCGGCCATCCCCGCCAGGAGCTCCCCCGAGACGCTGTGGGCCCCCGGCTGACGGGCGGAGCCATGCGGGAAGTCGGCTCCCGCATAGGCGATCCGCAGGGCCACCCGCTGCAGCGCCATCGCCGTGGGAGCGGCCCAGCAGCCAAAGGCTTTCTGCTCTCCCCTCCCCCTTGGGACGCAGGACAAGGCTCATTAGCACCAAGGTGCTCGTGCGCGCCCACGATCGGTGATGACCATGGGATTGCTCGAACAGCAACTGGCAGATTGCCTCAACAAGGAGATCGTCGTCGTCCAGAACGACGGCAAGGCCTTCAAGGGGGTCCTCAAGCACTACGACGCCGAGTTCCTCCTGCTGACCGAGACCCTCGAGACGTCGGTCAAGGAGGTCCGCTGGCGACCGGTGACGGTGCCGACGGTCCAGCCCGGCGCCAAGCGCAAGGTCACCACCTACGACCCGGGCGCCACCGTCCCTGCCGGGGCGGCCTCGCAGATGGCCGTCCTCTCGAGCGTCCTGATCAACGTCGGCGGGATCCTGCGCATCTGGCTGTGGGACCCGCGCCCCTACGAGAGCAAGGAGCTGGGCGAGATCACCGCCGTCAGCTTCTGAGCATCCCCGGGGGTCCAGGCGCTCCATGGGCGAGCCGACGGGTGACGGCGCCGCAAGCACTCTGAGTCCCAGGGACGAGACGCGGCTCCCCGGACGGGGGGTGCGTCGTGAGGTCCCCGCGCTGGGTCACGTCTCGGTGGTTCTCGTCGCCCCGCGCAACGAGGGCAACGTCGGCGCAGTCGCCCGGCTGGTCGCCAATTTCGGGCTCGGCTCGATCGTCATCGTCGCCCCCGAGTGCGACATCCACAGCGACCTGGCGCTGGCCCGTGCGATGGACGGACGGGCGCGGCTGCAACAGGCGCGCGTCGTCGACGACCTGCCGCAGGCGATCGCCGATGCCTCGCTGGTGGTCGCCACCACGGCGACGGTCTCCGAGCGGGACCGCCGCCATCGGCGCCGTGCGGTCAACCTCCCCCGTGCCTGTGGGCGGATCGCCAGCACCCAGGGCCCGGTGGCGCTGCTCTTTGGTCGTGAGAACTGGGGCCTCTCCAACGAGGAGGTCGCCCACGCTGACATCGTCGTGACGATCCCCACCGACCCGGCGGCGGCCTCGCTCAACCTCAGCCACGCGGTGGCGGTCCTCGCCTACGAGCTGTTCGTCACCGCCGGTGAGCAGTCGGTCGACCCCTTCACGCCGGTGCTGGCCTCGGCCCATGAGCGCGACATCCTGCTGCAGCGCGTCGAGGAGTACCTCCAGGCCGTCGGATACCCGCACCACAAGATCCCCGGCACGCTGGTGCTGCTGCGCCGTGTTCTGGGCCACGCCGAGATCTCCCGCTGGGAGCTCTACACCCTCTGCGGTGTGTTCCGCCAGGGAAGTCGGACCACCGCGCGGCTCCGAGCCGGGTCCGTCGCCCGGGGGCTCCAGCGTGCGGCTGCTCCGCCACCAGATCGGGAACGGCCCGATGATGCCCAAGCGGGGTCCCCCGACCGCGGGAGTGCCGTGCCTCCGCAGACCCCGTGAGGGGGCGGCCCGCAGGGGTAGCCCCTCTCGATCGGTCTGACCTCCGGCATCGAGGGAGTCCGTCGGGCATCGGCTTCGGTCAGCGGGCCTTCCGCCGATCCTCGGAAGGTTGGGGGGAGCGTAGGCAGCCTCCGACCATCCCGAGTGACGGCGTGATTATCTCGTCTGATAGTAAGACGGGAAGACTGTCCCATGACCAAGTAGCATGCTAGCCGCTAGCTTCAAATGTGGATGTGCTCTATCGCCGTCCGCTCCCAGCGGGGGGGGTTGGGTGGCGCGCCGCCGCGCCGTCACGGATGTGGCGCTGCGGCAGGGTCCACTCTCACTCTCCCCCCCGCTGCAGAGTAATGACCACCAGCGCCCTGATGACAGCGGAGGAGAGCAAGATGTCGCCGACGTCACAGCGCCGCACCGACCAGACCCTCGATCGTCGCCCGGTCCATCCGCTACTG
>JAHFTX010000070.1 GCA_023265395.1 Thermoplasmata archaeon
CGAGACGGCCTCCTCGTGGTCGGTCAGTCGGACCCGGCGGACGCTGGGCGTGCCGCTGGTCATCCGAATCGGCTTTCGTGTACTCCCCGTGTTGTGCATGGACACCCACCCCTGAGTGATACTGCCTACCCACTTCCTCGGGGGTATATAGCCACACACCGGGAGGGTTTCTGAATATATTCTCCACCCGCGAAGGGACCATCTTCACTGGGGCGCTGGTGCCTGCACGCTTCGCGGGAGAGGACGGCTGGTTGAATCCGCGGCGAGCAGGGAGATCCCTAGCAGCGCGCGTGCTCGGGCATGAGACAAGTCCCAGGAGCGGTCAGTGGCGAGGTGGCGGTGTGGGCGCTGGCGAAGGCCTTGCCGATTCCCGCGCCGAACCCTCGCCAGTGGCGGCGGGGGTGGCGAAGGCCACCGCTGCCACCGTGGCGAGCCGAGGCGCTGGGGCCATCGACGGGAGCATCTGCGAAGCCTCGAGTCCCACTGCAGCAGCCAGTCGGAGAGCCGCCAGGCCCTCTGCCGGTGGGTCCACTGCAGGCGGCAGCACGGCCGACGCGCCCACTTGCTGGTCCAAGGGCTGGCCTGCAAGACCGACCGGGACGCCCACGCGGCGCAGATGGGAGAGGTCGGCCGCAGGGAGAGCGCGACCGGTGGTGGTGGTGCCGCTGACCCGGACGTCGTCGAGGTAGGTCCCACCAAAGCCCCAGCCGGCACCAAGTCCTGTGGCGACGCCGCGCGCCTCGACCCCGGCGATGGTCTCCTCGTAGACGTTGCCGTGACCGAAGCTGTGACCGCCGACGCTATCGGCGCCGGCGAGCAGCCCTTGGTCACCAACGTACAGGAAACGCACCAGCACCGTGTAGCCTCGGAAGCCCGAGAGGTCGACGAGGTACGGGGGGGTGCCCGAGTAGTAGGCTGAGCTGAGGCTAGCGGCCTCCCGCCAATCGGGGGTGACCCCGTAGACGTAGCCGCCGTAGGGGGTGTAGGCGGCGGAGTTATGATGCGAAGCCTCCCCGGCCCATCGGCTCTGCAGCTGGTACCAGCTGAAGCCGTTGTCGATGGAGACCTCCAGGCGGAGCCCGTCAGGGATGTCGAGGGGGACGCCGCTGGCCTGCCAACCGAACTCGATGTTGTAGCGGATCTGGAAGTCCAATCGGGCGTCGGCCGCACGCGTGAGGTCGATGGGCTGGGTCCAGAGGATGTTGACCATCGACAGCGATGGGTAGGCCGTGGCGCTGTTGCCCAACCACCAGGAGTGGGTGCCGCTGCTGGCGCCACGGGAGATCTGCGTCGGCGTCAGGAGTCCCGAGTAACCCTCGTACCCGCTGTCGGCAGGGTTTGTGGAGATGAGGTGCCACAGGTCCTTGCCTCCGGGGCCGCCGATGGAGCCTGCGAGCAGCTCGATGTCGTCGACCCAGAAGCCCACGTAGGGGCTGACCGGCACGTCGGTGGCACGGTCGTCGTCATGGTAGCGGAACCGCAGCGCCGTCACCGCATTGCCCACGTAGGCCGAGAGGTCGAAGACCTGGTGCTCCCAGATGAACGAGCCGCCGCCCGAGATCGCGGTCCATGCCGGATGCAGCGTGCCGATGTCGACGTTGGCCGGGTACGGGAGCTCCGGATAGAGGTCGGTCCACACCCCGCCACCGAGGGGGCAGGCGACGGTGCAGACCTGGAGGTAGACCCCTTCGTCGCCGTTGACCATGTTGTACTTGACCTCCATCTCCAAGGTCGCGGTCTCGTAGCCCGCCAGCGAGAAGGAGGGGGTGGTGGCGTAGCGGTCGACGTTGACGCCGCTGCTGACGATGGCGGTCATGCGCAGGGCGGTGGGGGCGGAGAAGTACTGCCCCTCCACCGTCTCCTCGGTGCCGTCGATGACCACGTTGTCGAGGTAGAAGTACTCGTCACCGGCATCGGCTGGCGTGTTGACCGTGGCAACGAGCCAGCGCACCTGGAAGCCGGTCGTCAGTGAGGAGACGGGCAACTGATAGCTGAAGCTGCGGCAGGGGTTGACGCTCGGGATCGTCCGGGGGTCTGTAGCATCGGGACCCCATTGCAGGTACTGGGCTTCCAGATCGTGGTAGGTCGCCCCGGAATCGGAGGAGACTTGGACGATCACCGAGTCGTAGTCGGCGATCCAGCTGTCGAACTGCCAGTTGGCATCGGCGCGGGCGTCGAAGGTCAGTGAGGCCGAACCGTAGGCCGAGAGGTCGGCGGAGTATGCGATCCATCGGCCCGCGGGCATGGCGGCGGCCGAGCCCAGCTGGACGCGCGCGGAGTTGGCGCCCGCGCAGCCTGCTGCGAAGGTGGCGGCCCCGCCGCCGCCGGAGGTCCAGCCGGCCGGCAGCGCGCCAGCGTCGAAGTTGGCGCTCTGCAGCACGTTGGGTCCACCAGGGGCGGTGGTCCAGGCCCAGCCAGCGTCGAGGGCGTCGAAGTTGTTGGCCACCAGCATCCAGGGGTTGGTGGTGTCAGAGTTGCCCGGCCCGTCGATGTGGAGCACCGAGGCCGCGTGCCGCCAGTTGCCATCGCCCTGTTCCATGTCGTCCCAGAAGAAGTAGGTGACGATGTCGCGGCTGGCGTTGTTGTTGACCCGGGTGATCTCGCCGGTGTCGTCGTGTGGGTCGGTGGTCAGCGGGATCGAGTCGCTGGGGTCGATCTTGACCCTGAGCGTCCGGTCGCCAACGTACAACGGGGTCCAGATGACCTCAGCGTCGGAGTGGCCATGGACGACCTCACCGTCCTCGTCGAGCGCCGAGGGGGGCACGAAGGCCGTCGTCGAGCCGATGATCGTGGTGCCGTCGATGAACCGCACCGTCGCGCCAGCAGCGGTGGACCCGAAGTTCCAGATGGTCGCCTTGAGCACGTAGGAGTTGCCCAGCACCGGGTGGACCGTGGCGAAGGGGATCGTGGGTTGGCCGTCGCTGCTGAAGTAGAGGTCGAGCGGACTCAGCCCCAGCTCGATGCGGCTGTCGGGGGCACCGAACCAATGGAAGGCGAGGTAGTAGAGGACCATCTCCTGATCTCCATCGGTGAGGAACGCCAGGTCGGACCCGAGGAAGATGACCTTGTAGTCGACACCGGTGTCGTTGTGGAACGCCGAGCCGTAGGTGTAGGCCGGGTTGTGGCGGTCCGTCAGGATCGGATAGGCACCCGCGCTCGGCGTCAGCCGGTCTGCGCGCTCGGCGTAGTAGCCCGCGCCATCGCTAGTGCTGTCGATGCCGTGGGAGAGCGGCTCCTCGAACACCCCGACGATCTCCGCCGGGTTGGAGGCGTTGTTGGTGAAGGTGGTGATCCCGATCAGGTCCATGAACGCCGTATCCGTGGTCACCAGCGGATCGCTGCCGACCCCTTGCCCGATGACCATCAGCGCACTGTTGGATCCTGCAAGGTAGTTGGTCAGGTTCTCGCGGTCGCTGGAGGTGAAGGTGTTGACCGTCTCACCGCCCGTGACCCAGACGACGGCGTTGTAGTCGGTCAGGTAGCCATCGTCGGGGCCGTCGTCGCCCAAGGCGACGACCCATTCGTCGTAGGCGTAGTCCAGCGAGGTGAGGCTGGTTGCCACCGACGCCGTGGTGTTCTCATCGGGCACCGAGGGCAGGCGGCCGTTGTTCTCCGAGCCGTCGTCGTCGACGACGAGGATGGCGAAGCTGACGAAGACGTCGTTGGGGGTCAGGATGCTGTTGATCTCGTTGTTGAGCTCGTTGACCTCGGTGATCAGCCCGTTGGGGTCGACGATGACCCGGATGAAGTGCAGGCCCACCGAATCAGGCTGCCACCACTTCTGGACCGTGTAGTTGCCGCCCCGACCGGGGATGTTGGGGATCTTCAGCGGGGTCGTGCCCGTCGCGGGCAGGTCCCCACCGGGGGTCTGCAGCGAGTCCGCCTGGTAGGGGATCACCCGCTCGCCGAAGGCGCCGACGTCGGTGATCAGCACCTCGACGTTGGTCTCGTCGTTGAGCCCGTTGTTGCGGATGTCGGCGTCAATCTGTACCCATTGCTTGTAGACGGCTTCCTCTGGGGCGAACATCAGGTTGGAGACCGCCAGGTCGCGGCCCAAGGTCACGGTGGCGTTGAACCAATCGAGCAGGATGTAGGTGACGATGGCGCGGTTGGCGGGGCTCTTGATGTGGGCGAACTCGAAGCCGAAGAAGGCCGCCTGGAACCCGGTCTCGTTGATCAGCACCGTGTGGTTGCTGTAGAGCGGAGCGCCCGAGTCGAAGGCGTCCTTGGCCTTGCTGTCCCGCTGGTCGAGGATGTCAGCGCCGTTCTTGAGCAGCGCCGGTGGGT
>JAHFTX010000006.1:0-685 GCA_023265395.1 Thermoplasmata archaeon
GAGATTCTGCGAGACTCTCTGCTGTTAGTACATCTTGAACGAAAAGGGACCGGGACTGGTTCCTGTCCCGGAATTCAGGATTCATGGAGCTTAGCATTGCAGAACGAACTCGTTCTAGCAGGTCGGGCATGAGTGCGAATGCCAGGGCTTTCAACGCGTAGGTCGAACGATGGTGAAAAATGTAGGTTATTGCTTCGTGGAGGGCTTTCAGGACCGCGCCTCGTCCCAAGAGGCCACGCAAGTAAAAACCGAAGAAATAGTGATACCCTGCGAATAGCTCATCGGCGCCCTGGCCATCGAGCAGTACGGTCACACCATCTTCGGCAGCTTTCCTCATCACACACCATTGTGCATAGACACTGGGACTCCCGAATGGTTCATCATGGTAGTACGCAAGCGTCGGAAGATCATCGAGGAAACTCTGTGCCGTCGGCGCCGCTATGACGCGCTTGGCGTGTGCAGCAGCAGCAGCTCTCGAAGCCCATTCCTCCTCGTCAAATGGGAGTCCGGGGAATACGGCGGTGAAAGTCCGAAGGTCGGATGATGGTTCAGCCTCCCGGGCCAGTGCAACGATGGTGCTGGAGTCGATTCCTCCGCTGAGGCAGAACCCAAGGGGCACGTCGCTTCGTAGCCGTACTCGAACAGCGTCAAAGAGGAGCGTGCGGAGCTCGCGCGCAATATCCTC
>JAHFTX010000006.1:695-90721 GCA_023265395.1 Thermoplasmata archaeon
CGCATCATCCCTCGATCTTGTAGATATGGGGAGTTTCCACCATTGGTGAATCTCCATCCCCGTTGGTCTGATTTCAAGACGGTGCCCCGGGAGGAGTCTCTGGATTCCTTTGAACATCGTCCCGGAGGTGTGGGCGATTGCTCCAAAGGCGAGGAAATCGAAGACTGCGCCCTCATCGATTTCAGCCGGTTGAACCAATTCGGGTAGAAGCGCTTTGATCTCCGATGCGAAGACAAGCCGGTGAGAATCAGCGTAGAAATAGAGCGGTTTTACTCCCATCCGGTCCCGAATGATGTGGAGGCACGCAGTCTCGCGGTCTAAGAAGGCTGCGGCGAACATGCCGTTCAAGATATCGAGCCCAGCGATTCCACGTCTGATGAGCAATTCCAGCAGGACCTCCGTATCGCTCTCGGTGCGAAAGATGGATCCCGCCTTCTGAAGGTCCGACCGCAGTTCTCGATAGTTGTAGATCTCCCCATTGAACACCAGGATGTAGCGGCCAGTGGCGTCAGTGAAGGGCTGGTTTGCCTCATCAGAAAGATCGATGACCTTTAGTCTCGCCGAACCAAGACCACACCGGGTGTCTCCATCTATTCCTTGGTGGTCAGGGCCCCGGTGTCGAAGACGCCCAACCATCGCAAGGACTGCCTCACGGTCGGCGGGTAGGCTATCGAAATGGTAGATCCCAACAATCCCACACATCGTTCTTCAAACCTTGGATCAAGTGGAATTGGCGGCCCATGAGATTCTGGGGAAGGAGGGAAAGGGGGCAGCGAGCATCAGTCGATCTCAAGGCAGACCCGAATTACCAGCTAAGGCTACCCTAGTACTCCCGCCACTTGTACCCGCATTTGGTGCATTGGTAGATGCGGGTCGCCGGTTCGTCTGCCGCACGGGTCTGGCGGAGCACCCAGTAGGCCTCGTTATTGTCGCACTTCTTGCAGTGCTGTTTGGTCTTGGGAAGGGTCTCGAGCTTCTCGGTGATGACGGTCTGCTCACGTTCGATGGATTTCTCTACCGCCTTGCCGGGAGCCTCGATCTTGGTGGCCTCGGTGACCGTCCCGCACTGCCGACAAGAAATCTTCCCGCCCTTGGGGAAGACCATCCCACCACACTTGGGGCAGAACATCCCCTCGACCACTGCGGTCGGGGTTAGATAAGGCTTCAGGCAAAGGCCAGGCGAGCGGTTGGGTCGCCCTTGTCCCTTGCGACGGTGTGCCCATGCAAGCGGGGCCGCCTCGTCAGCTGACTGCGTGGGTCGTTGGTATCTCCTCGAAGAACCGCTCTCCGCGTCGCAGTCGCGTGGCAATCTTGACCACCTGGGCGCGCTCGCGGCGCGTGGGGGTGTGCGCCGCCAAGAAGCGCGCTGCACCGGCGAGGATCTGCCCCTGCTCCTCCGAGCCGTCGGGCCAGGCTCGCGCCTGGCGGATGGCCGCTTCGATTGCCTGGTACCAATGGAAGTTCGCGTCCTCCTGCAGCAACGCGGCGCCAAGGTCAGCAATCAGGGCCGAGACGTCACCGCCCTTTCGAACGTGGTGGTAGGCGATGGCCCCTGCTTCGTCGATGTGCCCTTGCTCGTCCCAGCAGGACTGCAGCCCCTGCAGGCCCGCAGGGGCCTGCTTGGGGATGGACGCCGTCGGGATGTTGAGGAAACGGTCCAGGTGGACCTTGAGCAGCGCGTGGACCAAGCCGCGCGCCATCAGCGGATCGCCCGAGCGCACCAGGCATTGATGCAAGGCGTTGGCATGGGTGAACCCATGGTGGACGATGTTCCAATCCTGGTGGTCATTCTGGATGGGGAAGCGGGTGATGCGGAGGGCTGCAGCGTAGGCGACCGCCCGGGCCGCCTGTTCGAGGGTAGCGCCCAGCGCCAGCCCGTCGAGCAACAGATCGCACGCAATGCGGGGGTCCTCGCACAGCAGGGAGACGCCAAGCGCACCAAGCCGTTCCTCGGGGAAGCCACCCTTCGCCGCTCCTGCTGCCAGCGCCGCCGGGAGGCGTGCGCAGGCTTCCTCGCCAAGGGCGATCAGGTCGACCGGGTGCCGCCAGGCGGATTCCTCCTCAGTGCGCTCCGCCCCGCTGATCTGTGGCACCAAGGACGCCAGGACGGCGGATGCTTGGTCCCATCCGACCCATGCCAACAGTTCGAAGGCCTTGTTGGCGAAATCAAGCGTGTGCCCCTCGTCGATGTAGGGGTGGTCCGTGATCGCGCTCAGGAGAATCCGCTCGATCTCGATCGGGGTGAGGCCAGCGACCAGGGCCGTCCGAAGGGTCCGCTCCGCGCCGTCAGCTGTCCGGGTCTCGATGAACTGGCGGAACCAGGGCTGGAGCCGCTCTCTGTCAACAGAATCACTCGAGAGCGGGGGGAGGGCAAAGGCGGGGGCGTGGCCGGAGACGTCTGCGGCGAGCCACCGCAGGCCATGGACCAGCGCCAGGACGTGGTCCTGCTCCCGCAGTACCGGAAGCAGGTTTGCCATCGCCGCCAGGACCGTCAACCCGCCACTGAAGCCCTCGGTGCGGTTGGCCGTCCCAAAGCGGCTGGCGACCGCAAGGATACGGCCTGGGGGAACACCCGCCTCGCTCAGACCCAGGACCGCCTTTGCGGTCACGAGGGTGATGTTCTGCTCCAGGCCCTCCTGGAGGCGTCGCAGGTTATGGTCGACCGCGTCACGGGGCGGTGGGGGGGAGACGAACACCTCGTCGCCGACGACCTCGATGGGGAAGGTCGCCACATCATCGGCCCAGGGGTCAAAGGTGCCCCCGGAGCGCAGGTCGAAGCGGGCGTGGTGCCAGTGGCACGTCAGGAGCCCATCACACACGGAGCCCCGGTGGAGCGGGAAACCCATGTGGGGGCAACGATCGTCGATGGCGTAGACCTCCCCTTCATGCCACAGGACGAGGACCTGGTGGGTCCCGACCGTCACCCGTAGCTGTCCCTGCTGTTGCAGCGCCTCGAGGCTGCCTGCCCGAGTTCGTGCGGTCATGGCCTCCCAGCAGGAGCGAGAGGGGTTAAGGGCTGCTGATTACCAAGTTGAGAAAACCGGCAGACTCCCACGGGCGGGTGCGCAAGGAACGCGCCCTATCGCGTCACGGCCCTGCGGAACAGGAGCGTGGTCGCGCCCAGCGAGACGAAACCGACCAGCAGGATGACGACCAGCGCCCGTGCCACAAGCCCCCAATCAAGACCGGTGATGATCAGCGCATGGAGCGCATCGGCGATGTAGCTGATGGGATTGACCACTGCGATCCGCTGCACCACATCGGGTAACAGCTCCTTGGGCATCACCGCGGTGCTCAGGAACAGCAGCGGGAAGGTGGTGATCACCCCGATCATCAGCGTCGCCTCGCTGTCCTTGGTGGTCAAGGCGATGAAGACCGAGATCCCCGCCCATGCGATCCCAAAGGCCAGGGCGAGCATCAGGAGAACGAGGATCCCCAGCGGCCCGGAGCCAAATCGCACACCCAAGGCGACCGCCAGGACGAGGATCACGCACGTCTGGATGACGATGCGAACACCATCGGCGAGCAGCTTTCCCATCAGGATCGAGGCGCGGGAGATCGGGGCCACCTGCATCTTGTCGAGGTAGCCGGTCTCGATGTCGGTGACGAACCCCATCCCCGACTGCATCGATGAGGTCAGCACCGTTTGGATGACCACGGCCCCCGAGAAGAAGGTCAGGTAGTTGTCGGTCCCGGTGACCTGTTCGAAGTTGGGGATGTCGGCGATGGCGCGGAAGGATTGGGTGAAGAGCAAGAACCAGATGATGGGCTGGAAGAGCGCGAAGAAGACGAACGCCGGGCGGCGGAAGGTCTTGAGCAGCCACCGGTGGCTGATCCCGATGGTCTCGGAGAGGAACTCGGAGACGGTCATCGGCGTTTGGGCCCCCGTGGTCCTCCCCAGGGCGTCCGCCCGGTGGGTTTGACGCTCTCGACGCGCAGGGTGCGCCCCGTGTGCTTGACGAAGACGTCGTCGAGGGAGGGTGCAGAGAGGTTGAGTCCGTCGAAGCCGATCTTGGCATCATCTAGGGCGCGGACGATGGCAGCGACCTTCCCAGGACCATCCTTGGCGTAGACTGCCACCCCCTCGTCGTAATCGGACATGTCACTGATGCCTGCGACCGCGGCCAGCGCCGCCCGCAGCGCGACTCGGCCCTCAGTCAGTCCCTCATGTGGCAGCCGCAGCTGGATGACGTCGGCACCGATGGCTGCCTTGAGCTCCTTGGGGGTCCCCTCGGCGACGATCCTGCCCATGTCGATGATGCACAGCTGGTGGGCCAGCTTGTCGGCTTCCTCCATGTACTGTGTCGTCAGGAAGATGGTGGTGCCGGACTCATTGAGGCCGCGGACGTAGTCCCACATGTGGGTGCGGTTCTGCGGGTCGAGACCCGTGGTGGGCTCATCCAAGAAGAGCACCTTGGGTCGCGGGACCAGGGCACAGGCAAGGTCCAGTCGCCGGCGCATCCCGCCGGAGTAGGTCATCGCCGGGCGATCGGCGGCCTGCTGCAGGTCGACGGCGGTGAGCAGCTCCTCGGTGCGGGCGATGGCCTCCCTCTTGGGAAGATGGTAGAAGGTCGCCATCAGTCGCAGGTTCTCTCGGGCGGTGAGGTCACCGTCGACCCCGATGTCCTGGGCGCCGTAGCCGATCATGCGGCGCACGGCGGCGGCGTCGGTGACGGGGTCGAGGCCATCGATGCGCATGGTGCCTCCACTCGGCTGGAGCAGCGTCGCGAGCATGCGGATCGTCGTCGTCTTCCCCGCGCCGTTAGGACCGAGGAACCCGAAGATCTGGCCCCGAGTGACGGAGAAGGAGACGTCGTCGACGGCGACGATATCAGGATTGAAGACCTTTCTCAGCTTCGAGACCGTGATGATAGGGTCTGCGTCACCACTAGCCATCCTCCGCACCTCTCGCGGCCAATCGGCGCAGCCAAGAAAACCTTTGGGGTACGGGTGCCGGTGAAGGAAGGTCAGACAAGGTCGAGCGCATGTTGACGTTCCAACATGGATGATCCACCGTTCCGTCCCACCTCGACGGATTGAGGGCCTGGCTGCTGCGATTCCACACGCTTCGGAATCCTCTAGCGACGACGGCGCAACCTGGGATCAGGCACGATTGCCAGTAGCGCCGCGGCCGCAACGACAGCGATGATCCCCAGCAGTGGGGTCGCAAGGTCGATGGTGGGCGCCGGATGGACGGTGATGAGTTGCCATGTCCCGTAGGTCACAGGGATGTATTCCCCTTGCCGGACCACAAGGATGACGAATCCGACCTGGTGCTCCCCCTCGATCGCTACCCAGGTCGCCTGCAGCGGCAGCGAGCCGCCGGCGGGCAGGTCGAAGGGCACCGGCGTGCCGACGAGCTGACCATCGACATTGAACGACCAGGAGGCATTGACGCTGGCGTTCCACGCGTTGTGCAAGCTGCCCAGGAGCGTCACCTCCTCACCGACTTCGATGTAGGTCGAGGACGCGGTGGTGTTGTCGATGCTGAGGAAGGCCACTCCTATGGGGAACTCGGGGTCGCCCGGGAGCAGGGGTGGACCACCTTGAGCGACGCTGCCAGGGCTGCAGAGGACCAGGCCCCACAGCAGGACGATCGCCACCAGCGATGGCCCCCTCATTCGGCGTGCCTCCAGACGATGATGAGGCGACTGAGGAGAAGCCCGACGATGGCGTAGAGTGACCACACCCGCACCCCCATCCCAAACTCGGGGGTGAACAGGCCCGGGCCCCCGAAGGAAGGGGTCGCCCCCAAGACCGTGGTGATGAGGTCCTCGTAGTAGGTCAGTGCCCAGGTGGGCTCGTTCTTGGCCGCCAGGGCGACGAAGCTGAGGATTGGGATGATCAGCAGCAGGGAGAAGAAGGTCAGCAGGCTCGAGATGACCGAGGACGAGGTGAAGGAGCTGAACACGAATGCCAGGCCCACGCAGGAGGCGCCAAAGAGCATCGCCAGCAGCAGTGACGTTCCGGCCCCGGCCGGCAGATGGTCGATGCCGTACCCGGCGATGCCCTCGAGGGTGACGATCCCATAGAAGATCGCCACCACCATCCAGGTGGCGAGCAGGGCCGCGACGAACTTGGAGGCGACCACCGTCGAGCGCCGCTGTGGCAGCAAGTAGAGCGTCAGGTAGGTGCGCTTGTCCAGCTCTCCCGAGAGCGCATCGCCGGCGAAGAAGGCGGCGCTGGTGATGATCAGCAGGATCGAGAAGCCGACGATGTTGGCGGCGGCGACCTCCGCATCGGCGGGCAGGTCTGAACCCAGCGCCCGCGGGACGACGTAGAAGAGGGCCGGGATCACCGTCGCGAGCAGGAGCGCCCACAGCAGCCGCTGCCGCCGCAAGTGCTTCTCGAGCTCGAAGCGCACTCCCAGCACGAACTGCTGCAGCGGGGTGGTGGCGACGACCTTCACTTGACCCCACCCTCCTTGCCCACGACGCTGATGTAGAGGTCCTCGAGGCTCAGGCTCTCGGGAGAGAAACCGACCACCGGCATCTGGTCGACGACCTTGTGGTGCAGCGCGACGAGGTCCTTGCGCTGTCCGTGGTAGCGGAAGGAGAGCTCAGGACCACGGCGCTCGAGGAGCTCGAGGGTGCCCAGGTCCGAAAACCATTGCAGCTGCGCGGCGGTCGGCTCCTCCTCCAGTTCGATGTGCAGCCGGCGCTCGTCGCCCTTGTTGCGCAACGCCTCGACCGTGTCCTGGATGACCATGGTGCCCTCGTTGATCATCAACACCCGGTTGCACATCTCCGTGACCTCGTGGAGCAAGTGCGACGAGAGCAGCACGGTCTTGCCCTGCTTCTGCAGGTCGTGGACGATCATCCGCACGTCTTGCAACCCCTTGGGGTCCAGTCCGAGCGCGGGCTCGTCGAGGACCAGCAGGTCGGGGTCGTGCAGCAGCGCCGAGGCGATGTGGAAGCGCCGCCCCATCCCGGTGCTGAAGCCCCCAAGCTTCGAGTCCTTCCATTTGGTCAGCAGGACCAGTTCCAGCATCTCGTCGATGCGCGCATCGAGCTGGGCGGTCGGGATCCCGCGGACGCGGCCGAGGTAGCGCAGCAGCTGGACAGGGGTGAGGTACTCGTAGATCCCTGGGACCTCCAGTAGCGCGCCGACATGCTGGAGCGCAGCGACCGGCTCCTCATGGACGTCGAGCCCGAAGACCTCGATCGACCCGCTGCTGGGGGTGAGGATGTTGACGATCATCTTCATCGTCGTCGTCTTGCCGGCACCGTTGGGACCGAGGAACCCGATGACGTCGCCAGCGTGGGCTTCGAAGGAGATCCCCTTGACGGCCGTCACGCCGGTGCGGTAGCGCTTGACCAATCGATCGACGCGCAGGACGGCTGCCACGGCCGTGCAGGGCCGAGGGGGTGCCTTGGTTCTTGTGGTCGGGTCCCTTGTCCGACTCACCACGATGGCGCGCCATGTTCAAGGTGGAACTGCGGAACCGCCGCGGTGCGACCGGTGACCTCCTGCAGCAGTGCCAACATCTGGGCGTTGGCGCGCTCGCGGCCAAAAGAGGAGGCAGCGACCTGCGCACTATGTGCGCCGATGCGGCGCAGGGTCGCAAGGTCGGTGCCGAGGTTGACCACCATCGTCGGATAGGTCTCGACGTCGTCGGTCCATCGGCCCAGTTGGTGCCGGTCGATCAGGTCACTGAGGTCCCCTCTGGGACAGAGGCAAGCATTGACCACCCCGCAGGCAGCGTACTCGAAGGTCTTGATGGGCCAGCTGGCGTCGTAGCCGAGGTTCTCGACATTGAGCCCCACATCGGCGGCCACCAGGTAGGAGCAGACCTGCTCATGGGGGACATCCATGAAGATATGCACGCGCTCCTCGTAGCCTTGCTTCCGCACCCAATCCCGGAAGAGGGCGAACGCTCCTGTCGTGCGCTCATCGAGGAAGCTGACCAACAGCAGGTGCCCATCGCATTGACCGACCCACGCCTCGAGGATGCGGTAGAGCTGCTCGTCAGGACGGCGACCGAAGGTGCCGTTGTAGCACAGGACCGGCTGGTTCGCACCGATGCCCAAGGAGGCACGGAGCGCCGTCCGCCGCGCCTCTTCGGTATGGAACAGCCTCGGTTCGATGCCGTTGGGCACCAGGGCGAACGCGCGCCGTCGGAGGACCGGGAATCGCGTGCGCATGTGGTCCATGCCCCTCGGGGTGACGTGGGTCACCCCTGAGGCCAAGCGGTAGAGCATCCCCTCGATGGTGTGGACCACCAGCCACTTGGGCGAGCCCTGGGCGTACATCCCCGCACTGACCTCCCCGGCGGCCCAGCTATCCCGGGCGTCGATGATCAGCGGGATGCCGACGAGCCGTGCAACCAGGGCGCCCTGCAACGCCTGCCACCCCGGAGGCGTCGTGGCGATGATCGCCTCCCAGTGGCGCCGCGTAGCCAGGGCCCTGAGGGCGCGCACGCCGGAGACTCGATGGATAGGGACCTCACCGATGGTGGCGTCGGAGCATCCGTCGGCACGAGGTGCGACGATGTCGACCTCCCATCCCTGCCCCTGCAGGTAGGGTCCCATGGATGCGACTCGCGCCGTCGGGCCTCCGCTCTGAGGCGGCGCGCGGGGGCTGAGCAGGGCGACGGTTGAGGGCACCATGAGCTATCCAAGCTCCCGGCGATAAGGGTTGAGGGGTCAGAGCCGAACCGCCCGGCCCTGCTGAACGAACGGATGACGGAATCCCCCGAAATGAGTGCCCTGACCGACCCGCCCCAGAAGGGGGTACGTCCTTGCTGCACCCCGATCGGGGGGGTATCCGCCTGGATTCCCTTCGAACAAAGCCGCCCCGATTCTCGCTGGTGAGAATCACCAGTGGTTCTCATGCAATGGAGGCAGGCACAAAGAACGAACGACCTTGCCGGTGGTCGCGGCTGCCCCCCATCGGTGCGCTGACTGTGGGGAGAAGGGAGCTGCATGTCCACCGCGACGCCTCAGATGCGAACTACCGCATTCCTTGGGCAGGATCAACACGCCCCCACCGAGCCACTCGTCGGTGCCGTCGCGCAGCGGCTGCACCCACTGACATTGGTGGCATTGGGGATCCTCGTCGTCGTCACCATCCTCGCCGTCCAAGCCGCTGATGCCTGGATGGAGCGCACCGCAGCAAGCGGGATGAGCTCGCTCAGCGTCCCAGCTTTCCAAGGCATCCTGATCGTGGTGATGATGTTCCTCGCAGGCCTGCTGCTCAAGGTCATCGATGACATCTGCGACGAGAAGATCCTGCCCGCCCGGGTGGCGATCTGCCTTGCCGTGGTGGACGGCCTGCTCTTTGCGCTGGTGATGCTCACCCGCGATGGCTTCATCTTCCTCGGGGCGATATTCTGGTCCGCCCTGGCACGCGGCAAGGTCGACGCGGATGCGTTCCGCATCGGCTACGGCTGGACCGCAGTCCTGTGGGTCAGCCTCGTAGTCCTGCTCCAGCCCTTCCCCATCGGCGAGCCGCTGCTGTGGGCCTTGCTGGGATGGAACGTGCTCAGTGCAGTGATCACCTCCAAGGCCCACGACCGACTGGCAGAGCGCCTCTCCGGTGCCCCTGCCTGGGTCTTGCTCGAGCACCGCAACCTCCACTTCCTGCTGCTGGCGCCACTGCCGGTTCTTGGCCTCGTCGGCTGGGCCCCCTTCTTCGGGATCGTCCTCTTCAACGCTGGCTATAGCCTGGGCAAGCCGACCTCGACCTTCATCGATGCCCGCTGGGGTGTCGCTGCACGCCCTGCGACCAGCCCCTAGACCCTACGACCGCTGCAAAAGGCGGGAGGTCAGGAGGTGTGGAGCATGCCCTCATATCCGCCTAGGGCAGGAGGTGGATGGCATGGTCCCAAATCATCCGATTGATGACCTGCTCTCCGACGAGGAGACCCTCGACTTCTCGGTCGATGTCGGCCAGTGGGATCTCCTCGAGCAGACCACGACACCGATCGCGTTGCTCGAGGCTGGGCATTTCGTCCGCTTGAGCACGGCGTGGGAACCCCTGCTCGGCCACACCCGTGCCCAGCTGCAAGGGGGGAATCTGTTGGAACTGGTCCACCAGGACGATGAACAGCGGGTGCGCGTCGAACTCTCCGCGCTGCGAGACGGGGAACCCCGTGAGGTACGGATGCGGCTCCGCACTGCCGAGCGCGGGTGGCGCACACTTCTTCTGACCTGCTCGCCCCTTGCCGCGGGTGGGATGGTGTACGTCGTCGCCTCGGACGTCACCGACCAGCCGCGCCCTGCCCCGCACTCCGCTGTTCCGCCGGAACCGTCACGAGCGCAACCAGCGACCGGCCGCCAGGGGCACCCGCAAGATGTTGGCGCCACGGACAAGGTCGCCATCGCCATCAGCGCTGCCTTGGCCGATCCCCAGTGCGTCGCCATCCTCGCAGCCTGCCGCAGTGAATCGCTGAGCGTGCCTGCACTCACCGACCGCTTGGCGTTGCCCGCGGCAAGCCTCTACCGCAAGATCGAATCGTTGATCGCCCTGGGGTTCCTCGAGGACCTGGGCAAGGCCGTCAGCCACCGTGGCCGCCGAGTCCACCTCTATCGCTCGCGCGTCGATGTCGCGAAGGTCCATTTCGAGGGATCGCAGGTCCACATCAGCGTCCGCCTGCGTCCATACCGGGACGATGACTTCGGCACCGTCGAAGAACAGTCGTACCGCCGCGACCTCTGACGTCCTCTCCGCTGCGGGACAGATGATTCGCCGCACTGGGCGTCCGTGGGGCCGTGGCGTTTGCACATGGGCCTGCAGAACCTTCATTAAGTACAACCGGCTACATTGTATCCATGGACAGCATCCAGATTCGGCTGCCCCCGGCGGAGCTGAAGGAGCTCACGCGGTTGCAGGCCGAGTTCAAGCGAAGCAGGTCCGAGGTGACCCGTCGGGCGCTGGCGGCAGGGGTGCGAGTCTTGCGGATGGAGCTCGCGTTGGAGCGGTATGCTCGGGAGGAGATCTCGCTCTCGCGGGCGGCCGAATTCGCCGGTGTGTCCATCGCCCAGATGGCGGACGCCGCTGCGGGGCGCGGAATACCATACTTCCGATACCACCCATCGGACCTTGAACAGGATATCCTCCGGGTCCGGGGGCACATCGAGTGAGGGTCCTTGCTGACGCCTCATCCGTCATCGCGATGGCACGGGCAGGGAAGCTCACTCTACTTCGTGCCGTCGTCCAGGAGCTAGTGATCACCACCATCGTCCGCGACGAACTCCTTGATCATGAGGATCAGACGAGCGCCGCGATTCACGAAGCGCTGAAAGACTGGATCAGGGTGTGCCGGGGTCCCCCCCCGTCCGAAGCCTATCTCCGTCTTGGTCTTGGCTTGGGGGAAGCGTCTACGGTGGCCTTCGCCCGCAACGGGGACACGCTGATCATCGATGACAAGCAGGGACGGGCGCTCGCCCATCAGCTGGGGAAGCGCTCCACGGGATTGCTCGGCCTCCTTGCAGAAGTCGTCCGCCTCCAACGAATCACGTCCGCCGAAGCCACCGAGACGATCGGAGCACTCGAGCAGGCTGGTTTCTGGATGGCTCCCAGCGTTCGGAAGAAGGCCCTGGATGCCGTTCAAGAGGCATCGAGACAATCAGCAGCACCTCGGGGCGGATGAGCGAAAACGGGTGCCGAGGGGAAGACCCGAACCCTTAAGCGCGCCACTCTCCGTGCCCGACGAGCGGCGCGACTGCGCAGGTGTGCGATGGTGGACCAACCTGGCGCGATTCCCCTCTCGCGCGTGGTAGTCGACGCCTCGATCCGTCAGGCTGTCGACCGGGTGCTCGCCTCGGGCACCTTCATCAATGGCCCTGAGGTCGTCGCCTTCGAGAAGGAGT
Source organism: Thermoplasmata archaeon (assembly GCA_023265395.1). GTDB lineage: Archaea > Thermoplasmatota > DTKX01 > JAHFTX01 > JAHFTX01 > JAHFTX01. The sequence goes on from JAHFTX010000006.1 coordinate 12,509, forward strand.
TCGCCGAGTTCTGCGGCAGTGACCTGGGCGTCGCGACCTCCAACGGCACCACGGCGATCATCCTCGCCCTCCAAGCGCTCGGGGTCGGCCCTGGCGATGAAGTCTTGTGCCCATCCCATTCCTTCATCGCTACCGCGACCCCCGTGTCGCTGCTGGGGGCCACCCCCGTCTTCGTCGATATCGACGACGAGACGATGACCATCGACCCGTCGGCTGCGGCGGCATTGGTGACCGACAAGACCGTCGGCATCATCGCCGTGCACCTCTACGGCCAGCCTGCCGACCTCGATCCGCTTCAGGAACTGGCGGAGGAGCGTGGGCTCTTCGTCCTCGAGGACGCCTGCCAGGCCCACGGGGCGACCTACAAGGGGCGCACCGTCGGCTCGCTGGCCGACATCGCCTGCTTCTCCTTCTACCCCTCCAAGAACCTCACCGTCGGCGGTGATGGTGGGATGATCGTCTCCGACCGAGACGAGCTGATCGACGCCGCGCGGGCCCTACGCAACCACGGTCGCGCCCCCGGCGACAAGTACCGCCATACCCGACTCGGCTCCAACTCCCGCTTGAGCGAGATCCAGGCTGCGATCGGTCGCGCCGGGTTGTCCCATCTGCCAAAGTGGAGCAAACAGCGCCAGGCGATCGCGGCGCGCTATAGCAAGGCGCTCGCGGGCCATGCGCAGGTGCGCCCACCGACCGCGGCGGCGTACGCGGGCCATGTCTACCACATGTACGTCGTCCGATCCTCACGGCGCGAATCACTGCAGTCGCACCTGATGCAGCGCAAGATCGCCACCGGCATCCACTACCCGATCCCGATCCACCAGCAACCCATCTACGTCGACACCCCACCGCGAGCTCCGCTCCCGCGCACCGAGGCCACGGCGCGGCAGGTGCTCTCGCTGCCGATGTTCCCCGAGCTGAGCGACAGCGACGTCGCCACCGTTTGCGAAGGGCTGAGTACCTTCTCCTGAGGTGCTCGATGGTCGGCGTCGCGGTGGTGGGCACAGGCTACTGGGGCAAGAACCACGTCCGGGTCTGGCGCGAGATGCTCGCCGAGGGGCGTATCGATCGCCTGGTGGTGTGTGACATCGACCCCGGTCGCGCGCAGAAGTTTGCCCGGATGTTCGACATCGAGGCTATCACCGACTACCGCACGCTCCTGCGGGACGAGGGAATCGACTGTCTCTCCATCGTCACCCCCTCGCAGACCCACGCGCAGCTGGCGACCGAGTGCATGCGCGCGGGCAAGGACGTTCTCGTCGAGAAGCCGATGACGATGGACTCCACCCACGCGGAGCAGATGGTCGCCGTGGCCGCTGAGACCAAGGCGGTGCTGATGGTCGGTCACATATTCCGCTACCATCCTGCGGTCCAGGAGCTGACGCGGCGGATCAAGCGCCGCGACCTAGGGGACCTCTTCTACCTCCATACCAACCGGCTGGCGTACAGCGCCCCGCGCCGCGACATGGGTGTGCTCTGGGCGCTGGGCATCCACGAGGTCGATATCTACTGTGACCTGATGGGCGTGCACTACCCCAACGCCCTGAGGGCGCAGTGGGGGTGTCACGTGCTGCCGGGCATCGACGACCACGCGCTCCTGACCCTCGAGTTTGGGGGAGACACCCAGGGGACGGCGGTCGAGAGCTGGCTCTCACCGGGCAACGCCAAGCAGCGCGACCTGCTGGTGGTCGGCAAGCGCATGAGCGCCCGCGTCGACTACCTCAAGCCCAACCATCTGCAGCTCTTCGATGTCTCGGTCAGCGAGGTCGAGGAGGCCGGCGGGGGGTCGCACCTGCAGCTCGACGACGAGGGGAGCCATACCATCACCACCCCCTACAGCGAGCCGCTGCGCAACGAGCTGGACCACTTCCTGCGCTGCCACAAGGAGCGCGACCGCCCCATCACCGACGGCGCCACTGGGCTGCGGGCGGTCCGCATGATCGAGGCGGTCTTGGCACACAAGGGCACGGTGGGGTAGCGATGGCCGAGGAGCCTGCCCCCGGTGCGATCCAGCGCGATGGGGTGCCCTACGGTCCCAACGTCGGCGACGGGACACGCATCTGGCACCATCACAACGTCTATCGCGCCGCGAAGATCGGGCGCGAATGCAACATCGGCTCCTTCTGCGAGATCCGTCACCGCGTGACCATCGGCGATCGGGTGCGCATCCAGGCCTTCACCTTCGTCTGCGAGGAGGTCACCATCGAGGATGACGTCTTCATCGGACCGCATGTCTGCTTCACCAACGACAAGCTTCCGCCCTCCAAGGGAACGGCCTGGCAGCCGACACTGGTCAAGGCGGGAGCGGCCATCGGTGCCGGTGCCGTCATCCTGCCGGGGGTGACGATCGGCGCGGGTGCGCTAGTCGGTGCTGGTGCCGTCGTCACCAAGGACGTCCCCGCCGGCACAGTCGTCGTGGGCAACCCCGCGCAAGTGGTCGGACCTCGTCCTCCAGCGACTGAGGCGTAGTGCCCCCCCTTTTTGCCGTTCGATGAGTGATGCCCTGAAGGAACGCTTAAGCAACGCCTCGACTCGTGCATCAGGGTCGCTGTCGTGGCGCGGGGCGTGGCAGATGCGTCTTGGCACCGTCTCGGTCCGCTCCGGACAGGTCGTCGGGCTGGTCCTGCTGCTCCTCACCGCGGGGGTGCCGTTGCCCGGCAGCGATGGCTCGCTCAGTGGGGGGGCGTCGAGCAACCTCTTCGGCTCTCTAGGGTCGTATGTCCTCAACGGCAACACCAGCGCGGGCTGGGCAGGCTGGAGCGTCGCCCCGATAGGTGACTTCGATGGCGATGGCTACGACGACTTTGCGGTGGGCGCTCCTGGGGATCTGGATGGGTTCGCTCTGGCCGCTCCCGGCCACGTCGAAATCGTCTTTGGACGCGGGGCGCCAATGGAGACGCCGCAGATCCTCCAACAAGCAGCCGCCGCCGATGGTCTTCGTCTGACCGGGTTGCAGGACAAGGACCAGTTCGGACGGTCCCTTGCAGCGCTCGGAGACTTCGATGGTGACGGGTTCGACGATTTTGCGGTCGGGGCGCCAAATCACAAGGTAGTCCTGAAGAACGGAGCTGGACGGGTCTATGTGATTCGCGGTGGTGATGGCGATGGCAATGGTGCAGATATCGATGCGGAAGCGGCCGACATCGACACCAACACTTTCCACTGGGATGGGTTGCACGCCGACGACCGGGTCGGCTTTTCTGTTTCGGGGGCCGGGGACGTCACCCGTGATGGCAGGGGCGAGCTGCTGGTGGGGGCGCCGGGCTACTCCACCCCTCCCGTTTCAGACGATGCAGGAGTGGCCTACCTCATCGATGGCCAATCGTGGAACGATGGGGGGGTGGGGGACGGGGGCACTATCGATTCCGTGGTACATTCCGAATTCAGAGGCGTCGGCCTCAACGGGCACTTTGGGAACACCACGGCAGGTTGGGGTGACTACAACAAGGATGGTCTCCTCGATGTCGTCATCGGTGCTCCTGACCTCTCGCCATTGGGCACGACCCTTCCGGGCCGGATCTACGTCTATTATGGCAGCAACGATGGCTGGGGGGCGATAATCGGCGTCGGGCTCGCTGGAGACATCTTCGACGGACTGAAGAACGACCATCACTTGGGATGGTCCCTCGCCAACATCGGTGACACCGATGGCGATCAGTATGACGACCTGCTCGTGGGGATGTACGGGGTAGAGAGCGATACGTCTGACGTGATCTCGGGGGAGGATTATCTCCTCTTGGGTCAGGATAGACCTTGGAGGGGGGAGGGGCAGGACATCGGTGACGTCGCGATGCCCTCCATCATCGCCCCGCAGAACAGCCTTCACATCTTTGGTTTCCCTGTCGGCGCTGCTGGTGACCTCTCTGGGGACACCTGGGCGGACATCGCAGTAGCGGCCCTGTCCGAATACGACATCGGCTGCCTTCCGGCAGCCGCCGAACAGACCACGTATGTCCGCGCCGGGACCGACCAGCTGACGAACACGGTGCAGATGGCCAGCCTCACGCCCAGCTACAAGGAGAACTGTGTGAATCGCCCCAAGCTGGCGCCGCAATCGGTCGCGTCGGCCGGTGACTTCGATGGCGATGGTGTCGATGAGCTGCTGCTGGGCGGCTGGTCCTCCGACGCGGCCGCTCCCAACGGGGGCGCCGCCTACCTGCTCAACCCAGGGTCCAACAGCGAACCGAGCCAGCCGAGCGACTTGAAGTTCTACGCCGACCCGGCCTACTCCATCCCCGTCAGCTGGGCTGATGTCGGGCACCGCGTCTACATCCAGCTCGATGCGACGGACCCTGATGCCCTCAACGCCAACGTGGCACGACTGCGCGTACGTGCCGATGAGGGGGTGTGGCACACCATACGCGCCTACGAGACCGGCCACAACACCGGCCGCTATCGGACGTACCTCGACCTGCAGTCGTGGACCGACCTGCACCACCACATCATGGGCGTCGCCATCGGTCAAACGCTTCGTGTCGAGGTCGAGGCCCTCTCCAACGGAGTCGGCCATACCATATCGATCGGGCCACTGGGGCTCGGCCCGCTGCCGTGGCAGCAGGATGCGACAGAGGACCAGCCCTTCCTGCTCGGCCTGGTCGTGCAGAATGCGACTGCCCCCTTGGTGGACGCTGTGGCAGGCGCGAACTGGTTGACCTTCGATGCGAGCAACTGGACGGTCGGCGGCACACCCGACAACGCTGCAGTCGGTGGCGTTTCGGTCAATGTCACGGTCACCGACGCCTTCGACGTCTCTGTCTTGCGCACCTACCTCATCACGGTACACAACGAACCCCCGGCAGTCATCGGCCCATTGGTCGCCCCCGATGCCGTCCAAGATGTCCCGTACTCGCTCGATCTCAACAGCACTGACGATGGCCAAGGGACGATCACGTGGGTGATCGACCAAGGACCGGCATGGTTGTCGATCGATGGCGCGGGAAGGCTCAATGGCACGCCGAGCAACGGCGATGTCGGGATGAGCGACCTGAATGTCAGCGTCGATGACGGCAATGGCGGCATCGATACGTGGACGGCTGCTCTGACCGTGCTCAATGTCAACGACCCGCCGACGGTCCTGACCACGGTGATGCCGGATGTCGTCGATGAGGACAGTCTGTTGCTGGTGACCCTCCAGGGAAGCGACCCGGACCTCGACGACACGGACCTGGTCTGGAACCTCAGCGGGGGGGATCCGTGGCTCTCCATCGGTCCTGAGAATGGTACGTTGACGGGGACCCCCAGCAATGCCGATGTCGGCGCCCACGAACTGAGCGTGACGTTGACCGATCGTGGCGGAGCGACAGACACGCGTGATTGGACCTTGCAGGTACGCAACGTCAACGACCTTCCCACCTTCATCAGCAGCCCCCCATTGGGGGCCTCGGTCGGCGCCCCGTATGAGTACAAGGCGCTGGTCGAGGAGGTCGATCTCGGTGACACCGTCAACTTCTCGCTTTCGAGCCCGCCCGCTGGCATGACTGTCGACCGAGCGACGGGCTTCGTGCAGTGGGCGCCAGATCCGACCCAAGTCGGGCCGTTCGGCGTGACCATCGTCGCCAGCGATGGCCATGGTGCGACCGAGCAGGTCTACGAGGTCGTCGTCCGCGCCTCCGGAGGCCCACCCCTGGCACAGCTGCTCGCGCCCAAGGATACCCAGGTGGTCAATACCCTCACCCCCTCGCTCAGCTGGAGTGGCAGCGACCCCGACAACGATGAGCTCACCTACGACGTCTATCTCTCGTCGTCGCGTGCCCAGTCGGGCACCCTCGCTGGGATTGCCGTGATAGCGGAGAACATCACGGAGACCTTCATCACTCTCGATCCGCTGACCCCCAACGCAACCTATTACTGGACCGTCATCCCCAGCGACGGGACGGCTCCGGGAAGCTGCGCCCAGGGTGTGTGGAGCTTCTCCATCGCTGCCGATGCGACGATCAACGCGCCGCCGCGATTCCTCAGTGAGCCGCCGCTGACCGCGCTCATCGGGGCAACCTACAGTTACGACGTCGCTGGAGACGACCCCGAAGGGATAGGGCTCACCTTCGCTCTGGAGCAAGGCCCCGATGGCATGACCCTGACCGCCTCAGGCGAGCAAGGCGCCCAGGTGCGGTGGGTCCCCCAGGCTGGCCAGCAGGGGACGGTCCAGGTGGTCCTGCTGCTCAGCGATGACGCGACCACCATCACGCAGGGCTTCTCGATCCGCGTGGGGGACTCGACGAACTCCCCGCCAACAGTGACCCTCGACTCCCCCGAGGATGGCGAGGTCTTGCAGACCACCATCGTGCAGCTGCGGTGGTCGCTGACCGACGTCGACGGTACGCTGCTCAATAGCACCATCTACCTCTCGACCGATCAATCGCTCGTCGAACGTCACCACGAGATCAGCCAGCTGACGGTGCTCTCGCAGAGCAAGAACCAATACCGCCTCCCCATCCCGCTCAAGCCCACCATCGTCTACTACTGGACCATCGTCGTCGATGATGGCGTCTTCGTCACCCCGGCACCGCGGGTGTTCTCCTTCACCATCGATTCGAAGGCGACCGAGAACCACCCCCCCACGGCCATCGGTCCCGCCGTGGTCAACCTCACGGTCGACAAAGGTGCCCACATCCAGCTGCTCGCCAGCGACCATGAGCACGCCACGTTGACCTTCGCCCTCTCGAGCGGACCGCCAGGACTGACCGTCTGGCCCGGCGGCGAGCTCGTCTGGACGCCTCACGAGGAGAACATCGGGATCACCACCGTGCGGTGGACCGTCTCAGACGGGCTAACGACGACCGAAGGGGTGACGGTGCTCAACGTCCGGGCCGCGGGCAGAGGGGACCCCAACGACCCGGTGGTGTTCCACCTGAGCACCCTCCCCGTGCACCTGAGCGGGCTGCTCGCGCTGCTGGCGGCAGTGGCGATCGGTGCGATCCTCGCGCTGTTGCTGGTGGGCGCTCGTCGGAAGCGCCGCAGCAGTGGAGCGGAGGGCAGCGCCACCAGTGGCGGCGTGTCAGGAGGGTCGGGTGCCAGCGGTGCAGCGGCGGCAGGAGCCGCCTCGATGGTGGTGCCGATGGAAGCAGCGGCCAGCGACGAGGTCGATCCCTTCCACATCGCCTCGGTGCTGGTGATGCTCGACGACGGGCGCCTCATCATCAGCCGACATGCCCCCGCGGCCGTCGGGAGCACCTCCGCGCCGACCTCGGAGGAACTGATGCCCGAGGAGCTGCTCAGCTCGATGCTGGTGGCCATCCGCTCCTTCGTCAGGGAGTCCTTCAAGACGGAGGCAGGCCTGCAGCAGTTCGCCTTCGACCGCTACCAGGTCGTGCTGCGTGCCTCCGGTCCCGTGCTCATGGCGGTCCTGGTCGAAGGCACGCCCCCGCCGGCGCTCGAAGAGTCGATCGACCGGACGCTCTTGGCCCTCACCACCAGTTACGGCGCTGCCATCGCCACCTGGGACGGCGACCTGACGCTCTTCTCGGGAGCGGGCGCCACCCTCGAACCGATCTTCGCCCTCGAGCACCAGCTGGCCCAGAAGGCGGTCACCCACGAGGTCCGCCTGCGCTCGGGGCTCGAGTTCTTCCAGGGCTACGTCCGCCTCAAGGTCGCCGTGCTCAACGACACCTCCGAGGTGGTCACAGACTGCGAGTTGCAAGTGCGGTACGACCGGCAGTACCTCTTCCTCGACCGAGTCGAACCCGCCTTGGAGCGGGACGGCTCGACGGTGCTGGTGGGCACGGTCAGCCCCGGGGGGAAGAAGACCGTGGCCTTCTTCCTCGATCCGCAGATCTGTCAGGAGACGGCCCTGGATGCCACGCTCTTCTTCAAGGACGCCAAGGGCGAGGCGCACCACGTCGCCATGAAGCGTCGCCACGTCGACGTCGTCTGCCCGGTGTTCTACACCCCCTCGACGATCAACTCGGCGATCCTGCGGCGGTTGCTGAGCAAGGCCACCGAGCAGGACGTGCGGACCTACCAGCCACCTGCGGGGACCTCGTTGATGGACTTCTACAGCCGCGTCAAGGGGGTCCTCGAGGGATTCCACATCAGCCTCGTGCGCGAACTCACCCAAGACGATGCGCCCCATGGGGTCGTCCCGACGACGGTCGCATGGTACTATGGGGTCTCCTCAGGCAGCCAAGAGGAGATCGTCCTGTCGGTGGCCACCGACCCGCGCAGCCAGACCGTCTCGGTGACGGTGGCGACCTCCAACGTCGCGACCTTGACAGGGCTCTTGGCCGAGCTGCACCACCGCATCAGCGCCGCGATCAGTGGTGCGCGGCCACACCGGGAGGCCATCGAAGGGCTCACCGAGCGGTCGATGCGCCTGCTCCAGCGCGTCGATGAGGCGGAACTCGAGGTAGCGGAATAGATCAGACGGGGCGTGCACAGGCCGCGCCTCCCCTCCGATGGTAAAGGGTCGCTTACTGGCCAGCTTCGGGGGGCTCGAGAGAGGGCCTGCTATAAGGCACTCCCCAGCCTCGTCCAATGGGCCGGCTCCTGCAACCCGTAAACTCCGCAAGATGGACCCCCAAGGGGGGTGCAAGGACCCGGTCTCGGGTGCCGGCGTTCAAGGCCAGCCAACTGCCCCGTTCAAGGGGGCAGTGGGCGAGGCCATAGGTCCGGACGGACCATGGGCAACTCCATCGATATGACACTGCCGGAGGTTGCCGTCGAGAGCACTCCCGGGTCGTTGGTCCCCGAGAAGGCTGAAGCGGTGTCGCAAGCCCTCTCCGACCCGGTCAATCTCGCCCTCCTGTCGGTCACTGGCAAGCATCAGCGCTCCGCCCGGCAGATCGCTCACCAGCTGGACATCGCCCAGGCATCCTGCTATCGGCGATTGCAGATGCTCGTCGGCCTGGGCCTCATCGAACAAGTGGGTCGGCAACTGGGAAGCAGAGGCCGCCGCGCTTCCTGTTTCCGCTCACGTGTCAATGTCCTGCGCATCACCCTCGAGGGCGATCGGGTCATCATCGACATCGACCTCGCCCCACCGGCGGACGACGACCTCACCCCCATCCAGCACCTGCGCGTCGCCCGTCGATGGACGCCACTGGTCCGCCGCCGGTAGCTCGATTCCGCTATTCGATCGGCCCGCGCGAAGGAACATCTTTCTAGCCCGCCTGGTCTGTGACCGGCGAGGTGGGCCGATGCCAGACCTCGGGGACGTGCTGCTGTGGGGCACGGCGCTGACGTCGACGCTTGCCGCTCTGGGCTTTGGCGCGCGCCTGCGGGCCCTAGGGAGCCACCCGCCCGCAGCGAAGGGGGTCCGACCTCGGAGCGGCAAGCGCCCCCGCCGTACGCAGGATGCGGTGGCCCCGAACAGGTCACCGGGTGGCCCGATGGCGAAGATGGCTCGACCGATGGCGTTCGGAGCCGCCCTGCTGGGCGCGGGGACCTGGTTCCTGCTGCTCTCCTACTTCGCGCGCGCCGACATCGGCTATGCCTACGTCCACACCCACACCTCGACGGTGACGGAGTCGCTGGCCTACCGCATCGCCGGCACCTGGTCGGGCCAGGAGGGATCCTTCTTGCTCTGGCTGTGGGTGATGGCGGTGGCGTTCGTCTTGGTCGACCTCCTCGGCCAGCGGCACCTGCTCCGGTTGCGCACCCAAGCGGTCGCCGGCCTCAGTGGCGCGCCCCAGAAGCTGCACGACGCCGAGCGCTTCTGGGCACTCACCTGCGCCCTGGGCGCCACCTACGTCGCGCTCTTTGCGGCGATGGCGATACTCAAGGATCCCTTCCGACCGACCCCCGCGGTGATGCTCAGCGTCGCCCCGGAGGGCTTCGGCCTCAACCCGCTGCTGCAGACGCGCTGGATGCTGATCCACCCGCTGGTGACCTTCTCCGCCTATGGGGTCTCCTCGGTCCCCTTTGCCATGGCGATGGCGGGGATGGCCTTGGGTACGCCCTTGTGGGCCCGCACCTCGGTGGCCTGGGCGCGCCTGGCGGCGTTGCTCTACACGGCAGCGCTGGGGCTGGGGGGCTTGTGGGCCTACGAGGTGCTCGGTTGGGGAGGGTACTGGGCCTGGGATCCGGTCGAGACGGCGTCCTGGCTTCCATGGCTGGGGACCGTCGCGACGCTCCATGGGTTGTTGCTGGCCCAGCGCGGGCGCCTCTTCCCCCTCGTGCCCCAGGTGCTAGCGGCGATGACCTTCTGCCTGACCCTCTTTGCGACCTTCGCGACGAGGCTGGGGGGCATCTGGGTGTTCTCCGTGCACGTCTTCGACCCTTCGACGACCAGTGACCCCACGCTGCGGTTCATCGAGGCGCTGACCTCCTCGGCGTTCAACGTGGTCCTGCTCGCCTCACTCGTCGCCACGGCCCTTGCCGTCACCCTGCTGGCCGGCCGCATCCTGCGCAACGACGTCGAGGTCCCGATAGAACCGATGCGACGCCCCTGGGCGGCGGTGCTCACCGACCGATCCAACCTGCTGGTCCTCCCCACCACGCTCGGAGGCCTGGCGGCGTTGATGACCTTCTTCCTGTTGATCAACCGCACCGAAGGGATCGACCCTGACGAGTTCGACCTCAAGCTCGCCCCCTTCGTGATGCTGGCGGCCATCGGCCTGACCTGGCTCCACCTTGGATGGGCCAAGGACCGGCGCCTGCCGCTCCTGGCCAGTCTGGCCGGCCTAGGAAGCGGCATCGTCACCCTGCTGCTGCTTCCCGGACGCCCGCTGCTGGCAGGAGTGCTGCCGGTGCTGTGCGTCGCCTTGGGGGCCATCGGATGGGACCTCGGCCGGGCCATGGTCGGCCGCCACGGCGCCCGCGCGCGGGCGCGCTTGGTGCTCGTCCCGCTGATCCACCTAGGCGTGATGCTCATCCTCGTCGGCTACAGCACCAGCCAGTGGCTGACCTACGAGGGGCAACTCACGCTCCAGGAGGGCACGCCCGCGACCTTGGGCAGCTATACCTTCACCCTCGAACGCATCGAGCAAGGGACCGACACCGTGCAGTTGCACATCGCCGTCACCTCTGCGGGCACGCCGGTGGGCGAGGCCTCCCCTGGGTCGACCCACTTCGCCAACGCCATCGCCACCCAGAACCGTACCGAACTGTCGATCCTCACCCACGGCATCGATGACATCTACGTCGTCTACAAGTCTCACCTGCAGGCCCAGGGCCGCTCGATGGCCATCATCGACGTCAAGGTCCTCCCCCTCGTCACGCCGATCTGGAGCGGGATGGGCTGCATCCTCCTTGGGATCGCCGGGCGGATCGTCCTGCTCCCGGCACGCTACTGAGTGCCATTCCCTTGGGACCGGAACGGTACGCATATGTGAACAGCACGTTATATACCGCCCATCGCCCAGCAAGGCGGCAGCCGAAGGTGGGGTGTTCTAGGTGCTGCGTTCGTCGTCGGTCCGGTCGCTGCGATGGGGCATGGGCCCCAGCCTTCTGGTGCTTGCGTTGCTGGTCGTTGCCCCCATGGTCGGTGGCATGCCCATCGTCGACCAGCAGGACGCCGAGGCTGCCGGCGCGGCGTGGCTCGCCCAGCGTGACGCTGCCGCGACATGCCCCGACGGGCCGAGCGGCCGCGATGTGGTCCAGACCTTCGATGTGGACGTCTCCTTCGAGTGGAAGGCGACCTTCCAGCAGTTCTCGCAGATGGACACCGGCTGGCACAACGCCAACGACCTGCTCTACGACGTCACTGATGGCCAGACCGCCTACCGCAAGGTCGACCTGTGGTGGAACAAGAAGAATTGGGGCACCGCGGATGTGCGCGTGCATGATGAGGGTAACTACCGTGCCTATACGTTTCGTGGGGCCATCACCGATCCGAGCGTGCCGATCCACGTCGGGCGCGACAGCCAGGGTGCTGCCTGGAACAGCTACGTGGGCGCTGCGACTCTGGTGCACGAATGGGGACACTACGCCTTCTGGCTCGACGACGAGTACGTCGACGGGCCGGGGGGCTCGGTCCCTGCGGAGAGCAACATCAACATCATGGCCGACGGTTCCACCTCGGAGTGGTGCACGGCGACCAACCACAACTCCGTTAGTCCGGGGCAAGAGGCCCTGAGCGCCTGGTCCCAGGCGGTCAACCACTATGCTCAGATGAACGTCCCGGCGGCCCTTCCTGACCCCGGGGCACCAGGGAGCGCCCCCGACGTCGAGGTGGTCTGGCACTTCCCCAACCTGCACATCCTGCCCACCGGACTGGTGCCCGAGCACGCTGAGGGCTTGGCGGGTTCCACGATGGATATCACGATCCAGGTCGAGAACGACGAAGGGCTGGTCAACGAGGAGGTCCGCGTCGCTCTCTACGATGGAGACCCCCGCATCGACGGCCAAGAGGTCGCCTACGCGCTGTACAACCCCTCCAACGAGGCCACCAGCTGGGTCACCCTCCCCTACACCCTGCTGGATGGCGAGCAGACGCTGTGGGCAGGTATCGACCACGACCTCAAGCAGCCCGAGCTCGACGAGGATGACAATTACCAATCCGTCGAACTCTATGGCCGGCAGGCCCCGCTGATCGCCACCAACATCGGCTCGACGCTCAAGGGCGACGAGGACCACCCGCTGATGGTCGATTTCTCCTCCTATGCCTCTGACCCCGAGGACGATGCCGCCGACCTGCGCTGGTCGGCGATCGATGTCGACGAGGATGCGATCGCCGAGGTCCTCCCCGACACTGGAGACGGCGTGCTCACCTTCGTGCCCGTCGCCAACTTCAACGGCAAGACCGACGTCACCCTCGTGCTCACTGACAGCGATGGCATGCAGGCCACCAAGGTCATGTCGCTGAGCTTCACCGCCCTCAACGATGCACCTCAACCGGCTGACATCATGCTCTTCCCCGCGACCGTCTACCGCCTCTCGCCCTTGCAGATATCCTTCTCGGGGGTCGACGTCGAGGATGCGCCGACCTCGCTGGTGGGCACCGTCGGTCTGCGCCCCAGCGGCGACGAGGGGCTGTGGCAGGAGATTCCCGCCCTGTTCGATGGCAGCCGCTTCCTGGCCACGCTGACACCCTCGGGGGACCAGCAGCCGGGGAGCTACGACGTTCGGGCGACCCTGACGGATTCTGAGGCTGGCCTCAGCGAGCCCTTCTACACCAACGGCAGCCTGCAGATACTCGACAACCTCCCGCTGGTCAGCGACGACTGGGAGGTCGTCGACGACGACCTCGATCGAGGCCAGACGATGGAATTGCAGGTGAGCGCCACCGATGCCGAGGATTCCTCCTCGGACCTGCGCTTCGAGCTCGAAGTCTCCCTCGCGGGCCGGGGCCGCTGGCGGTCGCTCGATGCTACCGAATTCAACAACAGCGCAGAATCCGACGGCGGTAACGGATGGATCCTCAGCCCCGTGCTACCGCTCGATCTGACGGTGGGCCCGCAGGACCTGCGCCTCCGGGCCATCGACACCGATGGCGTCGCTGGGGAATGGGTCGAGCTCTCCCGGGCGATCACCGTCCAAAACGTAGCCCCCTCTTTGGTGCAACTGAAGGCCGCGGACAGCTCCATCGCGCGGCTCGGGCAGACCACCCTCCAGGTGGTCGTCTCCGATGCTGAGAGTCCCGCGGAGCAGGTACATGTAGAGTTGACCATGACCACCTCCGAGGACCGCGGCGGCTACACCGAGGATGGGGTGGGCACCCCGCTGTGGAACGCCACCGTCGGTTGCTGGGACATCCCCTTCCAGCCCCCGCACGGTCTGGCCCCCGGGGACCTAGAGGTCCAGGTCGTCTTGACCGACCAGGACGGCGGCACCTCCACCACCGAGCAGCTCGAGGTGCTCAAGGTGACCAACAATGCCCCGTCCATCGTCGCGACCGTGCCCACCAAGATCAAGGCGGGTGCGGTGTTGCGCGTCGATGCCCACCTGAGCACCGACCTCGAGGACCGCAGCAACCAGCTGACCTACTCTTGGTCCTTTGGCGACCGCAAGCAGCCGACCCTGGGCAGCATCTCGACCCATAGCTACAGTAGCGCGGGGAACAAGGTCGTCACCCTGACTGTCACCGACCGCGATGGGGGCAAGAGCACCCAGACGTTCAAGGTCAAGGTCGAGTCGGCCGGGCTGAGTTCGACCTTCAGCAGCGGCAATGGCGGCAGTTCCGCGTTGGTGCCAATCATCCTGCTCCTGGCCTTGGTCGGCGTACTCGCCGTGGTGTTCTTTGTGTTCCGCGGCCGACTGATGGGACTGCTCAAGCGCTAGGCTCGAGGGCGGCCGCACCTTCGCGGCCGAATCGTTTCACTGGCTGGCGCTCGGGACGCGACCGTCGGATTGCGGGGCAGGGAGCTCCCGCGGTCCCGGTCGGTCCACCAGCAGCAAGAAGTTGGACGAGACGTCGGTCAAACCCATCTCCTGGATACCCTGCATCAGCTCGGAGAACCGCACTCCTCGCGCCGTCAGGTGATAGCCCTCCTCCCGCGTCGACGCGATGACGTCATCCTTTGCCAGCTTCTTGAGATGGAACGCTAGGGCGCTGCTGTTGATGACCCCCAAGGCGTCCTTGATGGCGCCAAAGGGCTGCGGTCCCTTCTGCTGCAGGAAGTGGACGATATCGACGCGCGCCTTGTTGGTCAGGCTGTCCCCGAAGGTCTTGAAGAAGTCCTGAGTCACCAGCGACCCGATGTCTTGGAGCACCCCGCTCTCGAGCCCCGTCGGATCGGTGGTCAGGATGATACGATGCTTGGGACCAACCAGTTGTTCGTACAGGACGTAGATGAACTTCTTGACGTTGGTCCACTGGTGGATCGCGATCAGCTGTTCGAGCCCCTGGAGCAGGATGATCCCCCGCTCGTGACGGGTGGTGAAGCTCTGGATGACCCCCTTGAGGTCGACCAGCCTGCGCGGGGAGATGCGCACGCCCTCGCCGACCTCCTCGGTCATCCACACTCCCTCGGCCCCTTCGAGGTGGTAGCGCGCGATCACGGCGATCGGGTCGTCGCGGGTGACCAACAGCATCGGGGCGTCGAGATTGGCCGTGCTCAGGAACTCGAAGTAGTCGATGCCCTCGAACTGCTCGATCAACCGCACGTTCTCCATGTTCGTCCGGATCATCTTCTCCTGATGGATGTGTTCGAGCTTCTCGACGAGGTCCTTGGCCTTGAAGGGCTTGGGCAGGTAGTCGTACGCTCCCAGCTTCATCGCCTCGACGGCGCTCTCGACGGTGCCGAAGCCCGTGAGCATGATCACGAAGGTCTCGGGGTGGGTCTGCCGGACGTGGGCGAGGAGCTGCAAGCCGTCAATCTGCGGCATCTTGAGGTCGGTGAAGACGACGTCGAAGCTCTGGCTCCGCAACCGTTCGAGGGCGACTGTACCGGACGTCGCTGTGACCACGGCGTAGTCATGGCGGCTGAGGAATCGTTCGATCTGCTCGAGGATCAGGCTGTCGTCATCCACCACTAGGACGTCCATGACATACCCCGGGCAGTCGCACGACCACCCTCGCGCCCCCCGCAGCAACGTTGCTGGCGGATATAGTCCCTTGGTGGGCCCGTACCAGTTGGTGACAGACGGCCAGCCCCAGCCCCGTCCCCTTGCCCACCGGCTTGGTGGTGAAGAACGGGATGAACAATCGGGCGAGGGCCTCCTTGGAGAATCCCGGACCATCGTCGCGCACGCTCACCTCCATCTCCTCCCCATCGATGGCGGTGGAGATCTCGACGGTGCCCCCGCCGCCAGCTTCGAGGGCGTCGATGGCGTTGCTCAGCAGGTTGATCAGTACCTCACGCACCTGGTAGGGGTCGGCGCGCAGCAGCGGGCGGCCTGGGGCCAGCGCGGTGGTGATGGTCACCCCTGCGGGGACCGGTTGGAGGTCGGCGATCGCCGCCGCCACCTGGTCATCGATGCACACCTCGGCACGGTGCAGCGAGCCACGGCGTGAATAGTGCAACAGGTCGCGCACGATCCGCGCGGCCATCTCGACGCGGTCGCGGATCTTTGCCAGGTCACCTGCGAGGGAGGGGTCGTCGACGCCCTCCTCGAGGGCGTTTGAGGCGATCAGCTCGATGGCGGCCAGGGGGGTGTTGAGCTCATGGGCGATCCCGCTGGCCAGGGTGCCGACCGCTGCCATCTTCTCGCTCTGCAGGAGCTGCTCCTCGAGCTCCCGTTGATCGGTGACATCCTCGACCAGCAGCAGGATCCACGAGGTCCCCACGTCTTGGACCAACGAGGCGGTCATCTCCCCGACGAAGGTGTGCCCATCGTGCGCACGGAACGGGAGGTCGGAGAATCGGTGCTGTCCTGCGACGAGCTGCTGCAGCAGGTTCCCAAAGGGCCGAAGGTCATGCCCGACGGGGAGCAAGTCCCACCAGGCGACGGCGTCCGACTGGCTGGGAGCGACCGTTGTCGGTGCGGCTGCGGTCGCCCCCCGCGCGGCAGGAGCGCTCGCAGGTCCGCTCCCGAGCATCGAGAGTTTGTGCACCTGGCTGGTGCCGCTGCCGCGCATGGGACTGCGAGCCGCCAGGCGCACCGGCATGGGCAGTACCGGACCGCCGATGGTCAGCTCCCCTTGCGTCGTCCCCGTCACGGAGAGGGAACGACCGGTCGGCGAGGTCCCAAAGAGGGCGCTCCAGCGGGGGTTGGCCTCCACCAGCAGTCCCTGGGGGGAGAAGACCGCGATGGCAGAGGCAGCCCCCTCGAAGATGGTCTGGTACCGTGTCGCCAGGGAGCGCACCTGCTCACGCAGGAAGTCCTCCGTGCGCACCCGCTGCAACCGCACTTGGAGCAGTGGCGTCCCACCACGTGTGCGGCCGCCCAGCTGCAGGGTGATCGCCCGAAGGCTGGCGCGCAGGAAACGGGGGCTTCCGGCCCCATCGTCGAGCGGCAGGACGGGGCTCTCGCGCTCCTCGGGGACCTCTTCGCTCCCCAGCTGCTCATGGAGCCACAAAGCCAGGGCAGGGAAGGCTTGACGCAGCGGCATGCCCCGCAACGGCAGGCTCCGCAACGTCGGAGTGCGCAACAATCGCTCCGCCTCTCGCGAGAGCGCGACGATGTTCTGGTTCCCATCCAGGACCACCAATGGGCTCGCGACCCTGGTCAGAAGGCCCAGGCTGGGGTGGTCCCAGGTCTCCTTCGCCAAGGTCTCCGACATCGGGGCAGGCTCGTCCTTCGGGGTCTGGGGGGGCACCTTGGGTGCCTCAGGCGCAGGGAGGGGGTCCGCGCGATCGGACCACAGCAGACGGCGGCTTCGCGGAGGGTCGTTGGTGCTCATTCTCCCACTCTCGCCTGGTGAACCAATTGCGCGTCGCGCCGGGACACGCACGCTCCTGCCACCTCTGCCTCTGGGAGGAGGCAGCCATCAACCTTGCGTGGCCCAAGCGCTCGGTCCCCCCGACGAATCAGGGGCCATCCTGGGTGGCCGTTCCCCAGCCAGCGAACCTACGGTAATCCCGTAAGGATGCTGTGTCTTTATAGGACTACATATACCTCTAACCCAGGTGGTCGATCCGGGGAAGGGTGGCCATGCGCGCCTGGGCGAGCAGCCCCGCGGGGGGCTCCCAGCCCCCGAAGAAGAGGGGCAGGACCTCGGAGGGACCACGAAGACCACGATCGAGTTCCCCACGTCGCTGCTCCACCACGCCAAGGTCAGCGCCACCCGGGAGCACTTGTCACTGCGGATGTGGATGACCGCCCTGGTGGCCGAGCGTCTCGAGGCTCTTGAGACGGGCCAGGTCGACCGCCATTGGCCCAAGGTCTACCAGCTGGGGGAAGAGCAGAACCCGCTGCTGGGGAAGCTGCTCGATGTGCTCTCGGCCTCCATGCCCCGCCCTGTCGCCGCGCGCCTGCTGGCGGGCATCGCCCACCGGCACGGCCGGAGCCTGGCGACCCTCTACCCCACCGCCTGGACCAAGGAGGTCCGCGCCGACCTGCGGCAAGCGATCGACTACTACAGCGGCACGCTCGAGGCGGAGCACCTCCTCCGCTCCGTCGAGGCACTCTTGGCGAGGAGCCCATGAGTCTGGCGCGCGCGATTCCGGGGATGCACCAGGTCCTCCGGGGCGAGCCTCCCGAGGGATCGGTGATCGTGGTGCTGGGTCCTCCGGGGAGCATCAAGACCGGGCTGATCTACAACCTGATGGCCAACGCGCTCAACCACAAGGGCGCCCAGGGCGCCTGCGCCATCCACATCACCCTCGATGAGTCGCGGGGCTCCATCCTGCGCAACCTCACCTCCCTGCACATCCCCGTCCACCCGCGCATCCAGGTCTCCGACCTCGCCTCCTTCGTGAACTTCCTCGAAGAGACGCACGCCGAAGACCTGCAAGGCGAGGAGGTCCTCGACATCGTGGCGGGCAAGGTCTCCCAGCATCCGCTCTTCCCCTCAGCTGACGGAGCCGCAACCGAGCGATTATGCCCGCGCTTCATCGCCATCGATTCGCTCAATGGCTTGATCGCCCTCACCCAGCTAGACCCTTCGCGGCTGCGGAGGCGGTTGTCGCGCCTGCTCTTTACGTTGCGTCAGCAGGGGATGACTAGCTTCCTCGTACTCGAGACGACCCAGGGCTGGGCCAATGCCCCCGAATTGCACCTCGCCGACGGGGTCATCGAGCTGGGCTTTGACAAGACCCCCGACGACCTCCACCGCCGATTCATCTGGGTGCGCAAGATGCGGGCGACGCCACATTCGGTCGAACCCTTCTTGTTCGAGGTCACGGACAAGGGACTCTCCATCGTAGGGGTCCTGATCGGAGAACCCCAGAGGTGAGACGATGCATCCCCTCTCGTCTCCTGACGCTCAACGGCACCCTGCGCGCCTGCGCAGTCAAGGACCGCACCGATGCGATGGGGGTTGGCTGCCACCATCGCGCACGGACACGGGCCGAACAACCGCGCGCAGGGTGCGAGATTTCTAGACCGCCACTTGGGGCTCGGATCTCCTGCGATCGCAGGGGATCAGGCGAGTCTGCCGATTCCCAGTGCCGGGTGGATCTCGTTCCAGCCGTGGGTGGTGTCCCGAACGTGCGGACCACGCACTTCTGGGTGCAGCCCGACCGTCTGCTGGGGCAGGATGCCAACGTCCTCAGTCTCGGTTTCGATGACCAAGGCGCCGCCCTCCTGTGCATCGTTGAGCGGGTCGGGCAAGGTGCGGTGCCCTTCGTCAGGGACCAACAGGGGATGGTAAGTCGTCCTCTCGTCCTTGATCTCCTTGACGACTGCTGTCACGCGCCCCTGGACCTTTCCGCAGGAGGTGATCAGCTCGAGGTGGTCCGCCTCCTCGTCGTCCTCGAAGGGCTCGTCCTGCCAGGGACAAGCCCCCGCGGGCTCCCCCTTGCACTTTTCGGAGAACTCCAGGATGACGTTGCCCTCCCCCGACCGGTGGTCCGTGTGGGGCGAAGGGATGATGACCGCTTGGGCGGCAATCCCGATGGCGACCCCGCCCCAAGCAGAGCGATGGCAAGCAGGGCGATGGTTCTCGTACCGAGGGTGATCATGGCGCGGACGCCGACTGGTCAGGTAGGACACGCGGCCATGATCCTGTCTGTCTGCCCCTCGGTTCGGTGCGTTCGAGGCTGGCTCACCGGGGTGGGTTCCGGACTCCTTGGAGCAGGCGGAGGGTCGGCTCGTCGACGGCCGCGAGGAAGTTCCGACGCTCCTGCAGCCCCAGCGGGACGTCGAGGAAGTCCTCCCTATCCGCCAACCCCATCACCCCGCCGGCCTCGCGCACGATGAGCTGGGCGGCAGCCACATCGAGCACCCGCGCCCCCTCGCGCAATCCATCGATGACCCCCAGGAACGCACCGCTGGCGACATGGCACAGGTCGAGGGCGAGGGCACCCAGGCAACGCACGCGCGTGAAGGTCGGCGCAAGTGCCGGTGCAAGGGCTCCCAGGGCTCCCAGCTGGCGCAAGCGGATCTCAGCACCGAGGATTCCGCTCTCCCATTGCGGTCGCGTCTGCAACGGCACGCCGTTGCGGAACGCCCCGCCGCCGCGTATCGCCCAGAAGGTGTCCTCGTGCATGAGGTCGGCGACGTAGGCGACCTCGACGTCGCCGAGGCACTCGCCCCGTCCGGCGGCGATCGAGATGCCACACAGGGGGAGCTGGGTCTTGGCGTTGGTCGACCCGTCCAAGGGGTCGAGCAGCACCCGCCAGGGACCACCGCCAAGGTCCCGTACCCCACACTCCTCCGAACGCAGTTCCATCCCGCCCAGTGGCCGCAGCAGGTCGATGGCGATCTGCTCGAGGGTCGCGTCGAAGACCATCGTGACATCCCCACCTGCGCCCCGCCCCAGCGGTCGTCGCGCCGCGGGGTCGTACCAGGCGGTCGCAGTGGCCGCCCGCGCGGCCTGCCCGATGCGATGGTACGCAGCGAGCATCTGTTGCGGGGAGGGGACGTCGCCGACGGAAGTCGCCACGTGCGCGCCCACGGGTCCCCCCCTTATGGAGATATGCTCCCGGTCGGCGCAGCCTCACAGCCGCATGCCACGGTCGATGCGGTCGAGTACCTGCTCGAGCGTGGGCAGGTTCGATTGGGGGCCATGGTCCTCGACCACGAAGCTGGCCGTGGCCGCCCCCAACACGCCGCACTCCGACAGATCGAGGCCCTTGCGCAGGCCGCAATAGAACCCAGCTCGGTACGCATCCCCTGCGCCCGTGGGATTGGCGAAGCGCTCGGGGGAGAACGCGGGGACCTCGATGACCTCCCCCTTGTGCCGGATCTCCGATCCCTTGCTGCCCTTGGTGGTGACGAGCAATGGGACGCGCTGGGCGAGCGCATCGAGGTCTGCCAGGTGCAGGATGTCCAACATCCGCTGCGCTTCGGAGCGGTTGCTAAAGAGCCGGTCGGTGTGGGCGAGGATGGTCGCAAGGTGGTCGGTGCCGCCGTAGGAATAGTGGATCTCCTGCGCAGGGTCGAAACCGACCTGCTTGTGCGCCCGCTTGGCCGCCGCGGCCACCTTGACGTAGTAGGCTGGTGCACCGGTCGTGATGTGAATCATCTCGGAGGAGTCGATTGCCTGTTGCGGCACCTCGAAGCTCGGCAAGTCCCGCATCGGTCCTTGGTTGATGATGGAGAACTGGTTCTGCTCCTTGTCGGTCATGATCCAGCAGGTGGGAGTGAAATAGGAATGCATGCGGGTGAAGTGGGAGAGGTCGACCCCGTCGCGCCGCAATGCGGAGACGTAATCCTCGGGGAAGTTCTCCCCCACCCACGAGACCAGCGCGGTCGGGACGCCCAGCTTGGCGGCACCGCGCGCGATGTCACCAGCGACCCCGCCGAAGAACTGCCGCCCATGGATCATCTCGACCGAGGTGTCCGGGCCCGGCAGGCTCGGCAGGTCGATCAAGTAGTCCATGTTGGTGTGACCAAACACCGCCAAGAAGTTGTGGGCCACGGTCCGCTCCCTCCACCCTGGGGCGCTAGGTCCCGCTCTGCCAGGATGCCAGGTATCGTTCCTGGTCCCCACTGAGCGTGTCGATGGTCACACCCATGGTCTGGAGCTTGATCCGAGCCACCTGCTTGTCGATGTCGGCGGGGACGTCGTAGACCTTGGCTTGGAGGGTCCCGCCCTTCTTCGCGAGGTATTCGGCCGTCAGCGCCTGGTTGGCAAACGACATGTCCATCACCGTCGCAGGATGCCCCTCGGCGGCAGCAAGGTTGACCAGCCGCCCTTCGCCCAGCAGGAAGATCCGCCGACCGTCGGTGAGGGTGTACTCTTCGACCGAGGGTCGGACGGTCCGCTTGCGGCCCTTGCTCAGCTTCTCGAGCGCCGGGATGTTGATCTCGACGTTGAAGTGCCCCGTGTTGCAGACGATCGCCCCATCAGGCATCACCTCGAGGTGCTCCCTGTCGATGACGTTGCGGTTGCCAGTGGCGGTGATGAATACCTCCCCGACCGCGGCCGCCTGGGCCATGGTCATGACCGAGAATCCGTCCATCGTGGCTTCGAGCGCCCGGATTGGGTCGACTTCGGTGACGATGACCTGCGCGCCCATTCCCCGGGCGCGGCTGGCCACCCCTCGGCCACACCAGCCGTAGCCGCCGACGACGAATCGCTTGCCCGCCAGCAGGACGTTGGTGGCCCGCAGGATCCCATCGATGCTGCTCTGGCCCGTACCGTAGCGATTGTCGAAGAAGTGCTTGGTCGCGGCATCGTTGATGGCGATGATCGGGTAGCGCAGCACGCCCTCCTTCTCCATCGCGCGGAAGCGGATCACACCGGTGGTGGTCTCCTCGGTGCCGGCCTTGACGTGCGGCAGCACCTCCTTGCGGCTCTTGTGCAGGGTCGAGACGAGGTCCCCTCCATCATCCATGGTCATGGTGGGTTTGGAGTCGAGCACGGTGTTGACGTGGGCGTAATAGGTGGTGTTGTCCTCGCCGTGGCGGGCGAAGACGGCGATCCCAAAGTCGCGCACCAAGGAGGCGGCGACGCTGTCTTGGGTCGAGAGGGGGTTGGAGGCGCACAGCAGCACCTCAGCCCCTCCGGCGTGGAGGGTGCGCATGAGGTTGGCCGTCTCCGAGGTCACATGCAGGCAGGCGGCGATCCGCTGCCCCTTGAGGGGATGCTCCTTCTCGAACCGGGCCCGGATGGACGAGAGCACCGGCATCTGTCGGTCGGCCCACTCGATCCGCAGGCGTCCTTCGTCGGCGAGGGTCGGTGCACTGATGTCGCTTTGCATCGCGTTCACGATTGGGGGCATCGCCGTGCGCCCCTTCAACCTTGGGCGTCGATCGGATGGATGGCCGTCCAGGGCCGTCCAACCCATTAAACTAGGGCTAGACAAAAGGGCTAATACCAACGATGTAGATGGACGTCCGTACGATAATCATGAGCAAGACCGGCACAGAAGAGGTCACACAGAGGAGCACAAAGGGCAGCCTCAAGGCCAAGGGCTCTCGGCCTCGCGCCAAAGCTGAGCCGCTCGACGAGGTCGACCGTGCCATCCTCGCGGCACTTCAGGAGGATGGGCGGCGGCCGATCCGGGCGATCGCGACCGCCACAGGGCTGCGCCCCTCAACCGTCCACCAGCGTCTCGCTCGCTTGCTGCAGCGCAAGGTGATCCGCCGCTTCACCATCGATGTCGATGAGGAGGCCGTCGGTGGTGGACTGGTGGTCTTCCTGCTCCTGAGCGGGGACCTGGACACCTACCTCGACGATTCCTTCCTGCGCCAACCGGCCGTCTTGGAGATCTTCGGCATCACCGGCGAGTTCGACCTGCTGATCAAGCTGCGCTTCTCGGGGATGGGGCAGTTCAGCCGATTCCTCATCGACTTTCGGGAGCGCTATCGCGGGTCGGTGCACAAGACCGTCACGATGGTTGCGACGGCGCAGCTCAAGGACCAGCGTTGGGCGGTGGGCGCGGACTGAGGTCCAGCCCCTACCGGAGGACCTTCTCCTCGGCGGCGACTTCGAGTCCGTTCTCGGTGATGAGCAACGGGTGGGTCGCGGTGTCGTGGCGGGTGAAGCGCGCCTTGCGCACGGTGATCGTGCGGCGCAGCTCGCCCTTGACATCCTCGAGACCGAGCGTGATGAAGCTGTCCGCGATGAACTGCTCGATCCCGTAGCGCGTCAGCTGCTGGTTCTCGAGGCTCTCGGTGATCAGCAGGCTGGTGACGCCGAACTCCTTGAGCATCCGCGCGAAGCGGAACATCTCACGGCGCAGGACCTCGACGGAGGTATAGTAGAGCCCCACGGCGGTGACGCTGTCGATTGCCACACGCTTGGCGTGGGTGACGGAGAGGTGCTTCTGCAGGAATTCCGTCAGGGTGCTGAAGGCCAGCAACCCGGTCTCGATCTCCTCGGCGGTGTCGACCTCCTTGCGGAGGTCGCCCAGGTCGATGAGGTAGAACTTGCCCTGGTCCTCCAGCGCCTGGAAGTCCATCTTGTAGTTGAGCATCGCGCGCTCGATGTTCTCGCGACTCTCCTCCAAGGTGATGTAGACCCCAGTGTCGCCGAACTCACGAGCCCCGTTGAAGATGTACTCCAGTGAGAGCAGGGACTTGCCGCTCCCAGCAGGACCGCTCACGAGGTTGACGGTGCGCTCGGGGAATCCGCCCTGGAGCAGCTCGTCGAGCCCCTCGATACCCGTCGGGACGCGTTCCATGCTTTCTCTCCCCTGCGTGCGGCGGCTCGGGACCCTCTTACACATTAAAAAGGCCATGGTTGAGGCCCTGGAGCAGCCCATACTGCTCGACGATCTGCAGGTCCGATTGACTCAGGCCCTTGGTGCTCTGACGCACCATCGTCTTGGTGTAGAGTGCGCCCAGCTGCTCCTCGAGGGCGTGCAGCAGCACGCGGAAGAGCGCGGTGAAGGCGTCGCGGACCCGTTGGACCTCGTTGAGGTTGTGAGTCCTGATGATCCGCGCCAGTCGAGCTCGGGCCTCGTCTGCCGACGGCTCGTCGAGCCACAGCTGGAACAGCTCCTCCTGGAGGGGATCCTTCTCGACGGTGCGCGCGGCAGCAGTCGCGACTTGGGAGAGCATCCCCGGTCCTCCCATGATCTCGAGGCGTTCCCGTAGGGAGAGCACCATCGTCAGGTAGACCACCCCGACCTCCTCGAGGCCGGGCGCGCTGCCCTCGCCCACATCATCGAGCATCGCCAGGAGGTCCGCCCCAGCGTGGCCATGGAGCTGGTATTGTACATAAGTGTCTGGGCCTCTCTCGATCACACGACGAAGGACCACCCCGCGGTGCTCTAAGTCGCTCAGGAGGGCCCGGATGGACTCCAACGGCACAGCTGCGAGGCGCTGGAGGTCCCCTTGGGGGTGCCACTGACCATCGGCCAGCGCGCGCAGGACCGCGCGGCCACCTGGGCGCGCGAGCGCCGTGGCGATGATCTCCGAGTGCTCCATGTTCACCCACCTCTCCCGCAGGGGAACTGTAAACACTCGGGCGTCGAACCATAAAGGTGGTCGTCAAGGGGTCTGAAGCACCCTGAACTACCCGAGGGGGTCAGGGTTCCGCGCCGCTCTCGTGAAGCTCGTCGCGGCGGTCGACGACGACCTTCCCGTCCTTGAGGACCAGCACTGCAGCATTGCTCCCTTGATGGTAGGGCAGGTGTTGATAGGTCGGCACGTCGAGCAGGAGGATGTCGGCACGCTTGCCGACGTCGAGGGAGCCAACCTCCTCGCCCAGGCCGACGGCATAGGCACCGTTGATCGTCGCAGCCGTGATCGCCTCCTCGGGCGTCAGTCGCAGCATCATGCAGCTTAGTCCGATGATGAACTGCATCGACTCGATCCAGCAGTTTGGATTGCAATCGGTGGCGATGGCCAGCGGCAAGTTCCGCTGCACCATGCGCCGCGCCTGGGGGTAACGCCCATCCATGAGCATGTAGGGGGTCCCTGGCAGGAGGCACCCGATCGTCCCAGCGCGTGCGAGCAGCTCGACTTGCGAATCGGTGGTGCACACCAGGTGCTCGACGGTCACGGCACCCAGCCGCGCCGCCATCTCCGCACCGCCGAGGTTGACCAGCTCATCGATGTGAGCGCGAGGGCGCAGCCCAGCGTCCTTGCCTGCCTGCAGGACGCGCTCGGACTGAGCGACCGAGAAGACCCCCTCCTCGCAGAAGACGTCGCAGTGAGTTGCCAATCGGGCCGCAGCGACCTGCGGGATCATCTCGTCGACGACCAAGGTCACGTAGTCGTCGGGCCGGTCGGTGTATTCCTGGGGGACCGCGTGGGCGCCCAGGAAGGTGGGGACGAGCCGCAGGGGGTGCTCCTTCTGCAGCTGGGCGATGACCTCCAGGCTCTTGATCTCGTCCCGTGTCGTCAGCCCGTAGCCGCTCTTGACTTCGACGGTCGTCGTCCCGGTCGCCAGCATCGCATCCAACCGGCGGCGCGTCTGCGCGGCGATGGCCTCGGCGGTGGAGTTGCGCGTGGCGCGGGTGGTGCGCAGGATCCCCCCACCCTCCTTGAGGATCTGCAGGTAGCTCGCGCCCTCGAGCTTCCGTTGCAGTTCGTCCTCGCGCGAACCGGCGAACGCCACATGGGTATGGGGGTCGACGAACCCAGGAAGGACCAACCGACCGGTGCAGTCGATGATGGCTGGGTCAGACCCGGCACAGCGGCGCAACATCTCCTCGGTCGAACCCACATGGAGGATGCGGCCATCCTTGATGGCGATGGCACCCTTGGGCACGGTCCCAAGGTGGGTCGCATCGGCACCCACGCGCGGGCGGTTGGGCCCCCGCAGGGTGACCATCTGGTGTGCGTTGATGAGGATGGTCTCGGGCTCCAGCCTCGGCAACGGCGACACACCCCCCGGTCCCGTGCACGCACGGATCCGGCCCGGCTGCGGCAGCGCGGGGCAGTGCATCAATGTGTTGGAAGCGCAGCAGCTATTCGACCGCTATCGGGTCCCTCGGCTTGCGGCCGTCGAAGCGGCACTCGTCGTAGATCGGACATTCTGCACATCGCCAACCGACCGGCTTGCAGATCTGCTGTCCGAAGTTGACGAGCAGGTCGTTGGTGAGCATCCACCAGTCGCGAGGGACCAGCTCCAAGAGTGCCTGCTCTGTCTCCTCGGGGGTCGTGGTGCGCACCCATCCGATGCGATTGGCGATGCGGTGGACATGGGTGTCGACCGCCAGGGCCTCGGCGCCAAAGCCGTAGCACAGGACGCAATTGGCGGTCTTGCGCCCCACTCCGGGGAGGCTGAGCAACTCCTCCATCGTCGAGGGCACCTCGCCGTCGAATCGTTCCTGCACCACTTGTGCGACGGCGATGAGGGTCTTCGCCTTGGTGCGATAGAAGCCCACTGGTCGGATGAGCGCCTCGATCCGCTGCGGGCTCGCCGCAGCGAGCGAGATGACGTCGGGGAAGTGGGCGAAGAGCTGCCGTGTCGCCTTTCCGGTGGCCTCGTCGCGGGTGCGCTGCGAGAGGATCGTCCCCACCAACGTGCGCCACGGTCCATCGTTCCACGTGCGCGATTGTGGCGGGAAACGCCCGGCGAGGCCCTCGAGCGCTCGGCGGACCTGCCGCCGCGGTGGCGGCGCCCAGGCATGGGCGCGCCGACGACGGGCCGACGGGTCGTCGACCGTAGCCTCGGCTCGGAGCGGCCGCCGTGGCTGGCGACTCATGGTCCCCTCGTGCCAAGGTGCACTTCGACGGATGTGAGGATAACCCCAAGGAGGGTCTCCTGGTCGAGCGGGAGCTGCTCGGGAGCCGAGGTGTCTGCCCGGTCGCTCGGCGGCGCGACCAGCTGGGCGAGCAGGTGGGCATCGGGCGGGAGCGGACCCACCCCCGCGGGGGTGCCGGTGCTCACGATGTCCCCTGCCACTAGCGTCATCGAGGCACTGATGTCAGCCAGGACCTTGGCCACGGGGTTGAGCATCGCTGCCGTCCGACCGCGCTGTCGGAGGGCGCCGTCGACCCACAAGCGGAGTTCGAGATGGTGCAGGTGCTCGAGGGCAAGCCCTCGCACCAGTGGGCTCAGAGGCGCCGCCCCATCGAAGCCCTTGGCCTGTGCCCAGGGGCGTCCTTGGGCCTTGGCGGCACGTTGGAGCTCCCGGGCGCTGAGGTCGATGAGCACCCCTGCCCCGATGACCGAGGCCCCGGCCGTCGCCTCGCTGGCATCGCGCAGGGTCGTGCCGACCATGACGGCCAACTCGACCTCATGGTGGAGCACTCCCAAGTGGCGGGGGACCAGCAGCCGCTGGCCGCTGTGGGCCAGCGCCGTGGTCGGCTTGAGGAAGTAGGTGACGCGTTGGGGAGGGGTGCCACCCATCTCGATGGCGTGGGCGTGGTAGTTGCCCACGAGGCAGACGACTTTCGTCGGTTGCGGGAGGGTCGACCCGTCGAGGGCAGCGACGACCTGCGTCTCGTACCCGCCCATCGCCGCCGCAGCCGGTCCGGTGGTATATCAAAGGACGGTCCTGACCTGCGTCCCGCTGCGCCGGGGTTTTTGTAGGCCTCGCGCCATCGTCGGCCGATGGCGACGGAGGGCCTGGGCCTTGCCCAGCTCGATGGGATCTATCAGCAGGAGCGCACCAGTGCGCAACTGACCAAGCTCCCGCACGACTACTTCAGCGCCCTCCATGGCGCGATCTCCGAGCTCCGAAACGCCTATCATCGGGCACAAGGGGAGAACCCTGGCTCCGCCAAGGTCCTGATGCTCGGCGACGAGCTGCGCAAGGTCACTCAGCTCGCCGGGGAGATCTACGTCAAGCGGATCCGCAAGGTCACCCTGCTGGCCCTCACACACGCCAGCGGTGTGACGGTGGACACCAAGGCCCTCCATCCCAAGGAGATCGAGGTCTACACCCAGCTGGTCACCGCGCTCACCCACGGGCGCGACGTGATGCTCCCACCCGACGGTAGCGCCGCCGCCCAAAGGAGGCCGCGCACGATGAGCTCGGCCCTCGGGGCGCCCGCACCGCGGCCGACAGAGGCCGCGCCCTCACGGACGAGCCCCGAGGTCGTCCCGTCTCCTGGGGGCGACCGGCTCCTGGTGGAGGCCCTCGAGGACATCGGTGCCTTCGTTGCCCAGCAGGGGGAGACGGTCCAGCTCCACAAGGACGATGTCGCCTCGGTCCCGGCCGCCGCGGCCAAGGCGCTGCTCTCCCGCGGGCTGGTTCGCCTGATCGCCCCGGCCGGTCCGCCGCCAGGATGAGACCTCAGCGGCCTGCCCGCCGGCGCCGCCGCCGACGGACCCACGCCGGCACGCCCACCACCACGGCGATGCCCGAGCCGATCACAAGCAGGATCAAGAGTGCGGTCATCGGTGGCCCCAGGACGTGGGGAGGGCTTTCCTCCGAGACCACGACGACGACCTTCTCGTCCGCCGAGGCGTTCCCGTCGTCGACGACCCGCAGCCGCACCAGATAGGTGCCGCTCCGATGGTAGGTGTAACTGGTCGCACCGGTGACGTTGGAGACGAAGTCGTCGACCCCATCGCCGTCGAAGTCCCAGGAGTACTGGACGATCCGACCGTCGATGTCGATCCCCTGGCCCTCGACGATCATGCGTTCCCCGATCAGGAGTTGGCGCGCGCCGCCGGCGAGCGCCCGTGGGGGTTGGTTGGCAGGCACCTCCAGGCGCAGGCGGTTGTCCGTCTCGTTCTCCTCGGGGGTTGCGCCGGAGGGGTCGAGGATCGCCGTCAGCAGGTGGGCGGAGGGCTCCCCTTCGAAGGGGACCAGTACGCTGGTGGTCGCGCCCGCACGCAACAGGGGCACCTGGCGGTCCTCTGCGACGGCGCCATCGACGAGGATCCGGACTACCAGCCCATCGAGGTCCTGTACGCCCCGGTTGTGGACCTCCACTGCGATGTCGTAGCGGTTGAGACTGAGGTTGCCGCCGCTCCGGACGGTGCGGTACTGGTGGCGGGTGAGGTTGAGCAGCTGGGCTTGGGTCCCCTGTGCAGTCTCGAAGGTGACGTTGACCGGTGCACCGACCGCGGGGCGCCCGATCTGGAGCTGCGCCTGCTGCATGCTCTCGTTGGGCAGGGCCAATGCGCCGGTGGCATCCAGCCGGAGGTGCAACTCGTCCCCTGCGCCGGGTTCGGGTGGTGCGGCCAGGCCGATGACCGAATCTCCGCCTGCCTCGAGCCCGACGATCCCCCGATGCGTCGTCGCAGCGGCGGCGCCATCCAGCTGCACCTGCCAGGGGCGCGCAGAGGTCGCTCCGGAGTTCCGCACGGTCACGAAGAACCACCGGGCCTGCCCGGCAGGATCGAGGCCCAGGGAGACGTTGCTGATGACCACGGAGGGTCGAGGGACGTCCCACTGCACCTGGAGCCGGTTGTCCCCGGTCTCGAGCTCGCCTCCCAGATGTTCGGCGTTGACGATCACCGCCACCTCCGTGGCGCCGGCGACGGCGGTGCGCAGCACCTGGAGGTCGGCACTGGCACCGGCGCCCAGCGCTGGGCACGGTCCGGTTGCGATCCCATTGCCGTCGGCAAGGGCCACCAACCGTGGTGCTCGGAGCGTGGCACCGCCGTCGTTGTGCAGTCGCAGGGGCAGCGCTGCCAGCAGGCCGTCGGGCAGTGGCGGCGGAGCCAGGCCCGAGAGCCGCCACTCGGGGGCGCTGACGTTCAGACCCACCGCCTGACGGTTGTCGAGCGTCAGTCGTTCGGTGACGTTCAGGCCGGTGACCTCGGCGACGATCTGGTGGCGCCCTCCGACGGCTTGGAGGATGGTCCCCACGTCGCTGCCGCCCGCAGGGAGGGCTCCGATCACGGTGGTCGCCACGGGTTCACCGTCGAGGCTGAGGTTGAGCAGGATGGGACCGAGCAAGGGCTGGTCGGCCCGCAGATGGACACTCAGCAGCACCCGCTCCCCGTCGATGGGCTGCGGAGGGCTCAGCGTCACTCCAGAGACCTCGATGTTGGGTGCGGCCGCCGTCGGCCCGTCGGTGCGCGGCAGCTCCCCAAGGATGACGACTTGGGCGGATCGATGTCCCCCCTCGAGGGCCTCGGGCACGAGGTCATCGGGGTCCGCTAGGAGTGCCAGGTCGACCGTCCCTTCGAGGCTCGCGACGTGGGGGACGACCGCGCTGACGATGAGCGTACCACCACCCTCGAGGCCGGGGGCACTGGCTCGCCCGACCTGCGCACCGTCGAGCTGAAGGGCGGCGCTGACCGTGCGCAGGGTCGGCCCCCCGATGTTCGTCAGGTGGCCTAGCACCAGCAGTCGGCCATCGTGCAAGTCATAGGCCTCGAGCGCACCAGGGAGCAACTGGGCAGGTTGCGCGACCACGGAGAGGTTGAGGAGCTGGTCATCCTCCGCGGCTTCGGCGATGGCGTCGGCAGGATCGATCGTCGCCCGTAGGATGTGTCGGCCCGCTAGGGCGACAGCCTCGACGCCGACCCACGTGCTGTTGCCGCTGCCCAGCGGGGGCAAGCGCGCCTGCGCAAGCAAGGCGCCATCTTGCGTGAAGAGGACCGACCCAGGGAGGATCGATGGCCCTCCGAGGTTGGTCACCAACATCTGCACGATGACCGGAGCGCCATCGATGCCGCTGCCGAGGACCGCCAGCTCCAGGCCCTCGAGCTGGGGAGGGTCAGGGCCCTCAAGCAGGAGGGTGCGGACGTTGTCTGCCTCGCTGGCCTCGCGCAGCAGGTCCGTCGGGTCGACGAGGCATTGCACCACATGGGACCCTGGTCCGAGCGTGACTCGCACGACGGCTGCTGCATGGCCGTCGCTGGGAAGGCCACCGATGGCCCATTGCTGGACCACGTCCCCGTCGGCGCGCACCTGCACGAGCGCCTCGCCGAGCAGGGGTGCGCCGTCGTTGTGCACCGTCACGCGCACCAGCAGGCTGCCATCAGCCGGGGCGGCGTCGGTGGGCAACACGACGGGCTCGAACGTCTCGATGCGCAGCTGCGGTGCCGGGATATCGACGATTCCCAGCGGGGTCACTCCGCGATCGGCCTCATTGGCCTCCGTCAGCGCGTCGGCGGGATCCAGCAACAGGCCCAGCTCATGCAGCCCCGGAGCGAGCGGGACGCTGAGGGTAAGGGACTGGTTCGACAGCCCGGTCATTGGGAGCAACCGCACCTGGCTGAGCACCTGCCCGTCACGCAGCAGGAGCGCTGGCGGAGGGTCAGCGACCGCGCCCCCGCGGTTCTGGATCGTCAGTTGCAGCGGTAGCGGCAGACCCGCGGCCTGCTGCACCGGAAGGGATGGTCGCACCACGAAGAGGTCGGGCACCGTCACCCCAGCGGTGCCCACGGCCAGCTGGTCGGAGAGGTCCGAAGCTCCCCACTGCTCCAAGGGATCGACCACGGCAGCGATGGCGTGGAAGCCCGGCGACAGCCGAGCGCTCAACGCCACGGTCACGGCGCCATCGAGGGAGACACCATTGAGGGTGCGCCGTCCGAGGAGCTCGCCGTCAGCATAGAAGCGGACCTCCGCTCCGCCACCGAGCGCCCCGGCGCCACGGTCCGTGACGGTCGCAAAGAGGGTGGTCTGCTCGCCCGCGACGGCCAACGGCGGGACCGCTTCGATGGAAGCCAGCGCCAGGTCAGGACGTTGGAGCGAGAGGTTGGCTGTCGCGCGGTTGTCCCCCTCGTCGAGTTCCAGCAGATGGCCTTGGTGGTCGAGCCAGACGAGATACTGGTGCTCCCCGCCCATGGCAGTGGTATGAAAGGTCATCGTCGAGACGTCGGCCTCGAAGGTCAATGACCCGACCGCGGAGAGGCGTCCATCCGTCAAGAGGGCTACCGAGGGCGGTCCTAGGGCATCGGCGTCCCCGGTGGCCCTGACGCTGACGATCACGTCCAGAGGATCACCGACGTGCGGCTGGGCGGGGTCGAGCCGCAGTGCACTGACCGTCAGGTCGACCGCCTGCAAGGGGGGAACGGCGATACCGCTGGGAAGCGCGATCGCCATCGTGTTGTCGAGCTCATTGGCCTCAGCAACCGCGTCGGCGGCATCGAGGATGGCCGAGAGCACGCCCCCCTCGAGTGTGGTCGAGAAGGAGAGTGCACGGACTCCACCGCCGACGAGCCCAGGGAGGCTGCGGCTGCCCACGAGCACCCCGTCGGCACGGATCTCGACCAGTAACGGCCGCAGCGTGCTGCCTCCGAGGTTGCGCGCCAGCAGCGTTACCGTCACCGGGTCACCCAGCCCAGCATCGGCTGGGGAGAACTGCAGGTCATCCACCCGCAGCTGCGGGGCCAGGCCCACGGGCGTGCGCAGCTGGGTCCGATCGCCCAGGGTCGCATCGGGGACCACCCCAGAGGGATCGACCTCGACGCTCACGAGGGCGGCACCAAGGGTGACGACCCATGGCAGGTCCAGCGTCGTGGTACGGTTGGCACCCAGCCCGGCGATCGTCGAAGAGGCGATGGGCGCCCCATCCTGCAAGAGCACGACGTCGAAGGAGCGCACGGTCGGCGCACCGACGTTGCGGACTTCGATGTGCACCAGGCCGTTGGCGCCATCGATCCCGGTGCTGGGCATGGTGACATTGGTCAGGCGCAGGTCCGGCCTCGAAGTCGTGGCGTTGGTGGACGCGGCATTGTCTCCCCAGCGAGATTCGAGCACGCGGCGGTCCTCGTTGACGCTCAGCCGATACAGATGCACCCCCGAGCGGTGGGGCAGGTGCAGCGTCACCGTGGTCGTGCCGTCGGCCGGGGGCACGGGCAGCAACACGCTGGCCGTCTCGCCGCCATCGACCGTCGCGACCACCGCGACGTCGCCCAGGTGGTCCCCGCCGGAATTGCGGACCTGCGCGCGCACCTCGATGGTGCCCCCGTCGATCGGGACGAGCGGACTGATCAGCAGGTTCTCGACACTCAGTTGCGGTTGGGGGATGACGACGAGGAGCTGGGTACCATCCGGGGCGCGGTCGTCCTCCAAGAGGAGCCCTTCAGGATCGACCTCGACGCGCAAGAGGTGGCTTCCTCCGGTGGCTCCCCAGGGGAAGATGAGGGTCGTGTTCTCGCCGGCGGCCAGTCCCACCACGCTCGCACTTCTGATGGGACTGCCATCGACGGTCAGGCGCACCGGGACCCGAGCGAGGGTGCTGGCGGCACCATTGGTGATGTTGGCGACGACCTGGGGCTGCTCCCCGGAGCGAATCCCCTCGGGCCCGACGGCCGTCCCGTTGGCGTGCAGCAGCCGGAGCGGGCCGATGCCCAGATCGGGCAACTGTTGTCCCAGGATCGCAACGACGGAGTTGTCGACCTCCGTCCCTTCGGCGATGGTGTCGGCAGTGTCGGCGATGCCGCGCAGGACGAGCGGACCGTTGCCCATGCGGGCCGTCGCCCGCAGGTGCCAGGTGCTCCCCGCCGACAGGCCTGCGACGGTCTGGGCCCCGATCGTCTGCTCGCCGGCGCTCAGGCGCACGACGAAGGGGCGTACGGTGGTGGCGCCGTCGTTATGCAGCCGCAGGTCGACGCTGACCTGCTCCCCCGGCAAGGGGTCGGTCGTAGGCTCGATGGCCAGCGGCTCGAGGCGGAGCTGCGCACGGGGCACGCTGACGACGGTGTCGGCGGCATTATTGGCACGATCGGCCTCTCCCAACCCCAGTGCGGTCGCCTCGACACGCAACTGATGGATGCCTGCCTCTGCGGGCCACTCCAACACCGCCGAGGTGGTGACGGCGAGCACCTGCACGGAAGCCGCAGCCTGCGGGAGGCCGTCGACAGAGAGTTGGAGCCGGACCTCGTCCGGCAGGGGGACAAGTGTGCTCCGCAGTGTCACGACCACCTGCAGTGGCAGGCCGTCGACCGGTGCCGGCGGCGTCAGGGCGATGCCCTCGACCGATAGGTCGTCCCCAGAGCCCAGTTGGCGGCCGAGCGTCGTCATGGCAGGCCGGGGTCCCTCGATGCCGTCCTCGATCGGGGCGGTGGCGATGAGCTGCAAGGGGGATGTCAGCACCACGGCGAGCAGGATCGCCGTGATGGTGCGGAACGAGCGCAGCGACGCTGCCGAAGGCCGTGCGGCCATCGCTGCGCCCCCTAGATCCCAGCCAGGCCGACGACAGCGGCGGTGACGACGAGGACCATGAGCAACAACAACAGGTGGGCGTGGGGGAGGAAGCGATTCTGCTCCAGATCGTCGCTCTCGCCCTCCTTGAAGAGGATCCTCATGGCATCGAGCGTGCCCTGGAGGGGTCCCATCGGCGGCGCGTCGGAGACATGCTCCTCGGGCGCTCCGGTGGGTTCCTCCTCGCTCTGCTGCGCCATCCATCCTCTGGTACCTAGGAGGTCGGTAATATACCATCTGGTGGAGGCACAATCGGGCCGCGGTGACGTCGCTGCAAAGGGCGCACATCCGCCAGCACGCGCCACCCTCGGCGGATCCCTACGGGACGATCCTCTCACGATCCCGTGGGAAGAGCACGCACTCACGGACGTTCTCGCGCTGCGTGAGGATGAGCGTCAGACGGTCGGCGCCCAGGCCCCAGCCCGCGTGCGGGGGCATGCCGTAACGGAAGGCCTTGAGGTAGTACGCGAAGGCCTCTGGATCCAACCCTTGGTCGAGCAGGCGCTGCTGCAACATGCCGACATCGTGGACTCGTTGCCCCCCAGAGGTGATCTCCTTCTCGCGGTATTGCAGGTCGAAGGCGAAGGAATGTTGGGGGGAATCCGGTACTGGCCGGATGTAGAAGGGCTTGGCTGCCGAGGGCCAGCGGGTGATGAAGTAGAGGTCGGGGAGCTCATCGGCGATCGCGCGCAGCACCTCCATCGAGAGGTCCTCTCCGAATGCGACGGTGATGTCCCTCTTCGCGGCCAGGGCGCGGCAGTGGTCATAGGTGATCCGTGGAAGGGGGAGCTGGGGTGGCACAAGGGTGACGCCGAGCGTCCGAAGGGCGTCGGGCGCGTGCTCGTTGAGGGAGCGCATCGCCGCCTGCAGCACGCGCTCGAGCACCCCCATGACCGCCTCGTCATCGGCATAGGCCATCTCGATGTCGATCGAGGTGAACTCGTTGAGGTGGCGGGTGGTGTTGTGCTCCTCGGCACGGAAGGCCGGTCCCACCTCCCAGACCCTGTCGAGTCCGCTGGCCATCAGGATCTGTTTGTAGAGCTGCGGGGATTGGTTGAGGTAGGCCTTGCGCTCGAAATACTGCATCGGGAAGAGGCCCGCGCCGCCCTCAGTGGCGGTGGCGACGATCTTGGGCGTCTGCACCTCGATGAAGTCCTCCTGTTGCAGCTGCTCACGGACTCCACGCAGGATCGCCGCGCGGCAGAGGAACACCGCCATGGTCTGGGGGCGGCGCAGGTCCAAGAAGCGGTTGTTGAGCGCGGTCTCGACCTCGACGCCCACCGCATCGGCAGGTCCCAGCGGCAGCGGGCTCTCGGCTGCTCCCAGGAGGCGCAGCTGCGACGGCAGGAGTTCGAACCCGGCGTTGGCCTTCTCCGATCGCTGGACCTTGGCGGTGGCGGCGACGACGCTCTCACGGGAGAGGGACGACGCCAAGGCGAACAGCTCGGGCATCTTCTTCTTGAGCAGTGTCAGCTGGACCTTGCCGCTGCGGTCCCGAACCGTCAGGAAGGCGATGTTGCCGAGGTTGCGCAAGTCCTCGACGAAGCCTGCGACCACCACGGTGCCCCCGTCGTCACCTGGCCCGATCGAGCCGCAGGGGCGGCGCTGGGCGATGTCATCGGGCAGCAGGTCGTTGGTCATGGCTGCTCGGACGCACCAACGGGACAGGCCTATGAAAGACTTGCGTGCAGGGGGAAAGGCTCGTCAGGGCGATGGCGGGGTGGCCCGCCCGGCCTCGACATCGCGGGTGGCGGCCTCGATGGCCTTCTGCAGCTCGGAGTACCCCTCGACGATCTGCGTGAGGTCGACGATGAAGATGATGTCCGTGTGACACGACGTCATCTCGATGACGTTGATGCCATTGTGCGAGAGGATGGAGGTCAGATGCGCCACGACGCCCGGAGTCTCTGCGATGTTGGGCGGGGATTTCACCAGGATCTCGGCGAGGTCGGTCCGCGTGTTGATGATGGTCTCGCTGCCGACGGCCGCGACCATGTCCTCGAGGTTGTCCTGGTCGGTGATGATCGTGATGCTGTCGGTCCCTTGGATGACCTGCAGGAAGGCGCGACGTGAGAACATCCCCTTCATGACCTTCTCGAGGCGCGCCATGACCAACCAGTCGTTCGTGGCGGTGATGATCACCACCTTGGTCCGCATCTCCAGACGGCTCTTGGAGAGCAACCGGGAGAGCTCGAGGCTCCCGACGTCGCCAGCGAGCTGCTGCTCGAAGCGGCGGGTGGCGACCTCGACTGCCTCTTCGGAGGAGATCCCCAGCAGCGGGGCGAGCCGCCGCGCCAGGGCGGCGTGGTTGATGACCCCCATCTGCAGGTAATGGCGGAGCATCGGCTGCCGTTCGAGGTGGTCGCGCACCCGCCGAGCCGTGGAAGGGCCCTTGTTGCGATCGTTGTCGAGGTCGGTCATCGACCCCCCTCCGCAGGCTCGGGCTGCTCGATTGGCCCGATGAGCGTCTCCTGTGGGTCCCCGACCAACGCGAGGACGGAACCGCTTCCCGTACGAAGGTCCGCGTCGGCGATGGCGACCCCGGCGCCGGTGGCGCCGATGGCCTTGCGCGAGGGCAGCCGCGTCGCCGACGGCTTGGCGCAAGATCCTTGAGAACGATCCGTGTCGGAGGTGCGGATGGAGGGGTGCAACAGCCGCATGGGCGACTGGCCACCGACTGACCCGCCTTAAAATCTCCCGCGCGCACCGCCGCCGTTGGCCCCCAAGACGTGGTTCCGCCGAGCGCAACGACTAAGGCCTTGCCACTGCTGGAGCTGGTGCGACCCTCCGCCGGGCACGTGTGGTTCGATGGGATATCCACCGCGACGCCAGGGCCTCGACGGGCTTTTCGACGACATCGATCATGCCGTCGGGGGCGCCACGGGCAACATCCGCACCTGCCCCTGTGGCCGAGGGGGCGTCATCGAATGGGTCCCCCAGTACGCCCAGTGGTATTGTCGCACGTGCAGCCAGTACATCAAGCCGGCCCAGCTCCAGCAAGTCCTCCCCCAATCGCCCGTCTGTCCACGCTGCAGTCAGCCTGCGCTGTTCTTCTCCCAATACTACCAACGCTGGTACTGCAACTCGTGTAAGCAGTACTCCGATTCACCCTCGACGGCAGGTGCGGCCGCGGCGGTGCCTTCAGGCCCACCGGTCGGGTCGCCGATGGCAGCGCACGGCGGCGCAGGGCCCGGTGGCGTTGCGCAGCAGTCGGCGCAGACGGGGACGATAATCGAGGACCTCTTCCTGCTCTACAACGACGGGCGGTTGATCCGGCACCACACCCGGCGGCTCAAGCCCCACATGGACAGCGACATCCTCACGGGGATGCTCAGCGCCATCCAAGACTTCGTGCGCCAGACGATCGCGACCGACGATGACTCGACGCTCGAGCAGATCCACGTCGGCCGCAACAAGATCTTCCTTCGCCGGGGCCGGTACCTGAGCATCGCCGCGATGGTCGATGGCGAGGACGTCGAGGGGATCAGCGGGCAGCTCCAGCGGTTCGTCACCGAGGTCGAGCGCGATCATGAGGGCGTGCTCAAGGACTGGCAGGGGGACATCGCCTCGCTCAAGCCCCTCAACGAGCCGCTCCAGCGGCTGCTCACCACCGGCTTCCAGGGCTGATGCTGCAGCCAACGCTTATGGCGCTGCCCCAAGATGGGCGAGCCATGGTCGTGCCGACCTCGTCTGAGCCCACGTTCGGCCTCTTGGGCCTACCCCTTGCGGCAGCGGCAGAGCGCTGCGCCCTGCGCAAGGTCAAGGTCGCTGTGGTGGGCTTCGGGTACGTCGGCAGCTGCATCGGCGCTGTGCTGGCGCACAAAGGCTTCCTGGTGCATGGCATCGAGGTCGATCCGAGGATCGTCGCCGCCGTCCGCGCCGGTCGGGCACCGGTCGAGGAACCCGGCCTCTCGGAGCTGATCGCCGACGTCGTCCTCGAAGAGCGCCTGACGATCGGGAGTGATCTCTCGGCAGTCTCCGGGTGCGAGGTGGTGCTCGTGACCGTCGGAACGCCGCTGGGGCCCGACCACGGTCCAGACCTCGGAGCCGTCATCGCCGTCGCCAAGGCCCTCGCCCCACACTTGCGCAAGGGGCACCTGGTGATCCTCAAGTCGACGGTGGTGCCCAAGACCACCACCGAGGTCGTCGTGCCGCTGCTGCAGCACGGCAGCGGGCTGCGCCAGGGTGTCGACTTCGGAGTCGCCTTCTGCCCCGAGCGCTTCGAGGAGGGCAACGCCCTGCGGCAGCTGCGCAACCTCCCCGTGGTGGTCGGCGCGACCAGTCCGCAAGTCGGCGCGACCGTCGCCGCCTTCTGGGAGTCGGCAGGGCTCACGACGATGCGCGTCGCCTCCCCCACCGCAGCGGAGCTGGTCAAGCTGGCGGACAACCTCTGGATCGACCTCAACATCGCCCTGGCCAACGAGCTGGCGCTGCTCGCCGCCCCCCTGGGAGTCGACGCTCTGGAGGTGATCGCGGCGGCCAACACCCTGCCCAAGGGCCAGCACGCGGTCAACATCATGACTCCCGGGGCTGGCGTCGGCGGCAGCTGCCTGACCAAGGACCCCTATTTCGTCCATCAACTGGGGAGGACCTTGGGGATGGAGCTGCGCCTGCCCTTGGCCGGGCGCGCGGCCAACGAAGCGATGCCTGCGGTGATGGCTACCCTCGCCGCGGAGGTGGCGCAGGCTATCGGCAAGGCACCGGGCAGCTGCGCCGCGCTGCTGCTGGGAATCTCCTTCAAGCCCGACACCGATGACATCCGCGGGACGACGGCCCTTCCCCTGGCCGAAGCGCTGGGCGCCCGTGGGTTTGCGGTCCTCTGCCACGACCCGTGCATCCGATCGGGGCGGCGACCTGCACTGCCCACGGGGGCCGCCTGGGTCGATGACCTGTTGGAGTCGGTCCGCGGGGGCCCCGTGTTAGTCCTGCATACTGCCCATGGGGTCTATCGTTCCCAGGTGGCCGCGTTGTTGACGGCGCTGCCCCGCCCCGGCGGAGTGGTCGACGGCCGTTTCGTCTTCGACCCGCAGGCCGTGGCCTCCGCGGGCCACCACTTTCGGGGGATCGGGCGGCCGCCGCTCGTGCCGCGTCCTTGAGGGTCGAAAGGCTCATGGCTGCGCCAGCAGCTGGGTTGCTCGATGCTCGTCGCGCTCGACGATGTGGGCCGACGGGTCGCCGTCTGGCCCGATGCGCTCGTCGAACAGCATCCCTTCCATTGTCAGTACTGTGGCAAAGGGGTCGTCCTGCGCGAGTACAAGACGCGCTCGAGCCAGTTCCTTCACCAGCGCAACGTCCCTTGTCCCCATGCCAGTCGCAACGTGCGCGCCCTCGTCGACCGCAAGATCGCGTTGGCCAGCGCCGTCTCTGAGGGGGGAGTCAACCTCCGGCTCTGCTGGTCCTTCAACGGGCTCGAGCTCGAGCGTACCCTGCGCCTCCATCACCCTCTGGTCGAGTTGGAGTACCGCATCGACCTCCCGACGGGCGTGCAGATCCTCGATGTCGCCGTCTCTGACGGCACCGATGTCCGCTACGCCCTCCACATCGACGATGGAGGATGCCTCCTTCCGGAGATGGCTGCCCTGGCACGCCGCGACATCACGACCCTGCTGCTGCCGCTGGAGCCGGAGCACGAACCACGGGACAGCAAGGGATTCATCGAACTGCACAACGTCTACACCCCAACGGGCGAAGGTACCGTCGATGTCAAGCAACAGTTCTGCCTGGGCACCACCGCCCTGGCACGGTTCGGTCCGACCCGGGAGCAGTTCGCCGACTTCCTCTTGGCGGCGGTGGCCAAGCGTTACTTCGAGGTGGGGGTCGAGGAGTACCGATGGGAGGAGCGGCCGGAGTACTTCCGGTCCTACAAGTCGCTCCAAGCGTGGTACGGCCGTCTGTGCGCCGCCCACCTGCGCGCTCTCGAGCGCACCGAGCAGGTCAGCCTCTTCCCCCGGGAGATCTTCAACGCCGCCGGAGGGATGGCCTCCCAGGTGGCAGCGGGCCAGGCGAGCGGTCCCTACCGCGAGGTGTTGCAGGAGCGAATCGCGCGGATCCACAAGGAGCTGGCGGCCGAGGCCATCGATGTACGCCAGCACCGGCCCCAGCGCCAGACGAGCCTAGCGAAGTACCTGGTCCTCGAGTGAGCGGCGGGACGTCAGAAGAGCTGGAGCGCCTCTTCGATCCGGCCCAGCTCGATGCCCGTCGAGGACAGCCCGGTCACCGCACCGTGCCCGTTGGCAACCACCGCCGCGCCAAGCATCGGCGAGCCATAGTTGGCGGTCCCGATCATCGCTGGCACGCCAAAGATCCGGCCCAGCTCCTCGCGCTCGGCCACCGAGGTCCGGGGGTGGCAGAGCAGCCCCTTGTTGGTGACCACCGCGGCGGATCCGACCGTGCGCAGTCCCGCGATGGTCCCCTCGTGGACTTCGACCCCCAAGGTCTGTGCGACCAACGTCCGGTCCTCCTTGGGGAGGGAGGGATTGACGAGCGCGGCGCGGTCGTTGGCGAGGATGTTGTTGCCCGCCGCGTTGAACTTGCCCTGCAATTGCCCCAGTTCCGGGCTGCCGGGCAGTGCCTCGAGCTCCGCCGTCGAGAGCAACGGGGTGGTGACGATGCCCCGACTATTGGCGACCATCAACGCCCCAAGGATGGTACTGCCATCGAGCAGCACCTGGTGGCAGGGGACACCCAGTGCCGCGCCGATCCGGGCGATGGCCCCTGGCGGGAAGCCCGGGGGATGGATGACCCATCGGTCGGTGGCGCAGAGCACGACACCGACGAATGGGCTGCCCAGCAGGTCCACTTGCTCGAGCATGGGCGTGCCTGCAGCGGGAGGGCCGGCGACGGGGGGGCAGAGCGCTCAGGAGCGCTCAGGCGCCAGCGTCGTCCTCGGGCTCGTGCGCCTCGTCGGCCTCAGCGTCGTCTTTGGCCTGGGCTGCCTTGCGGCGGGACTTGGCGCCCTCCTCGGTGTAGGGCCAGACCTCGATGCGACGCTCCTCGGCGAACTTGGTGACGCGCACCTTGAGCTGGCGCGGGATGTTATGCCGGCCGTGGGTCCAGATGAGCTCGTTGAGGGTGTTGGCAAAGTAGATGTCCGCAGGGTCGACCTTGAAGTGCCGAGCGAGATGGCGGCGGACGTGCTGCACGGCCGTGGGCGCATAGATGACCCGCGGTCCTTCGTAGACGGAGCGCAGCGGGATGGTCACGACACGCTCGAACTCTTCACCGGCCATGGGACATCACTCCGTCAGTTCCTACTTCTGCAGCTTGGAGCGGCGCCACTGGTGCCGCTTGGGATGAAAGGTGAACCGGCGGGCCGTGCGCATCATCACCCAGGCAGGGACACGGCGGTTGCGGCGCGTCACGCGCATCAGTCGGATCTTCTTGGCGAAGGGTTTGACACGTGCCATGGGTTTTCCTCCTTCATCGACGGGTGATCGTTATCTCGCGACGCTTGGGGG
The DNA here is from genome assembly GCA_023265395.1 of Thermoplasmata archaeon. GTDB lineage: Archaea > Thermoplasmatota > DTKX01 > JAHFTX01 > JAHFTX01 > JAHFTX01. Next base: position 54,285 of record JAHFTX010000006.1, read on the forward strand.
TGACAGCGGCCAGGATTTGGCGCAGGGTCGCATCATCGACCATGCGGATCCGTCCTGCCTGGGCCAAGGCAATCAACTGCGACTCGACGGCCGCAGCGACCTGGGGCCGCGCGGTGCGCAGCGAGCCGAGTCGCTCCCGCGCCTCGGGGGTGAGGATCTGCCGGAGCACGGCCTGTCGTTGCGCATCGAGTTGCGATTGCTGGTCCTGGTAGAAGCTATCCACGGCATGCTGCTGCTCGACTTGTGCAGCTCTGCGTGCCCGGATAGCCGCGAGTTCGTCCTCCTCTGACATCCCGATAGTCCTCAGTACTTGGCAAGTTCGGGGTTCTTGACCGCTAGGGTCGCCATGACTTCCTTGGCCGCAGCATCCAGCAGGCTCCGCCCCGCCGGGGAGATGACCCGACCCTTGCCTTCGACTGACTGGATGAGCTTTGCTTCCTCGAGCTGTTGGAGAGAGAGGCGTATGATGGCCCGGCTCCCCTTGACCGCGCGGTTGGGTCGGGCGCCGCGGTCGCGGGAGCCGCCGAACTCCGAAGCGAGCCGCTCGGTTCCCACCGGTCCGCGGATGTACACCTTCCGCAACACTGCTGCCGTGCGGGCGTACCACCAGTCTGGCTGGTCGGGCGCCTTCTCGCGGTGGGTCCCCGTCTTGACGAACTCCGCCCACTCTGGAGGAGTGATCGGCGAGACCGCTCGCAACTTGCCAGCGGTGACGCTGATCAACGACTCTGCGGGGACGTCGTAGACCGTGACCATGGTGGTGCCCTGGTGAGGAGGGGTTCCAATCGGCTCCCCTTATATAATCCTTCCAGGCGGCCGGACACGCTGACGGCACGCTGGGCAGACCCAGCGCAATCGGAGGGCACGCGAAGGGTCATGCAGGCGCGGCCTGCTGTCCTCCGAGTGGGATCGGCCCTCGATGTGCCGGCAGCTGCCCCTGGGGGTGCTCGCCAGAGTCGAGACAGGCCAACGGCGACGCGCTCGACGTTCGGATTGTTGCTGGAGCTTCGGCCGCTCCCGATGCTTGGTGCCCTCTTGGTGGTCGTGCTGGGTGCACGGACGGCGCGACCTGTCCCAACGGCGGTCGATGTCGCCCTCTACGGGATCATCGTCTTGCTCACCCTCTATGTGGCCCATCTGCGCGACTCGTTGGTGGATACATACGAGCGGCCGCAGCTGCCTGATGCGCCACAAGGTGGGTGGTGGGATCACGGTGGGCGGCTGAGCGAGCGGCAGCTGCGGGTTGCGCTGTCGGTCACGATCCTCGCCCTGTGGGGCACGGTGGCGCTGCTGGTGATCGAGCGGCACATCACGCCCTTGATCGTGGTCCCGGTGGGATATGCGACGGCTCTGGGCCTGGCCTATTCGCCCTGGCTGGACACGCATCCGGGCAGTATCACCCTCTCCTACCCTTCGGGTGTCGTCGCGGCGTACCTTGGGGCAGTGCTCCTTGGGGGTGGGATTCTCCCCGAGCAGGCCGGCACGGCCCTTGCGCTGTGTCTGCTGTTTGGCTGTCACCTCTCAGGGGGCAAGGCGCTCTCCGACCTGCTCGACCTCGAGGAGGATGCCCTGCTCGGCAAGCGCACCCTGGGGCGCGTGCTCGGCAAGTCAGCCACCGAGCGCGTCGGCCTGGGGCTGTTGGTCACACCCCATCTGCTCATCGCTCTGGCGGTCCTCGCCAGCTGGCTCCCGATGGGGTGGTTGCCCCTGCTCGTCCTTGGGGCGGCCCTGGCCCTGGTGACCACCCTTCAGGTCCAAGCGGGCCGGCTGCTCGAGGGCATCTTCGTGTCGGTGCTCGGTGCCTACCTGATGGTCGGGCTCCTGCTGTGGTGGTGGCCCGGGGGGATCTCGTGAGTCGTTCTGAGCCCGATAGTCTGGCCGCCCAGCAGCCTTCTCGCGTCTGGCTCGAGGGACGTTCATCGCGCGGACCCAGTGCTGGGCTGGAGTCCATCACCGCGCTGTTGGCCGGGCTGGGCAGTCCTCAGGAGGGACTCTCGGTCCTGCAGGTGGGAGGGACCAATGGCAAGGGCTCGGTCGCGACCTATGCGGCAGCGTTGCTGACCGCCCAAGGTTCTCGCACCGGGCTGTACCTCTCGCCCCATCTGCAACGACTCAACGAGCGGTTCGTCATCGACGGCCGCGAGGTCGACGACCATGCCCTCGATCAGGCCCTTGGGCGGGCGATCGCCGCGGTCGACCGGCTCGATGCCCAGGGCATCCATCCAAGCTATTTCGACGTCACGACGGCCGTCGCCTTGGTCCTCTTCTCCCACGCACAGGTGCAATGGGCGGTCCTCGAGGTGGGCCTAGGCGGCCGTCTCGACTCGACATCGGCGGTGCGACCGCAGGTCGCTACCGTCACGAGCATCGACCTCGATCACACTGCGCTGCTCGGGGACACCCTCGGCTCGATCGCCGCGGAGAAGGGCGCCATCTTCCGCCGTGCGCACGTGGCCGTCTGCGGGGAGAGCCGCCCGGTCCTGGTCCGGCAGTTGCACGGCTGCGCCCCGACCGCCCGATGGCGCGAGGTGCCGCGCAGGGCCCTTCGAAGGGTCCAGATCGATGGCGACCGATGGAGAGCCACGGGTGTGCTCGAGGATGGGACGGGAAGGGTGATCGAGGTCCCGTGCCCCTCGTCGATGGCCCTCCGCAATGGGGCGATCGCCCTCGTGTGCGTCGAGGAGGCGTTGCAGCGACCGGTCGACCCCGCACCGCTGGCAACGGTCCCCGTCCGCGGGAGGTTGGAGCGGATCCGTGCGACGCCGCCCGTCATCATCGATGGCGCGCACAACCCAGCGGCGATGACCAACCTGGTTCGCACCCTTCGGCCCCTGCTCGAAGGCATGCCCGTGCAGGTGGTCTTCGGAGCGATGGGCGACAAGGACCTGCCGGGGCTGGTGGCACCGCTGCGCTCACTGGCTGCCTCGTGGCACCTGGCCTCCCCGGCGGTGCGGCGCGCCGCATCGACGCGGTCGATCTCCCAGACTCTTGGTGTGCTGGGGGACGCAGCGCCTCGATTGGAGCATGATTCCGTCGCAGCGGCCATGGGTGCAGCCCATGCCTTGGCTCGTGAGGGCGCAGGTGCCGTCGTCGCCTGCGGGTCCTTCTACCTTGCAGGGGAGGCTCTGGCTGCACCACTGGAGGCGCCTGGCCCGACCCTCAAGAAGCCATCAACGACTTGATCTTGTCCGCCATCGCCTTCTCGGGCAGGACCCCGGTGTAGCGGTGGGCCAGCTCCCCATCCTTGAAGAAGAAGAGCGTCGGGATGGCCTGTATCGAGTACTTCATGGGAGTACCGACGTTCTCGTCGACGTTCATCTTCCCGAAGCTGACTCCCGAGCGGAACTCCTCGGAGAGCTTCTTGATCGTGGGCTCGACCATCTTGCAGGGGCCGCACCAGGGCGCCCAGAAGTCGACGACCACGACCCCCTTGGTCTGGATGAAAGTCTCGAAGTCCGAGTCCGTGACGACGGCGACCACGTGGCGCACCTTGCGTGCCGATGCTTGCGATTCGTATTAAACGATTCGCGGCGGTGTCAGCCGCCTTCGTGGGAACGGCCGACCTCGTGCGCCACTCGGAGCCGTTATCCTGTCCGACCATTCGCGCAGGTGTCCGCCGTCCCTCTGGGGGCGGTGGGCAGACCCTGTCCACTTAAATACGAGATTCCCCTGTGCCATCGTGGATGCAATCCATCGTCTGCAATCCCTGCGGTGCCCGATTGACCCAGCAGGGGTACTCGACCTTTCCCTGCCCGATGTGCGGCACGACCGTCGGCCGTTGCGCCAAGTGCCGCGATCAGTCGGTCAAGTACCATTGCAACGACTGCCAGTACGAAGGACCCTAGGGCCGTCGATGCTGGTGGGAGGCTCAGCCCATGGGACAGGTGATGATAGTCTTCCGCCTGATGCCCACCACTGCCGAAGTGGACATGGCCGCTGTCGCCAAGAAGGTCCCCGCAGTCATCCCCACGGGTGCGCAGCTGCGTGGCACCACGCTCGTCCCGGTGGCGTTCGGCCTCAAGGCCTTGCACGTCACCGTCATCGTCGCCGATGAGGAAGGCTGGACCGACCGCCTCGAGGAGACCTTGCGCTCGGTCCCCGACGTCGAGAGTGTCGAGGTCCAGGAACTCTCCCTCGTCTGAGGCCGACGGCACGCGGCGATCGGCCGACCCGGTAACGTTGAAGTAGGCCCGACCCGTAGGCGCGAGATGTGGCCGACGCCACCCGCAAGTACAAGGACTTCAAGATCTACGCTTGCTTCGTCCTCAACCGACTGGTGTCGATGCTCGACATCGACCTCTACCAGCCGGACCTCGAACAGAACCTGCCGACGATCCTTCAGGTGCGGCAGGACCGCTTCCTGACCAAGAGCGACATCCGCCACGAGATCCGTTCGAACCACCACATGACGGAGAAGATCCTCGAGCACCTCCAGGAGGAGGGATACGTCTCGCTGGACGCACAGGAGCGCTCCTACCAGGTCCGGATCACCCCCGCGGGGGTCCTCCACATCCGCAGGTTCAACGAGTTCTACATCCACATCTACGACTCTGCCATTCGGGACCACTACCGCTACCAGGACCTCCCCAGCTGGGTCACCCACGGCAAGGGATGAGGCCGAAGATGCGCGACAACCTTGATGCGCCCACCCCCTTGCCGAGGCCGTGGACGAGGCACATCCGCGTGACCTCGCCGCCAGCATCGAGGGGCTCTCGTGCTCGCTCCCCCGGCCGAGCGGGCTGACGCTGCGACGGTTCACCTTCGAGGACCGGCAGTGGTTGGCCTCGCTGCTCAAGATCAACAGCGTCCCAGAGTATGACCACCTGCAGATGGCCGACATCCTCTGGATGATCGATCAGGTCCACCCGGCGACGATGGTTGTGGGCCTGCGCCACGGTTCTCCCGTGGCCATCCTCGCGGCGCGTCCAAGCGGTCCGTACCTCCACCTGCTGTTCATGGATGTCGAACCGACCCAGCAGCGCCAGGGGATCGGAGCGTTCCTGCTGCGCGGGCTCCAGGCCCACGCTGCCAAGGTCCACCGATCGATCATCGCGGAGGTCTACACGGGCAACGGCTCGGCGTTGCGCTTCTACCTGCGGTACGCCTTCGAGATCGTCGGCAGGATACCCGACTACTACGAGCAGGGGCTCGACGCCCACGCGATCCAGTGGGATTCCCCGCTGGTCTAGGGCAGCTGGTCGGGGGTCGTGCCGATGACGGGCACGAAATCGTACGTCCCGTCGGCATCGATGGAGATCGCCTGGATGGCGTATGGGAGCCGGTGGCGCCCCAGCGGCACCACGAACCCCCCGCTGATGAGCCGCTGGTAGGCGTCCTCGGGAATCACGCTGTCGCTGCCCTGACGCACGAGGGCGATGACCCGACTGGGTTGGATCTGTGAGCGTGCGGTGACATCGGCGATGGCGATCTCCAGGGCCTGGAGGTCCCGCAGCGTCGGCGCGGTGTCGAAGGCCTTGACGAAGAGCGCCCACCCACGGTCGCCACGGCCGAACATCTCCCACGTGGCCGAACAGGGGATGAAGGCGTAGGCGTCGAAGTGGTAGGAGACCCCGCTGCGCCCCGGCAGGATCGCCGGGGTATGGATGTAGTGGGGGAATTGGGCGCCCAGCTGGCCGAAGCGCGGCGATTGCTGCTTGAGCAGTTGCAGCAAGCGGTCGACATCGTCGCGGCCCTTGGGGATGTACACGATCGGATCGGCATCCCGGACGATCTTGATCGTCCGGTGGCGAGCCTCGAAGTAGTCGAAGAAGGAGTTGGTCCGATACATCGCGACGAGCAGGTTGCCCAGCACCAGCAGGGCCACAAGGAACAACAGCGCAGCGATTGGGTTGCCTTGGGCGAGGAAGACCAACGTCAGGATCCCCACGAGCAGGAAGACGATGGAGGTCAGCCCCATCGCGATGCGCAAGGTCCGCCGGATGATCGGGACCCGCTCGTTGATCTGGTCCGCGAGGTCGAAGATCGCGATCAGCGGGTTCTCGAGGGAACGGACCACCGGGGGCGCACGCAGGTCGACGCTGGGGGCCGCCACGCTCGAATCTGCTCTCGATGGTCTATAAAGTGGTAGGAAAGACTGCCGCCGCTGTCGCAGAGCCGTGCAAGTCCGCCGTGCGCACCACCGGCACGTGCGCCTGTCCCAGCATCCTCTCGAGCCGCTCACGCGTCGCCGCGGGAATGGCCTTGCGATGCAAGTAGGCACCCACGACGCCAGGAGTCGCGTCGCAGAGCGCTCGGAGGATGGATGGCTCGAGGTCGTCGAGCGCGTAGGAAGGGACCAGATGGCCGACATCGGCGACACCATCGAGGACAAGATCCCCCAGCCGCGGGACGTAATGCCCTCCACCAAAGCCAAGGACCACCGGCCGTTGCACCGGGCGCTCGCTGGTCAGACGGAGGAGGGCTTCAGCCACGACCGTCGCTGGTTGGGGCAACTCCCACTGGGCCGGACCGGAGCCGACCTCGACGAAGAAGGTCGGCGAGCGCACGAACGGGCCATGGTGCGTTCCTTCGAAGGTCACTGGCCATCCGAGCCCGTGCTCCGCGTTCGATCGCTTGAGATGTCGCAACACCGCAGACATCGCCGCTGGGGCCGTGGGGCAGACCGTGCGGGGGAGTCCCCCAAACTGGGCGGCGCCGCTGAGGTTTCCGATCGGATGGGTCGTCAGCGAGGGAGCTCCGCTCTCGGCGCGATGCCGGGAGGCGAACACCAGCAGTGGCAATGGGGGGGCTTCAGCGGTGGGCTGGGGCAGAAGACCCAGCCGGTGCAGGTCGGCGGCGATGGCGGCGTCGATGTGGTCCGCTTCGAGATGACCCCCCCCATGTTCGACGACGACCCACCCTCCAAGGTTCCATGCGGGGTGCTTGAGCACGAGTCCTGCTGGGCGTGCGTTCGGCTGTCCAAGGAGTGCTCGTGCGATGGCGGTACTCGCAGGGTCGGTCTTGGTCCACAGCACGACGCCATCCATGGGCCCGAGTGTCGATGCGCCGTGAAAAAGCCTCCGCGGGGAGCGTGGGGCGAAGCCTTCTTAGCGTCACTCAGGGTCGCCCATGCACGGTAGCGGACGGAGAGCTACCTCCTCGCACCCCACCATGGGCTCGTAGATCAGCGGAAGATCGCCCCGCTTGCAACGGGGAGGTCGTGGGTTCAAATCCCACCGAGTCCACTTCCCCCTCCGCCGCGGGGGGGTGGTCCTGGATGCCTGGGGGGGAGCGGCCGGTGAACCAGACGCGGCGCGAAGGAGCCGCCACCGAATCGACTATGCGCCCTGCAGGGACTTGGGGGGACAGATGGTACGCAGCAGCTTGATGGAGGCCTTCGAAGGCTCCGTCGTTGGGTGAGGTCGGAGATGGTCGAGGAGCCGGAGGGCGTGCGCACGCTCTATGTGACGTTCCCCAGCGAGGAGCAGGCCCGCACCATCTGCTCGACTCTTGTCAAGGAAGGCTTGGCCGCGTGCGCCAACGTCTTCCCCGTCTGGTCCGTCTACCGCTGGAAGGGAGTCGTCGAAGGGCACGGGGAGTCGGCTGCCCTCCTCAAGACCACAGCGGCGGGCGTGCCGGCCCTCGAGGGGCGCATCGTCGAATTGCACCCCTACGAGACTCCGTGCATCGTCGCATCCGGCCCCGAAGGGGCCTTCGACCCCTATCGCGCCTGGGTCGAGCAATCGGTCACGCCAGGGAGGAGGCCCAGGGGCGGCGGCACCACGGGCAAGGGTCGCGGCCACTAGCGTGCCCACGACTGCGGCGGTCCCTCGCCGATGAAGGCGAGGTTGTCGAGCTGCAGCATGCCGATGAGGACCGCTGCCCAGGTGAGCTTGCGCAACTTGCGCTCCGAGGGTGTCTTACCGCTGCTGCTCGACGGGGTGGTGAAGTCGAAGCCCACCAGGGTGATCGTCGCGGCGCCGAAATGGTCCGCCAGGAAGACCGCGCGATCGCCGTCGGTGAATCCTCCGAAGTTGTGCACCTCTTCAGAGGGCTGGGTCTGGGTCGTCAGCAGCAGCGGCCCAGCCACCTTGGGGAGATACCGACGGAGCGCGGGAAGGTTGTCCCCATGGGCGTGGACCACCAGCAACGAGCCCTGTCCATTGGCCTGAAGTTGGTCTTCTACCCGTCCGTCGAGGTCGGTGACGATGATCTCAGGTCGGATGCCCGCAGTCATCAACGTCGAGGTCGCACCATCGGCGGCAATCCGCGTGCCGCTGAAGGGATGCTCGGTGACCTCCTGGCGCAAGGCAGGACCATCCCCGCAGACGAGCACGCGACGGTCGAATATCAGCGCCGACAGCCTACCGATGGAGGCCAGCTGGGCACGCGGCGCCAGCTTGGCCGCTTCTAGGGCCGCCTGGGTGTCGGCAGCGACGTCAAGGTGGAGATCCGCGACGATCTGCTCGTAGTAGGGTTGCCAGGTGCTGTACTCCATCGTCCCATCTCCCTCCTCAAGGCCCGTCCGCCTCGTACTGCGCGTCTGTGCTCGACCCCAGCTCGGCGCGCTCGCGGAGCAGGTCGCGCCTGCCGCGCGCTCGTTCCATCGCCGCCACCAGGGCGCCCTCGAGCTCCTCTGTCGGCGGCGGGGGACCAGCAGCGACCACCGCCTTGAGGGGCGTGTAGGGAGCCTCGCGGAACGAGACCTCGAGCAACTCGGCAGCCCCCCCGAGGGTGCGCAGATGCAGCCCGCGCCCACCACAGACCTTCCCGATGACCGTTGCCGGTGCACCGACCTGTGCCAGAGCCGTCTGGATCGGGGGGAGGTCCTGCGGTGCCACCGACAGCAAGAGCGCGTCGATGGAGACGCGCAACGGGTCGACATGGACGTCGTGCAGCAGGCGCAGCACCCGCGGGTCGAGACTGGCATGGACCGCCCCCTCGTCGAGGTCCACGCGCAGCCGCTGGGCCAACGGCGCGAGGTCGCCCACGAGGCCGCCGTTGGTGACGTCGGTCAGCAGATGGGTGGTCCGGAGCAGCTGGGGGGAGGCGACGAGCATCGCACCAGCACGGAGCGTGCGAAGGTTGAGCGTCGGGGCGACGTCCTGGGGGCGGCCATGGTAGAGCGCGGTGGTCGTGATGGTGCCGCCTCCGGCGCCTCGGCTGAGCAGCAGGAGGTCACCCTCCTTCGCGCCCACCCGGCTGCGGACCTGCACGGCAGTGCCAACGGCCGCCACGCAGCCGCTGAGCCGATCGCCAAGGACCAGGTCCCCACCGATGCGCAGCGTCGAGCCAGCGACCACCGGCACCTGCAGCGCGCCGCTGACGGCGCCGATCCCGGCGATGAAGTCGAACAGTCGTGCGACGTCGGCGTCATTGGCAAGGTGGACATCGATGAGCATCGCCTGGGGCGTCGCCCCCATCACGTAGAGGTCCCGCAGTGCCGCCCGCGCGACATGGAAGCCCGCCAGCAGTGGGAAGTGGCTCAGCCGCGAGTGGACGCCATCGACGGTGGCGACCATCAGTGTGCCGCCCGTGTCATCCGGCGGCAAGCGCACGACTCCGCCATCATCCTGCTCCAAGGGTCCGACCAGCGCACCGGCGGATGGGAGCAGCTGCGCCAACAGCTGGTGCACCAGGGTGTCCCCGCTCCCTCGGCAGCCGACGCCTGCTCGGTCCATGGTCCAGCCGCTGGTCGGCGTGCTGAGCAGTCCGTCCAGGATGGCGCTCGGGATGTCGATCGTGGCCGCGACTTCCTGCACCAACGCCGCAGCGCGGGTCCGAGCCGAGCTATCGTGGGCACCTTGCGAACGTGCGTGCGTGGTCAGCTGCTCGAGGACCCATCCTTCGACCGCGGTGCGACTCTCTCCAGCGGCAAGGCGGCTCCGCACCTGCTCCTCGAGGTCGATCAGACCACCCCGGCGGCCGCTTGACCTGCACGGGCTTAAGTCTACGCGGCAGAGATCTTGGGACCACCGCTGCCGCCTTCGGGGGGGGTGCGGGGCGGTTGCTCGCTTTGGCGCTGGCCACGGGACCGCAGGTCCTGTCGCCGGCGGATGTACTGGTAGAGGAGGACCGCCGCCCCGGTGCTCAGGAGTGCTGCGGCATAGAAAGGGAAGGTCGCCGGAAACACCCGGGGCAAGGGCTCCTCCTTTACGGTGAGCAGGATCCACACCGACAACAACAACCCCTCCAGCACGAAGCCCACCGTCAAGGTCGTCAACAGCTGGGTCAAGCTCGCCCAGCGGATGCGCCGGAGCGTCACGAGTCGGTCGGCGAACGTCCCGGCGGTCCGCAGCAACGCCGCACCCACGGCCCAGGGGGTGAAGTTGATCAAGAACAGGACCACGCTCTGGGTCTCGTCGACGGGGGTGAATTCCCCGCGCAGGATCGCATTGTAGGAGCTGAGCGCACCGATCACCAAGAGCGTGACGGCAAAGAGGGTTGCTGCGACGCTGATGCGCGCCTGGTGCATCGAGGTCTCGAAGTCCCGCATCGCGCGACGCACCCGCTGGGGGAACCCACTGGTCAGTGCCGCCCAGTACAGTCCCAGGACCAAGAGCACCACGTAGGGGATTGCCTGGGACGCGATCGCTGGCAACTGCTGGGAGGCGACGAGGAGGCCGAGCATGCCGATCAGCACCAGGGTCAACGCCATCGGGCGTCCCAGCGATGCCGACAGGAGCGCCTTCCAGATGATGTACCAGGTGCTCTCGATGGTGCGGTGCTGGCGGACGATGATCTCGTGGATCGCCGCCAGTCGGACGTGGCTCTGATGGAGCCGCATGGTCAGCACCGGCATGATCTGTTGGTCAGAGGCACCGTCGTTGACCAGGATGATGTGGGTCGGTGCCACTGCAGCGATGACCTCATCGAGCTGCCGTCCGAGGGTGAGGTCGGCAAAGCGGCCCACCCGCTTGTCGCCCGCGATGGTGGCGACCTCGGCCTGCTGCTCCTCGCGGATGAGCTTGTCGTAGAGTGAGATCGCGCCGAAGATCGAGTTGGTGTCGCTCTCCTCAGGGTCGGCCAGCCCCAGGGCGACGGCCGCGTTGAGGTTGGCCTCCCGCCCCGTCACCGGGGTGACGATGCCGGTCTTGACCCCGATGTCGTCGTCACGATCGACGTTGAGCACCAAGGTCTTCATCGGCGGGCTCCCTTCCCCACGGTACGCGGTCGGCCATCCTCGACGCGATGCGCGCGGACCCTGCCTCTTGGGGCCTGACGCTATAAAAGGCTTGTATGAGGGACGTTGGATGATCGCTGCGGCGATATGGGCAAAGGCTCAATCTGCGAGCATCCCCCTCTCGCCCCATGGCCCCCTGGCCGTTTGACACACCCGAGCGCCGCGCGGCAGCGCACACGACGATGACCGAGGTGGTCCTGCCCACCGACACCAACCACTATGGCACGATCTTCGGTGGACGGCTGCTCGACCTGATGGACCGCGTCGCCTGGCTCACCGCCAGCCGCTTCTGCCACCTCAACTTCGTGACCGCCTCGGTGGACCGTATCACCTTCGATGCGCCGATCAAGGAGGGGCACATCATCGAGCTGGTCGGAGATGTGACCGAGGTGCGGGTCCATTCGCTGGCGGTACGGGTCATGGCCACAGGCGAGGACCCGCTCAGCGGCCGCCGATGGCACTGTTCCGGGGGGACCTTCTACATGGTCTGTGTCGATCGCACCGGTCGCCCGATCAGCCTGCACCAAGGACCGGTAGTCCAGGACAACGGCTAAGCGCGTCACCCCCCTTGGCGCGGCGATGGCTGGCACCAAGGAGCGGACCCGCCGTCGCGGCCGAGGGCGCCGAGGTACCGCGCTCGAGCCGCTAGTCCAGAGCCGGGTCCGCCTGTTGATGGCGCGGGCGCAGTCGTGCGGAGCACAGGGGCGGATGACCGACGCTGACCGCTGCGTGGACCTGGCGTTGCGTCTGTGCACGCGCTACAACCTCCGGCTGCCCCCGCACGAACGTGCCTTGGTCTGCCGCCGCTGCCGACTGCTGCTGATCGGGAGCGGCCGGACGCGGGTGCGGGTACGCGGTCAGGTCGTGCGCACCTGCTTGCGCTGCGGCCGACGACGGCGAAAGGGGCTCCACCACGAGGCCTCTGGCCGCTCCCCCGCGGAGGTCGCCCCGGTGCGCCCAGCTGAGGGTGGAGGCGCCCGGGGGCCAGGTCAAGATATTTAAACCGGTCCAATCCTGGGGGCGCACCCGGCATCCGAGGGGGTAGACCGATATGGCAAAGAAGCGAATCCAGACGTTCATCCGTGGTTTCGACGACGCCCTCGACGGGGGTATCCCTGAGGGGCATGTGATTCTCGTCGTCGGCGAACCGGGTACCATGAAGTCCTCCCTGACCTACTCAATCCTCTACAACAACGCCAAGGAGGAGGGCACCAAGGGCCTCTACATCTCCCTTGAACAGTCCCGCCAGTCGCTTCTCGACCACATGGAGGGGCTGGGATTCGACCTCGGCGTCGTCGAGGACAAGGTCCACTTGCTCGACCTCGGCTTGATCCGCAAGAACCTCAAGATGCTCGGCGACCAGACGTGGATGCACGTCTTCAAGATGTACGCCGAGAACCTCAAGAACAGCACGGACTACCAGATCCTGATCCTTGACAGCCTGCCAGTGCTGGAGCTGCTGGCATCCTTCGAGGACCCCCGCCAGGAGCTGTTCCACTTCTTCGAGTGGCTGCGCGAGCTCAACATCACGACTTTCCTGATCACGGAGATGGGCCAGGAGAGCCGGCGCTACGCCAAGCACGACGAGGACTTCCTGGCCGACGGCATCCTCCACCTCAAGATGGAAATGGTCGACGACGTCAATGTCCAACGCCGGCTGCGTTGCGTCAAGATGCGCTCCGCCAACCACCAGATGAACTTCTTCACCCTGCTCTTCAACGACGGGCAGTTCCAGACCACCAAGGTCATCGGTGAGAAGGGCTGACCGCACAGCTTCGCGGTCACCGGGGCGGCCTGGCCGGCCCTACTGGTCCGTCTCGGCGGCGCCCAGTTCGCTCTCGGCGTAGCGGGCCAGCAACAGCGTCGAGCGGGCGACGATTGCCTCGACCTCGGTCTGGTCGAGCAGGCGATCGACCTCGCCAGTGACCTCGACGTTGCGCCCGCTGCGTCGCATGTGGGTGAGCTCCTTGTTGAGGTCGTGGCCCAGCTCCGCCAACAACCCCGTCAAGGATGCCAGATTGCCCGAGGCGACGAACATCTCGAGCGAACCGGTCGCTTGCTGTACGGACGTGCGCACGACCAACTCCTCCCCCCCCTCCTTGGTCTTGCCGTAGAACCACCCTTCACCGATGTACGGTTCGGGCTCGGAGAACTCGCGGATGAAGGCGACGTCGTGGCGGCCTACGGCCCCCTTGGCCAGCTCGAAGGCCTGCTGTGCGGTCAGCCCCGAGGGTAGGCGGTAGAACTTGCTGTCCTTGTAGGAGAGGTCTTGCACCAGGCGGTTGAGCATCGCGACGTTGACCGTGCTGGGGGTGTAGAAGATCGGGCAGACGATGTCCGCGGGGCGGCGCTTCATCGAAGCGGTCTCCAACCGACCGCGGGCATCGCGGTAGGTGACGGCCCCGTCGATCCAGCTCTCCATGCAGATGAGCGGGTCGAGGTAGAAGGCCACCGACTTCTTCTCTCCTGGTCCCAGGACCCCGATCTCGACCGTCGTCCCATCGCGCCGGTACTCGGGCTCGGTGTGATGCAGATGCAACGCCTCTCGGTTGTAGGTCAGGCGCAGCGCCGTGTCGGTGATCGAGGTCTCCGTCTCATTGCGCACGCCCACCTTGACCCGCACGTAGCCTTGGTAGAACTCCAAGGCCGAGACCAGCCGCACCCGCTGGGACTTGGCGAAGGTGAAGGTGGTATGATACTGCAACAACGGTGCGATGAGGGCGGCAAGGTCGAACGTCTCGACGTTGCCGTCCCACTTCTCGACCACGCCGGCGTAGAGCCCTTCGATCTTCTGCACGATGTTGGTGGCGGCCTCCCGCAGGTCTGCCGGTTCGGTCCCATCCAACGCCAGGGCCATCAACAGGTGGTTGCCAGCGACCAGTACCACCTTGCGGCCGCCGAACTCGAAGCTGTCCAAAGAGCCTTCACGACCGCCGAAGCTGTCCTTGATGAAACCCTGGATCGCCACGAGCATCGAGCTGACGACGTCCTCGTCGGGCCCCTCGTATTCCTTCGCGGCGATGCGCTGGATCAGGCGACCATCGTTGTAGATGACGAACACCTCCTCGATCCGGAAGGGCTCGACCTCTTTGGGCCCAGCTGCGGGCTGTCGGGGTCGAGCAGCGGCGGCCATGCCCCCCATCGCCGTGGTGGCACCTCCCGAGGAACTGGCAGCGCTCGGTCCGGGCGCGCTGGGCGGCTGGGGCGTCGCAACCGTGGGGGTCTGCGCATGGGCGGGGGCGCGTCGCTGACGACGGTAGAGCATCAGGCCGACGACTCCGAGGATGAGCACCCCCACGGCCGCGAACCCGGCGAGGAACCCACAGAGGGAGTCTCCGGGGCCCATCACCGATGGGGGGTCGGGGTCGGTGACCTCCAAGGTGAAGCTCCCGATCACCGTCGCGGTTCCGTCGGAGGCGGAGATGCTGATGGTCTGGTTCCCCCCATCCTTGGGGGCCCAGCGCAAGGTCCCGTTTGGGGACACTTCCATGTCCTTGGGTGCGGAGAGCAATCGCAGCGCGATAGGGTTGCCATCAGCGTCCGAGGCCGTTACCCTGCCCTCCCACAACTCCCCGACGGTGGCGCTCAGGTCCGAAGGGGCCTGCAGGGTCGGGGGCGAATTGTCGCGAGGAGCGTCCACGCGCAAGTCGATGCGACTGCGGGTCGTCGAGAGGCCGACGCGCGCATCGATCTCGATCGTGAAGTCGCCGACGATCGGATCCCCCCACAAGAGGTGGAGCCGCTCTGAATCGAGGACGACCCCTGTGGGGGGATGGACCAGCTGCAACTGGACCGGCAGGTCGGTGGTGCTGCGGAGTTCAAGGGCGCCGACGAGCGGCACCCCCGCGGTCAGGTTCGTGTCAAAGAGTGCACGGAGATTGACCGTCGCGAGTGGGGGATCTAGGGTGGCGTTCTTCCCCTTGCCCATCACGTAGCCGTCGGTGGCGCTGACGGAGACGAGGTGGTGAGTACCCGGCTCGAGTCCCGTGAGGACGAAGCTGGTCGTCGAGAGCCCTTCGACCAGCTCCCGAGTTTCGCCGTCATTGACGCGGTCGGTCACTCGATAGCTGATGAGGTCAGGGCTCCCATAGTCCACGTTCTTCGACGCGTTCCACTTGAGCGAGACGGTGCTGGGCGAGACCCAATCGACCTTCAGTCCGGTAAGGACGCTCGGGGGATCGTTGAGGGCGAAATCACGGGCGACGCTCGGCGGGCCGGCTTGGCCATCGCGCACGACGGTCACCCGCCAAAGGTACCGAACGCCCGCGGAGAGAGTGAGCTCTGGGACCGACGCCAGCGAGAGGCGGCTGATGTCGACCTCCTCTTCGATGACCTTCCACACGGCCTCTCCGGCCACTTGGAGCTCGACGCGATACTCGTCATTGGTTCGATCGGTCTTCTCCCACATCAGCGTCGGGGGGTCGATCTCCCGGAGGCCATGGGTGCTCAGCGGTCGGACGGTTGGAACACTCTCATCGACGACCTCGAAGGTGAAGAGCTCGCTCAAGGGGGAATAGCTGTACGGGTCGAACGAGACCGCCCGCCACGAGTAGGAGCCCGGGGCCAAGGTCAGCGTGACCTCCTGGTCGTTGGTCAACTTCGAGAGGATCACGTCATCGGGCTGGGAGGGAAGGTACGGGTCCTCGCAGCGGCAGACGGTCACCAGTGTCTGCAATGCGTCATCGTCGGGGTCCTTGGTCGAGAACGCCAGGGTGACGGTCGGCTTCGTCAGGATCGCGCCCTTGGGATCGGTGTCTCCACCGTGGCTGACAAAGATCGGTGCCAGGGGGGGGAAATCGTACACGAGCGTCAGGGCACTCAGGCGGATGTGCCCCCCCGCGTAGCTGCGTGCCCCGGCTTGGATGACGATCTTCTCAGGAGGGTTCACGAGGTCGGCGGTGTAGGCGTTGATCTTGTCGGCGAGGTTGTCGAGCCGTACGCTCCCGCTCATCGGGGTGAGGTTGAGCGGATACGTGGGGCTTATCAGCTCGAAGGCCCACCCGAACTCGAGGTCGATCACCGAAGGGTCCCCGAGGTCGCGCCACGGGGTCGCGGGATCTGCCAGGTCATAGGTGAACACCCGGCCATCGACCACCGCAGCGACCTCGGAGGGGCCCATCTGCACCAGGTCGTTGACAACGTAGCCGGGGAGGGGGGAGGCGAACGGCGTCCAGTTGCCCCCAGAGAAGAGGTACACCTCATCATCCGCGGCAGCCAAGACCGAACCATTGGCCATCGACACCACCGCGCCGACTTGAACGAAAGGAACCGGTCCATCGGGCGCCGGCGAGTTGGCGGCATCGGGCACGGAGCACCAGACGGGCGCCGGAGGGCACGTCCCAGTGGAGTTGGAGGTGAAATAGGTGAACACTCCCCCGTCCGTCTCCGCGAGGAGTCGGCCATCCCCTTGCGAGAGGTCGAGGATCGGACCGCCAAACGGCGGGGACCCGAGGAGGACCCACGGGCGGCTGAGATTGAATTCTCGCAACCAGACCTCTCCGTCGGTGCCTACGAGCATGTGCGGGACCGGGTCCGCCGAGACTGCCAGGGAGGTGATCGGCTGGCCTCCTCCATTGGGAGCGCCGAAGTCGTCCCACCCGCCGCTGGAATCAGACCGCATCCGAACGGTCTGACCATTGTCGACGGCGGTGAACACGCGGTGGGATTCGATGTGGTGGATGTAGGTCGAGCCCGACCCGGCGAACGGTTCCTCGGCGAAGTAGAAGGAGGTCGCGTTAGGATTGGAGCGCCGAATCTCCCCACCGGTGGCCACGAACATCGGTAGCGAGGAGTTGAGGGCGTCGGCTAGGTCGACCGGCGGGGCGCTGACGTGCTCGACGGTGAGGCTGGCCGAGAGGACCACCGCACCCGCGGGGATGTTCACCAACGGGCCAGCCGACAGACCAGGCGTACCGGGGACTGGGAGGGGAAAGAAGTTGATGGCGACAGGAGTCGGATTGGCATCGAAGGTGGTCAGCGTCGTGGGCTCCGCAGGGACCTGGAGCGCGGGAGTTGAGAGGGAGAGGACTACCAGCAACGCGATGGCGCCATGCCAGAGCGTGGTTGCGGATACACCCGTTCTGGGCTCTCTCATACGCAGAATCCATGCTAGCCCAAGTGCCGCTATAAAGGCCATGGTCCTCAACCCCACGATAGTGCGACAGCACAACAGCACAACCCTCATGGAGCTGAGGGTCAAGCGGCACCCGATGGCGCCCCCGGCCGTCCCTCCGCCGAGCAATCCCCGGCTGCTGGCGAGGATCATCGAGACGATGAACTTCCACGAGCTGACCTCCTCCCCTGAGAACGATCGCTACCGCAAGGTGATCTACGACGAGCAGCACCCGATGGTCGATGGCCCTGTCGCCGCCGTGCGGACCGACCTGGGGCTCCCCGCCGATGCAGCCCAGGAGATCAAACGACGGGCACATGCGCTGGGAGCGGACCTCGTCGGGATCACCGCGGTGATGCACGAGCATGTCTATGACGACCGCCGAGTCCCGCTGCCGCATGCCATCGTGGTGGGCATGGCCATGGACCACCCCGCCACCGTCTCTGCCCCTGCCCCGGGTGCCGGGATCGAGATCACTCGGGTCTACATGCAGCTTGGCTGGGTCGTCGTCCGTCTCGCTGCACAGATCCGGGAGCTCGGCTACGACGCCATCGCCCACCACCCTCGGGGGGATCGACTGTGCGACAGTGAACTGCTCTTCATCCCCCACGCGATCGCGGCAGGGTTTGGGCAGCTGGGCCGGCACGGCACGATGCTGACGCCGCGATTTGGTCCTCGGGTCCGCCTAGGCATCGTCAGCACGGCGCTGCCGCTGGCGCACGATCGTCCCATCGACCCAGGCTTCGACTGGTTCTGCCAGAGGTGCGACCGGTGCGTGCGCTCCTGCCCTGGTGACGCGATTTCGCGGCAGAAGGTCGAGGACCGTGGGGCGCTCCGGTGGATCGTCAACCACGATGCCTGCCTGCCGTGGTTCGTCAAGTACGATGGGTGCGGCCTGTGCATCTCCGAATGCGTCCTCAACCTCCCGACGGTCGACCAGACGGAGAGGATGAGCGCACGCATCGGTGCCGCTCGCGACCGATGGGCCCAGCGTCGCGGTCCGGAGGGTTCACGCAGGCCAGCGGCTCCACCGCAAGAGGCTTATAGCGTGCCTCGCGCCTGAGGAGTCGATGGCGTCATCGCGCCGCGCGGGACGTCGTAGAGCGCCCCCAGCGAGGGCCGCGGTCCTGCTGGCGCTGGTGCTCCTGTCGGCTTCATTCTCGGCGGCGTGCGTGAGCGTGCCCTTGGTGCAGCGTCTGCTGCCGGCGCGACCGGTGCCGGTCGAGAGCTTCCGCGACCAGACCCTGACCAACTTCACCCACCGCTTCACCACCGATTACGGGGCGTTGCTCGCGGGCGACAGCGCAGCGTTCTATCGGTCGGTGACCTTCGCCCGGGATGACTCGCTCAACGTCACCTCCGGGTCCCAGTGGCTGCGGCTGGACCTCAATGCCTCCTTCGATTCGATCCCTCCTGCGGCGCGGGACCTGTTGCGACAGACCTGCCAGCAGGTAGCAGGCCTCGATTGCTCCCTCGAGCCTTCCTTGCGGATCCGCCTCTCGACCCCCGATGGGGAGCTCTGGTTCGACGAGAACTACACCTCCCAGACCTCGACGTTCCTGCACGTCGAGTCCCCGATGGCAGGGAGCTGGCTGCTGCAGGCGACCGCCACCGGCTACAGTGCCAGCGACGCCCACGATTCCATCGACGTCGCCGCGGTCGCTCGCGAACCGTCGGGCCCTCGGCACGGTTAGCTGGCTTCGCGCCAGGCGAAGCGCGTGCGTCCTTCCCCGGAGCGTCGGCCCAACAGCACGCTCTGTTCGCGGCCTGGGCCGACCGATGCCAACGTCACCGGGGTCCCTGTCTGCTGCTCGATCAGCCGCAGGAACGCCCCCAGCGGTCCGGGCAGGTCGGCAATCGCGCACGTTCGCAGCCCGGCGAGCGTGAGGCCCTCCAATCCCTTCCAGCTGGGCAAGGTGACCATCATCGGCACGGCGCGTTCGATCGCCCGCAATGACGCGGGCAGCTCGCGCACGTCGGCACCATCGATGCGGTAATGGGTCGCCACCTGCACCTCCGGCAGCGCCGCCAGCACGTCGAGCTTGGTCAGCGCCAGCTCGGTGACGCCGCAGACACGGATGCTGTACCGCACCTGCACGAGGTCGAGCCATCCGCAACGGCGCGGCCGGCCCGTGGTGGTCCCGAACTCCACCCCCGCCTGCCGCAAGCGCTCGCCGCGTTCGTCGGTCAGCTCGGTGGGGAAAGGCCCTGCCCCGACCCGGGAGGTGTACGCCTTGACGACCCCGATCACTCGCTGGAGGTGCTGTGCCCCGATGCCGCTGCCGACGGCTGCCGCAGGCGCGACCGTGTTGCTCGAGGTTACGAAGGGGTAGGTGCCATGGTCGATGTCGAGGTGTGTCCCCTGGGCCCCTTCGAACAGCACCTCATGGCCCTTGGCCAGTTCGTCGGTGATGGCCAGTGAGGTGTCGGTCACGTAGGGCGCCAGCGCGGCCCCTTGGGCGACGCACCACTCCACGAGCGCGTCGAGGTCGGTCAGGGAGGGCTCGGCCGAGTCAGAGAGGGAGCGACGCGCATGCGGCAATGTCTCTTCGAGACGGCTGCGCACGGTCGCCGGTTCGGCCAGGTCGCCGACACGTAGACCCGCACGGGCGACCTTGTCGGTGTAGGTCGGGCCGATCCCACGCCCGGTGGTCCCCACTGCCTTGCCGCCGCGCGCGGTCTCCTGCGCGACATCGAGGGCGCGATGCAGTGGGAGGGTCACGTGCGCACGGTCGGAGACGAGCAAGCGTCCGTGATCGGGGACACGGGTGCCCAGCGATGCAAGCTCCGAGAGGAGTACGGCAGGGTCGATGACGCAGCCATTGCCGATCACCGCGGTGACGTCTGCTCGCAGGATCCCACTGGGGAGGAGATGGAGCTTGAAGGTCTCGGTCCCGATCCGGATCGTATGGCCGGCGTTGTCCCCGCCTTGGTAGCGCACCACCATCGTCGCGTCGGCGGCCAGCAGGTCGGTGACCTTGCCCTTGCCCTCGTCGCCAAACTGCGTGCCGACGATGACGGTCCCGGGCATCGGCGGTGGCAGGCCCCTTCGGGACCAAAAAGCCGGCGGGCTACGTGGCGGGGCGGATCTCCACGGCCAGCTCCGTCGGCGGGGAGATCGCCTGGAGCAGCGGGACGGCGGCGAGCAGACCCTCGGCGAGCTGCTCGTACGTCGCAGCGTCGACCCCGGGGGGGAGCCAGACCTTGAGCTTGAAGAGGATCGACTCGATCCGCTCGTCGTCGGCGACCACGGTCAGTGGTGCCGTGACGTCGAGGGCGAGGTCCCCGACATCGAGCTTGCGCAGACGCAGTCGCTGGGCGTAGGTGGTCAGCACCGCCGCGCCAAGCCCTCCGATGAAGAGCTCACCGGGCGCCGGGGCCGTATTGGTGCCCCACAGCCCCTTGGGCTTGTCCGTGCGGACCTCGAAGCCGCGAATCAGAGTCGTCGTGGCAAGGACGCCGTCCCAGAGCACCTTGGCGCGCAGTCGAGGGTCCGCCATGGGAGCGATAGGGGACCTCAGCAGGATAAAGGTGGGGAAGGCTGCGGCGTTCAGAACATCTCGCGGTGGACCGCGAACTTGGCGATGACGTCGTCCTCGCTCAAGTTGTCGATGATCAGCACGTAGTGGTCGTTGGCCAGGGTCCGCGAGGATTTGAACGTGCTCACCGATTCGCTGCGGGCGACCGGGTTGGCGCAAGCGTCCCCACTGTCGTCCGCCTCGCGGCAGAGGGTGATGTCGACCTGGGCGCCACCGACGATCTCGACGGTGACCACCTTGGCGACCGCCCCGGTCGTGCTCTGGAACTTGTAGCGGAACTTCTGCAAGCCTTCGATGGTACGTGTGTCGTGGAGGCTGACCAGTTGCGGCGCGATGAAGATCACGAGCAGGAGCGGCAGCACGATGAGCAGGACGAGGCCGAAGACCAAGGCGTAGGGCGGCCGCTTCTTGGGCGCCTTGAAGGCGGTGCCCTGGGGCGAGTAGGGTCCGATACCCTTGCCGTACTCCCGGCCGTCATAGTAGGGGTCGCGGCCGCCCCCAAAGCGGTCACTGTCATAGTAGGGGTCCCCATAGGGATCGCCCCCATCTTCCGACGTTCCCGCCGGAGGGGGCGACTGCTCGTACCCGCCGCCGGCATAGCCGCTGTCGGGGGGGTAGCTCTCCTGATCGTAGCTCCCTCCTTGGTCATACCCTTGCTGCGGGTACCCGCTGCCTTGATCGTACCCATCTTGCGCGTGGCCGCTCCCTTGGTCATACCCCGCCTGAGGGTAGTCGCCCCCCTGCTCGTACCCTCCCTGCTGGTAGTCGTCGCCTGGGCCCTGGCCCCCCTGTTGGTGGTCGCCCCTCTGGCCGCCGCCACCGCCGGAGGTGCCGTAGCCGTCGTCATAGTCCCCATAGGGATCGGCGCGACGCTGCTGGGGGTACTGCAGCAGCGACCACAGCAGGGCGGGGGAGGTCTTACGAACGCGCACGGACGACCCCCGCGGTCATGCGTTGATACCCGCGGGCGCTATTTAGATATTGAGCCATGGGGTGGCAGCGCGGGGAGTGGAGGCCTTGGGGACGTCAGCGGACACAAGACCTGCTTGGGGTCGATGCGCCCGTGCCGTGTGCCGCCATAGCACAGCCTGGTAGTGCGGCTGATTTGTAATCAGCAGGTCGGGGGTTCGAATCCCCTTGGCGGCTCTGCAAGCGCTCGGCCCCTCAGCGGGGCTCTCGGGACTCCGGCGGCAGCGTCCGCAGGTCCACTCGTTGCGTCGGGTCCGTGGCTGGAGTGTCTGCGACCTTCTGGTGATGAGCAGCAGCGCGCGCGGCCCACACCAGAAGCACAACGAGGATCGTCACCAGGACCACCGAGAGCATGATCGCCTGCGGGCCACTCAGCAGCGGGACCTGGTCGGGTTGGTCGGGGACGGTGAAGGGATGGATCACCTCGAACCGCACCACTGGTTCCTTGTCGAAGGCATCGAGCAGGCCTGGGTGTGCCTTGCCGGCATCGGTGTTGTCCAACACGACGTACCAGAGGCCGTCAGAGACGGTGACCGTGAGGTTGGCCTTGGTGATGTCGAGGCGCGACCCTTCGCTGGCATAGACGAACTGCTTGCCGTGGCGGTAGAGTTCGAAGTTCGGACTGTCGAGCAGGAACAGGTCGATGTGCGGACCACTGACGCGGCTGACCGTGACAAGCACCTGCGTCGATTCATTGAGGGCGAGCGTGATCGCATGGAAGGACCCTTCGGCGATCTTCACCGATCCCGCATCGACCACGGCGTGGGCGCCGGGCAGTGCCAACAGGAGCAGGAGGGTCGTGGTCGCCGCCACAAGGGGCCTGGACATCGGTTGGTGCTGGCGCAGCGGTCCCTTAAACGCTTCGTGGGCTTCCCGGGAGCGCGGGCAGGCGCCGGGCGGGGCCATGAGGCACCGTAGCATGCCCCGGCGCGGAT
Source organism: Thermoplasmata archaeon (assembly GCA_023265395.1). Classification (GTDB taxonomy): domain Archaea; phylum Thermoplasmatota; class DTKX01; order JAHFTX01; family JAHFTX01; genus JAHFTX01. Next base: position 76,962 of record JAHFTX010000006.1, read on the forward strand.
GGGTGGGGAATCGGTTTATAGGCTCTCTGCCCGTCACCGATGGTCGGCGAGGTGGTGGGGTGGTCCCTACCTGTGGTCGCCGCGGTACGCCGATGTCTCCCCACCAAGGCTCCAATCCGCCCTCCCACCCAGTCGCGCGACGGCTGGCGCTAGTGGTGGTCCTCCTGCTGGTGGTCCCGACCCTGGTGCCCTTGGTGGCCGTCGCTGCCCCCAGGCCGATGACTCCCCCATTCCCCAACATCGACCCCTCGATCCCTCACAGGAGGGTGCTCGATGACCGGGCTGTGGCCGCCCCGGCAGTGCCCCAACCCCCCCTGCAACAGGTCCGACCAGCAGCGGCCCCACCGCTGCAGCCCCTGGCGGTCGATGAGCAGGTGCTCGTGCTCCTGATCGAGTTCCAGGATACCGTCCACCAGGCCGCACACGACGGCGCCTACTTCGACGACCTGGTCTTCGACCAAGGCGTCGGCGCCACATCGGTGTGGAGATTCTACGACGAGAACAGCTACGGCACCTTCCACATCGCGGGGGGGGTCGACGGCACCTGGTACACCGCAGCCGGCACGGAGGCGCATTACGGTACCCATGAGCTCGAGGCGTTCCCGCCGGTCGGATTCGAGAACTCGCAGGACCTCGTCCTCGAGGCGATCCTCGCAGCAGATGCCAACGGGATGGACTTCTCCGACTACGACAGCGATGGCGACGGCGTCGTCGACCACCTCATCGTCGTCCATGCCGGCGCCGCGGATGAGAACGACGGCGACGGCACCGGTCCGAGCAACGACCCGCAGATCTGGAGTCACCGGTGGGCACTCAACGGCCAGGCGCTGGTGCGCGATGGCGTCTGGCTCAACGCCTACACCATGCAGTCGGAGTTCAGCCCCATGGGGATCTTCGCCCATGAGTTCGGCCATGATCTGGGTCTGATCGACTACTATGACACCGACTACAACTCGGATGGGGTCGGCAACTTCGACATCATGAGCGGCGGCTCCTGGCTCGACAACGGCAACACCCCGGCACACCTGAGCGCCCTCTGCAAGGTGCTGCTGGGGTTCCTCACTCCCACCAACCTGGTCTCCGCGCAGGATGGGGTGGTGGTCCCGCGCGTCGAGGACTCGGCGACTGCGTATAGGATCTGGATCGACGCGCCGACCGAGTACTTCTTGGTGGAGAACCGACAGAAGGTGGGCTTTGACAGCTTCCTGCCCGGGAGCGGCCTGCTCATCTGGCACGTCAACCTCAGCGCGCCGACCAACTCCGTCAACGCCTTCCGCCAGCTCGACCTCGAGGAGGCCTCGGGACCACAACATCTCGACAACGCTGGCGACGGCAACTACGGCGACGCCGCCGACTTCTGGGCCAACACCGCCCCCGGGGTGGGGTTCACGCCCCTGTCGGTGCCCAACAGTCACGCTGACGATGGCACCGACAGCACGGTGGTCATCGACAACATCTCGGTCAGTGGCATCAGCATGACCTTCGACTTCGGGCTGGGCAACACCGCGCCCAACGTCCCCACCCTCCAGGCCCCCGCAGCGGCACTCGCGACCAACGACAACACCCCCACGTTCCAACTCAAGACCACCGATTTCAACCTCGACCCGTTGCGGTTCCGCATCGAGCTGAGCACCAATGGCTTTGCTACCATCGCCTACGCCTACGACCAGACCCTCGTGCCTGCGGGCTGGGATGCAGCCAGCTATAGCAACGACCAGATCGCCTCCTTCACTCCCACCTCGGCCATCGCCGATGCTCTCTATCAGTGGCGTGCTCGCGCCTATGACGGGGCCGACTGGAGCGTCGTGACGACGGGACGGAGCCTGCGCATCGACACCACCGCTCCCTCCTCGCTGAGCATCCAGGCCGACTCGGGTGCGACTTTCACCACCGACCTGACGGTCGCCATCGCCCTGTCGGCGGCCGACGGGGGTTCGGGCATGGCGGATTTCGCACTGAGCAACGATGGTGTCGCCTGGGGTGGTTGGGCTGCCTATGTCCCCGCCACGACCTGGGACGTCAGCGGCGGCGATGGGGCCAAGACCGTCTTCCTGCGGGTACGAGACATCGCCGGCAACATCGCCTCGGGGGCGACCGACGGAATCATCCTCGATGGCACCGCGCCCGCTGGGGTGAGCATCGTCGTCGAGGGCGGTGTTCCCCGCACCGCCGACCCGATCGTCAATGCTAGCCTCGCCGCAGCCGATGCGCTCAGCGGCCTCGACTCCTTTACGACCAGCCTCGACGGCTTCACGTGGGACCCGTGGCTCCCGTGGGTCACGACCACCTCCTTCAACCTCACGGGGATGACCGACGGTCCCTACACGTTCAGCCTGCGGGTGCGCGACATCGCCGGCAACGTCGCGCCGACCGCCTCGGCCGTGCTCACCCTCGACACGACTCCACCGGAGAACCTGACCATCATCATCGATTCGGGGGCAACCAGCACCTCCGACCGTAGCGTCAACCTCACCCTCGATGCCGACGACACCAGCTCGTCGGTCGCCGACATGGCCTTCAGCTTCGATGGGATCGTCTGGCAGGCCTGGCAACCCTACGCGACCAGCGCCAGCGTGGTCTTGCCCGACGTCGAGGGGCGAGCGACGGTCTATTTCCGCGTGCGCGACACCCTGGGCAACCTCGCCGACCCCGTCTCTGCCAGTATCCTCTACGACCGGTCGCCGCCACTAGTCCTCAGTGTTGCCTTCTTCGACCCGGTCGATGGCTCGGCCCGCGACGCCTTCAATGGGAGCGCGCTGCAGCTGCGCGTCGTCGCGCTGGACCAACACTCGGGGCTCGAAGTGATCGTCCTCCGGCCGCTCTGGGGCGCTGCCGACATGATCCTGCCCTATTCCGCAATGTCGGCGGTGACGTTCCCCGAAGGCTCGCTCCCAGCGGCCGATGGCCAGGTCCAACTGCTGGTCATCGTCCGGGATGCAGCCGGCAACGAGGCGAGCCAGCTGCTCACCCTCACCTTCGACACCGTCGCACCCGAGCTGCAACCGGGCGCAGTGCTCGCCAGCGCGACGGACACCCTGCCTTTGCCGCTGGTGGTCAGTGACACAGGAAGCGGTGCCGCTGGTGTCCGCTACGCTGTCGGCTTGGGAGCCTGGTCGGCCTGGCAGGCGTACGATGAGGACCTTCCCATCACCTTGCCGCAGGCAGAGGGCTCCTATCAGCTCCAGCTGGAGGTCCGCGATGGTGCGGGCAACGTGCAAGCGACGACTCTGACGGTCTGGCGCGATCAGACCCCGCCCCAGATCCTCTCCTATGTGGACTTCCTGGGCTTCGGCGGGACCAACGGCACGACCTTGCAGGTCGAGCTCGATGCAGCGGACTTCGACACCACGGGGACGAGCCCCGGGAGTGGACTGGCCGAGGTGCGAACCTCGGAGGGGGGCATCATCTGGAGTCCGTGGGATCCGGCGGTGGCTGCTTCCCCCGGACCGTGGCGGTTGTCCGTCTCGCTGTCAGGGATCGAGGGTCCGACCACCGTCTACCTTCAGGTCCGTGATCACGCAGGGAGCGTCGCGACAGTCTCGAAGGTGTTCTGGGTCGATACCCTCCCGCCGGTCGGGACTTTCGCCACCGGGCCTGGAGGCCTCTTCGCGCCCGGCCCTGTGGTCTCCATGCGCCTGCAGACTGCCGAGGATCCGACCCAGCTCTACTTCCGGCTGAGCGACGACGGCAGCACGTTCGGTCCATGGGTCCGGGGCGACTCACAGCAGGTCTGGGAGCTGCAGGGGACCGGTCCCTCCCACCAGGTCGTCTCCCAACTGCGGGATCGTGGTGGGAACATCGTGACGCGCACCCTCGAGGTCCTCGTCGATGAGGATGCCCCCGAGCACCTGACGCTCGTGGGCAGCGGTGGTGGCTTCATCCAGGGTGTCCCATTCGACCTGCTCCTGCAGGGGACGGACCCTTCGGGGATCTACGCAGCGGCGGCACTGCTGGGCAGCGCCGACCAGCCACCACTGCTCGTCCTTGGCGATCCACAGGCGGAGTTGCATCTGCTCCACGTCGACGGGCCGGTGCAATCGAGCGGTTCGGTCGATGTGCGGTTGTGGGTCGAGGACGGAGCGGGCAACATCGCTCGCTACGACTTGCAGCTGGCCATCGACCACACCCCGCCGCTCCTGGCGGTCCGCGATGTCCCGGTGGCGGTCAACGACGGCAACGTCTCGTTCACGGTCGACGTCGAGGATGACCAGTCCACGACCGATCAGTGCGCGGTGGCGTGGTCCCTCGATGGCGTGCTCTGGTCGACCTGGCTCCCGGCGCAGGGGGAGATCCACCTCGAGATGGGTCCGACCGCTGGCCCGCGCGCCTTCTATGTCCACGCCATCGACGCCGCCGGGAACATCGGCGCGGCCGTGACGTTGAGCGTGCTGGTCGACGACCGGGCGCCACAGGTGCTCAGCGTGGTCCTGGGCGACGGCAGCGGAGGATCTCCGACCGCCACCGTCGATGTGGGGCTGACCGTCCTCGAGACCGGCAGCGGGCTAGACGCTGTGCGGTTCTCCGAGGAGGGGGGCGCCTTCGGTGAGTGGCAGCCCTACCAGCCGCGGTTGCGCTACACCTTCGCCACGGGCTCGGGGACCGTCCACCTGCGCGTCCAGGTGCGCGATGCCGCCGGGAACGTGGGCGTCGGCGAGGCGGCCCCCCTGAGCATCGGGGCAGACTCACGCTCCATCGTGGTGACCTCGCCCACCTCGGGTCAGTCGATCTCGGGCAGGGTGCGCGTCAGTGGTGTCGTTCGGGGCCTGGAGGTGACCTCGGTCGAGGTGCGCGTCGATGGGGGGGCATGGCGCCAGGCGACCGGGACATCGACCTTCACCTTCGACATCGACACCACCAGCCTGCACGATGGGAGTCACTTGATCGAGGCCCGTGCCATCGGGGCTGCGGCGACGATCACCACCGGTGCGATCCTCGTGACGGTGGCCAACGAGCCAGAGCGGGCGAACTCACCCGGCATCGCGGGTCTGACTGACCTCTCGGTGCTGTTGCCATTGTTGATCGCACTGGTCGCCTTGTTCATCGCTGTCGCCGCGCTGACTCGGCGAGGCCGCCCACCTGCGACTGACTTCTTCAAGGATGGCCCCCGGCCCGACGCACCGTCGACCTCTGACACCGAGTGGGGCCCCAGCGGTGGGCAGAGCTATGAGACCGGAGATCGAGGCCGGGAGGCTCGGCGTCCAAATCCTCCGTCCTATGATGCGTACGCTGACCCGTCGGGCGAGAACTACCATGAGCAGGGTCTCGGTGGCTATGACCCTCGACCGAGCTCGGCTCCCGCGCCCCGACCGCAACGTCCCGCCCCATCCAACCCTCGGCCGCAACGGGCCGCGCAGCCGTCGCGGCCCGTCGCCCGCGGGCCACCGGTGGCGCCGTCGCGCCCCGTGGCCCAGCGACAGGCCCCTGCGGCCGCACCGGCGCAATACACAGCGCCGGTCCCCAAGGCCACCGCCAAGCCGGCCCAGCGGCCTCCTCGCAAGGGCGAGGAGAAGGACGACCTGCAGTGGTGAAGGTGCTGGCTGCCTGCCAGGCGCACCAGTCCTAGAGGCTTTCGGCGATGAAGCTCGCCATGTTCTGGAAGGACCGGTCAACATTCTCGCCGTTCTTGGCCGAGGAGAACATCCACGTAGCCCCTACCTCGGCGCAGAGGTCCTCGAGCGGCTGGCTGTAGAAGGTGTCACGGTCGATGATGTCCGCCTTGTTGACCAGGAAGATCACCGGCACCCTCCCGACCGTGTTGAAGAAGTTGGTCACCCACTTGCGCAGATGGTCGATCGTCTCGGGACGGGTCCCGTCACAGACGATCAGTGCGCCGGCACTCCCTTGGTAGTACGTGGCGTGGAGGAACTGGAACTCGTCTTGTCCGAGGATGTCCCAGATCAGCATCGTCACCTTGATCGTCTCGTTGACCAACACCTCCTTCTTGGAGACCTTGGTCCCGATGGTGGTGATGTACATGTCGGAGAACTCGTCGAAGACGTACCGACGGATCAGGCTCGTCTTGCCAACGGCAGGGTCCCCAAGGAGCGCCACCTTCTTGAGGACCTCGACTTGGAACGCCATGCGGTGCCGCATCGAGCAAGGGGGACCTCGCTATATAACGTTTCATCGGTGAGTCTGTTCACGCGCGCTCCGCGGCCGAAGTTCGTTCCTCCGACGCGAAGTTGGAGGCCGCCCCTGGGCATGTGCAGGTCTCACACGCGCGCGTGGCCGCTTGCCGTCGTGTGCGCGCATGCGATATTCCGCGCGATTTGTCCGAGCCCCCAAGGGTTAAATAGACCCCCCACGGTGGTGCGCGCTACTCGCGCGTCGAAGCGACGACGATGATGGTTGCATGCAACCGGAGAGAACCCATGGCCGCGTACGTCAAGTTCGAGATGCCCAAGGAGCTGGCCGAGCAGGCCTACGAGTTGATCGAGTTGGCTCGCGAGAGCGGCAAGATCCGCAAGGGGGCCAACGAGGTGACCAAGCTCGTAGAGCGTGGCCAAGCCAAGTTTGTCATCATGGCCGCGGACGTCCAGCCAGAGGAGGTCCTGCTCCACATGCCACTGCTCTGTCAGGAGAAGGGGATTCCCTACGCCTACGTCCCTTCGAAGGATGAGCTGGGTAAGTCCTCGGGGCTGCAGGTCAAGACGGCCGCTGTCGCCGTCCTCGACCCGGGCAAGGGCAAGGCCGTCCTCGAGGACCTCAGCGGCAAGGTGGCCAAGCTGATCAGCGGCTGATCGCATCGCAGCGAAGGTGACGAGCATGGCAGAGGATGCGGGAATCCCGGTCGAGGTCGCGGAGATCGTCGGTCGTACTGGCATGTGCGGCGAGGCGATGCAGGTCAAGGTCCGAGTGCTCGAAGGGCGCGACAAGGGGCGCGTCATCACGCGCAACGTGCTCGGTCCAGTCCGTGTGAACGACATCCTGATCCTTCGTGAGACCGCCCGTGAGGCACGCAAGCTCGGCGTGCGCTGATCCTTTCGTCGAGGGAGGGCGGAGCGATGGTCCAACGACGTCTGTGTACCTTCTGCGGCAACGAGATCGAGCCGGGCACCGGCCGGATGTTCATCCGGCGCGACGGCACGGTCCTCAACTACTGCACCAACAAGTGCACCAAGAACCATCTCAAGCTCGGACGAGTCCCCCGTCGCGTCCGCTGGACGCGGCACTACGACAGCTCTGCGCGTCGGGGCACCTGAGTCACGCTCCAGGGCATCGGGTTTATAGTCAGCGCCCCCCTGTTTCGCCGGGGAAGCGCGATGGAGGTCCAGCGTACCTACGTCATGGTCAAGCCCGACGGCATCCAACGCCGCGCGCTGGGGGATGTCATCGGCCGTTTCGAGCGGCGCGGCCTCAAGCTCATCGCCGCCAGGCTCCTGAGGATCCCAGCGGCCTTGGCCCAGCGGCACTACTCGGAGCACAAGGAGCGTCCCTTCTTTGGCGACCTGGTGGAGTACATCACCTCGGGCCCGGTCCTGGCGATGGTCTGGGAAGGGCCCGGAGCGGTCAGCGTCGCCCGTGCGATGATGGGTGCGACCGATCCCCAAAAGGCGACGCCGGGAACGATCCGCGGCGACCTCGCCCTCGATATCGGGCACAACATCATCCACGGGTCGGACTCTCCCGAGAGCGCCGCACGCGAGATCTCCTTGTTCTTCTCCCCCGCCGAGCTGTGCGACTACCCGCTGGTCGAGGAGGGTTGGCTCTCCTGAGAGCCCCCTCCCGGCTGGTGCCACGCACCGCGGTCTAGGGTGCGCCCCCCTTGCCGCGACGGCACCCTGCTGCGGCTGCGCGAAGACACCACACCGAGGTCCACCCATGAGCATGCGGCAGCCCATCGTCTCGGTGCTCGGCCACGTCGACCACGGGAAGACCTCCCTCCTCGACCGGATCCGCGGGACCTTCGTCGCCGAACGTGAATCGGGACGGATCACCCAGCACATCGGTGCCACCGAGGTCCCCCTCTCGGAGATCGTGCGCATCTGCGGCACGATGGCCTCAGCCACGACTTTCAAGGTCCCGGGGCTGCTGTTCATCGATACCCCCGGGCATCGTGCCTTCTCGAGCCTACGGGCCCGCGGCGGGTCACTGGCGGACCTTGCGGTCCTCGTGGTCGACCTCAACGAGGGCTTCAAGCCCCAGACCATCGAGTCGCTGCACATTCTGCGCAAGGGCAAGACCCCCTTCGTCGTCGCTGCCAACAAGGTCGACCTCGTCCAGGGATGGACCAAGTGCGATGAGCAGGTGTTCCGCATGGCATTGGAGCAGCAGCATAGTCGTGCGCGGGAGAAGCTCGACGAGCGCCTGTACGATCTCATTGGCGCTCTGGCCACCCACGGTTTCAGCGCCGATCGCTACGACCGCGTCAGCGATTTCCAGCGCAACTTGGCCATCATCCCGACCTCGGCCCTGACCGGCGTCGGAATCCCCGACCTGCTGTTGGTCCTCTCGGGGTTGGCCCAACGCTTCCTCGAGGCCCGGCTCGATGTCGAGGAGGAGGGTCCGGGTGCGGGGACCGTGTTGGAGGTCAAGGAGGAGAAGGGGCTGGGCATGACCCTCGACGTGATCATCTACCGCGGGACCTTCACCACCAGCGACCTGCTGGTCGTGGGCACCCCCAATGGACCACGCCATTCGCGGATCCGGGCCCTGCTCAAGCCCAGGCCGATGGACGAGATCCGTTCGCCGCGGGACCGTTTCTCCAACGTCGACCGGGTCGTCGCCGCTGCAGGGATCAAGGTGGTGCCCCACGAGCTGACCGATATCGTTGCTGGTGCGCCCGTGCGCGCAGCCTCTGCTGAGCAGCTCTCCCAGGTGCTCACGGAGCTCGAGGAGGAGCTGACACCGCACATCGAGGTCCGTGAGGATGGGATCTGCATCAAGGCCGATGCCGTCGGGTCGCTCGAGGCATTGGCCGCAGAGCTCGACGAGGCAGGATACGGCGTCTCTAGTGGCACCGTCGGGGACATCAGCCGACGAGACATCGTGCCCGTCTCCACCATCGAGGACCCGTTGCGCCGCATCGTTCTGGGGTTCACCACAAGGGTGCTTCCGGAGGCCAAGACCGAGGCCGAGGCGGTGGGAGTGACGATCCTGACCTCCGACATCCTCTATCGGCTCGTCGAGGAGTTCGTCGCTTGGCGACTTCAAGCATCCAAGGACCTCGACGTCGCACGGCGGTTGGCGTACAACTTCCCGGGCAAGGTGTTGCTGCTGCCCGACCACACGTTTCGCGTCAAAGGGCCCGCGATCGTCGGGGTGCGCGTCCTTGCCGGGCGGGTTCGTTCCGACCAGCGGCTGATCCGCTCCAAGGACGGTCAGGACATCGGTTTCGTCAAATCCATGCGCAAGGGCGAGGAGACCGTCAAGGAGGCGATGGCGGGCGACGAGCTGGCGCTGGCGATCGACGGCCCGACGGTCGGTCGTCAGATCAAGGAGGGGGACACATTGCTGGTCAATCTGGCCGAGACCGAGTTCATCCACTTGGCGAAGCTCCCCCTCAACCCCGACGAGCGGGAGGTCCTCGAGGAGGTCGCCAGCATCAAACGGGCTGAGCGCCCCTTCTGGGGTCGCTAGGGGGATCATGGGCTGGCGCATCGTCGTCGACGGCTCGTTCGACCTCGGCGCGACGATGCGCAGCGGCCAGGTCTTCCGTTGGGATGCCGTCCCATCGGCGGGAGGGTCCGTCTGCTGGCGGGGGGTCGTCGAGGGTGCGCTGCTGCAGCTACGGGCCCCGGCCGTGACGCCACGGTCGACTTCCGCCCGCGTGGAGGTGGAGCTCATCGCTGGAGAGTACACCCGCACATCAGCAGGGCGGCTGTTACGGTGCGACGACCCCTACCGCACCTGGTGTCGCGATCTGATGGTCGATCGGTTGACCCGCGATGCGGTGTCAGCAGCACCTGGGATGCGCCTGCTGCGCCAGGCGCCGTGGGACGCGACGGTCGCCTTCATCTGCAGCAGCGCCAACAACCAGCTCCGGATGCGCCGGATGCTCGACGCGCTGGCGAATCGTCTCGGTGAACCGCTCCTCGATGGAGACGGTCGTGTCTGCGGCAGCGCCCTGCCCTCTGCCCAGCGCCTTGCGAAGTCCACCGAAGGCGATCTGCGCAGGCTCGGCCTGGGATATCGAGCCAGGACGTTGCACCAGAGCGCCTGCCGCCTGGCGGACGAGGGGCTCTCCCACTTCCTAGGCCCGTGTTCTGACCTCCCGCTAGCGGAGGCCCGGGAGCGACTGTGCGAATTGCCGGGCGTCGGCCCCAAGGTCGCCGACTGCATCGCGCTCTTCTCCCTCGACCAGTTGGAAGCATTCCCCCTCGACGTGTGGATGGTCCGGGTGTTGGAGCACGGCTACCCTCTGCGCGGTCCCCGCACCTATCGGCGGTTGCAACGATGGGTCCAACGACACCTCCCCTCCCCTCGGGGGTACCTCCAGCAGTTCCTCTACCACCATGGGCGGCTGTTGGGTCGCGCTGGCCTCGCAGCCCTCCGCCAGCACCCCCCCCCTCGTGCCGGCGCGTGGCCGCCCTAGAGGGGGAGGGCGAGGGCGCGCGGTGCATCTTTCGCGGAAGGTTGATGGCCGTCGTTCCGCATGGTGCAGCGATGGGAATAGCTGCTCCGCCGCCTGCAGAGGAACTCTTCACCACGGTGGCAGTCAGCGAGCCCTTGGCTGAACCCGAGCCGTTGCCTCCGGACATCGCCGCACTGGGGAGTCCCCCAGGCCCACCAGCGGATGCTGCAGACCAGCTGTATCAGCCACCATACCCGCTCCCCTACGATCGGCGGACCGGGGCAATCACTCCGCCGATGGCCCCCGGGATGAGCGGGCCCCGAACAGCTGCCGTGCCGCAGACCTCGCTGCCAGTGTATGCCGCCTGGGCCTTGGGGATCGGGGGGGTCCTCACCTTCGTGCAAGCCGCCGTCATCTGGAGCATCGACCTGTTCAGCTCGGGCGAGTACACCGAGGAGGAACGGGCATTCGGTGAACAGTTCCAGACGGTCTGCGGAATCGGCTCGGTCGCCATCGGGATCGTCGTGATCCTGCTCGCGTGGGCCGTCGCGAACCGGCGTGCCTGGACCGCAGGGCTAGTCGCAGGCGCGTTGCTCATCCTTTCGACGGGCGCGGGCAACTTCTTCCTAGGCCCCCTGTGCGGGATGGTGGCGACCTATCTGCTCTTCCGCAGTCGCAACGAGTTCGGCCCCAAGGCTGAGGCCGCCCCACTTCCAGGCACACCTGCAGTTCCGGGCGGGGCTCATCCGGTCGGCCATTGGTCACCACCGCCTGGTGGCGCCCCCTACCCACGGCAGCAGCCCCCTGCGAGCCCGCCCTGGCCCGCTGCGCCGACCGGCGCACACCCAGGGCCGCCCTCTCCGCCGTGGGCATCGGCGCCTGCTCCCCCGCCTCCGAGCGGGTCCCTTCCGACCATCGAGGCACCAGTGGCGCCAATCCCCCAGGGCGCTCCCGACGCGTCGGGCAAGGAGCTAATCCCCCCTGACGACGACCAGAGTGCGACGCCGCGCACGGGGGAACGCGGCCCCCAATCTTGAAGGGGCACGGGTGATTGCCTTCCGGCACGGGGGTAGGTGCGATGGCCAAGTTGGCGTGGGTGCTCAAGAGCGGAAAGGTGATCAAGAAGAACGAGGCCGCGGCGGCGGCGTTCAACGGTGGCAACCAGCAGCAGGCGCTCGCGCTGCTCGAGGAATCCCTGCAGATCTACGAGGAGTACGACCGCACGCACCAGCTCAAGGGTGACCTTTTGGCCGAGATGGGCCAGTGGCAGCTGGCGGAGGGCTCCTACCAGCGGGCGTTGCAGCTCAACCCGCGCTCCGTCGAGACGCTGCTCAACTACGGGACGATGCTGCACAAGACGCAGCGGACCGCCGAGGCGCAGGACCGCTTCCAGGCGGCTTTGGGAATCGACCCACAGAATCCCACCGTGCTGTTCAACCTCGGCGTGCTGTGCCGGGACCGAGGGATGTTCTCTGAGGCCGAGCAGTACTTCCGCCAGGGGATCGGGTCGCCCCAGCTCAGCGCGGCGGACCGCAAACGATACCAGGAACAGTTCGGATTGAACTGATTGCCCTCAGCCCCCCTGAGGGTCGGGCAGGAAGTGCAGCACCAGACCTGGCTGCAAGGGCAACGTCCCCAAGGGTGCACCGGCTGGTAGGACCTGATTGTTGAGCATCAGGGTGTACGCACCGACATCCTTGTCCCAGGCTGCCGCGACCGATTCGATGAGTTCGTCGACCGTGTTCGCGGGCGTGATGTCAACATCGACGTTCGATTGGGTCGTCACGTCGACGACGGTGATGCGCAGCGTGGGGAGCTCGCCGGCCATGCTCGCCCTCAGAGCGCCGTCTCGATCCAGCGCCAGACCATCTGCGTGCCCAAGGTCCTGAATGCCTCTTCGACGTTCTGGCCCGTCAAGGCCGAGGTCGGCAGGGCAGTGATGTGCATCTTCTGCGCCGCGGCGACCTCCTCCTGGGGGTCGATCTTGGTCTTTGCTGCGAGGTCGGCCTTGTTGAGGAGGAACACGATGGGGACGGAGCCCGCCTCTGTCTGGATGAGCTGGACGTTGTTGCGCATCGTCTCGATTGTCGACCGACGGGTGATGTCCCCGACGCTGAAGGCTCCCTCGACGCCCTTGAGGTACATCTTGTGGAACATCCGGTACTCTTGCTGCCCGGCGACGTCCCAGATCATCAAGGTCAGCTTGACCTTCATGTCCTTCTCGGGGACATCGACCGAGAGCAGTTTCTTGGAGACCTTCGTGCCGATGGTCGAGAGGTACTTGTCGTCGAACTCGTCGAGGACGAACCGACGGATCAGTGAGGTCTTCCCTACCGAGGGGTCGCCCAGCAGACAGATTTTCTTTGTCAGCTCCCGGGCGTCGACCATAGTGGGCGCAGGATGAAAAGGACGCTATTTAAAGGGTGGCGCCCGACGACCGCGACGAGACGGAAGCCTGCCCACGGGGGATGATGAACGGTCGGCCGCGACCTGGCACGGGAGTGGTCGCGAGCCTTATGCCGACGGATACCCCTGAGCGGACTCTGAGGTCGCACCGACGCTGAGCACAGGGTGTGACGGGCTCGATCGCCTGCTCGGAGGAGGCCTGCCAGAAGATGGGTTGACCCTCGTCTACGGCGAGGCGGGCGTGGGCAAGACCAACCTTTGCCTGCAGGTGAGCGCCCGCGTCGCGCTCTCGGGCTCCAAGGTGCTCTTCCTCGACACCGACGGGGTGTCGATCGAGCGTCTCGCGCAGATCTGCCAAGGGCAGCTCGAAGCGGTGCTTCCCTCGTTGCTCTTCCTCAAATCCTACGATCTGCAGCAGCAACACGAACAAGTCCTCGAAGCGGCTCGCATCGTGGCCGGAGGAGCACGTGTGGGCCTCGTCGTCGTCGATGGCGTCGGGACGCTCTTCCGGCCCCTGGCGTCTTCGGAGAAGGCGCGACAGGCCCTCGCGAGCCTCGTGGGCGAGTTGCAGTCGATTGCCCGACGCCACCACATCCCTGTGCTAGCGACCACTCAGGTGTATGCCGATATCGACCGTCAGCAACTCGCGCCCATCGGTGGGCACGTCGTCCACTATCTGCCGCGCTGCATCTTGCATTTCGAGCGGCTCGCCCCTCACCGGCGGCGCGCGACCCTCGTCAAGCATGGTCACCAGCCTGAGGGGCGTTGGTGTGAGTTCGTCCTTGGTCCGGTCGGCATCGCGGATCCTCCCGAGGGGCTGCTCCTCGGCGCTGGGGATCCT